>CAVRZY010000101.1:0-17486 GCA_963725415.1 uncultured Acidobacteriota bacterium | reverse complement strand
CGTCAGCTCCACGAACATTGCTTCGGCCGACCGGCAGCGCTTCGAGGACCTCTATAACGACCTGCTGGGCCGCATGAACCAGGTGACCCAGACCTTTTACAGCGACCTGGAGAAGTTCCAGGCGGCCGGCGCCCCGCGGGTTCGCACTCTCAACGTCCACGAGTACGGCTACTTCTTCCAGGACGACTGGAAGATCCGCCGAACCTGACGCTGAACCTCGGGTTGCGCTACGAGTTCAGCGGCGTGCCGTTTGAAGCGAACCGGCTGCAAGGCACTCTGGACAAGGCCGCCCTGATCAATCGCGTCAACCAGATCGCCGACCTGAAGGTGCAGCGCAGCACCGATGGTACAACAACGACTACAACAACTTCGCGCCGCGCATCGGCTTTGCCTGGGATGTGCGGGGAGACGGCAAGATGGCCATCCGCGCCAACTGGGGTCTTTTCTACGACCGCATCATCGGCGCCGCCATCAGCCTGATGGACGGCAATACGCCGGGCTTCTCGCAGGCCGTGCCGGTCTATCCGAACAACGTGACCAACGGCGACGTCGCGTGGCACTGACGGCATCCCGCTGCCCCAGCAACCCGCCGCCCCCGTGGTCCTCTTGCCCTCGACCCGCTCGACTTCTACCGTCGTTTTTGCCCCCAATCTGAGCACAGGCTACGTCCAGCATTATAGCCTGACTCTCCAGCGGGAGGTCTTGCGCAACACCGTAATCGAAGTGGGCTACGTGGGGACGCGAGGCACCAAGATGTTCGTGGATCTGAACCTGAATCAGCCTCGCGTGTACGAGGACTTCCTAGCCGCCTTCCGGGAACTCCAGGCGTTCCGCGCCAGCGGCGCGCCGGTCTCTGCGGCCAACACCCTGGTGCGGATCTTCGGCTCCGCGAGTGCCGCCATTTCCAGCATCGGGGCCAGCATCATTGACCAGGGCACCGTGGGCAGTGCAGCGGATTCGATGGACCGCGCCAACTACACGCGCTACGCCGCCGCCGGGATCTCCGATTTCTACCTGCGGAACTACCCGCAATTCAACCAGGTGATCATCGGGACCAATGACGGGCGGTCGTATTACAATTCCTTCCAGTTGAGCCTGCGCCGCCAGGCCGGCGCGTTGAGATTCAACGCCAATTACACCTTCAGCAAGTCGATGGACAACATCTCGGTGGATGGCAACGGCTTCACCAGCCCGATCGACAATTTCAACCTTGCTCTCAACCGCGGCCGCGGCGATTACGACCGGCCCCACGTGTTCAACTACGCCTTGGTTTACACCTTGCCGATTGGGAAGGGCCGCCGGCTGGCCGGGAACGCCCCGCGCTGGGCCGACTCGCTGATCGGCGGTTGGGACGTGGGCCAGACGACCATCTGGCAGAGCGGTGGCGTCGTCACCTACAGCTCGGGCCGGGCCTCCGGACCGGCGACCATAAACACCTGGGCCAACTACACCGGCGACCGGAACATCGGCGCAGTTGCGCGCCAGGGCAACGGCGTTTTCTGGCTTACCCCGGAGCAAATCAGCGCCTTCTCGTTCCCGGCTGCGGGCGAAATCGGCAGCAGCGGCCGGAACGCCTTCCGCGGCCCGCGCTTCTTCAACATGGACATGTCCCTGACGAAGAGGTTCCGGATTACCGAGCAACACAGCGTCTCCTTCCGCGCCGAGGCCTACACTATCTTGAACAACACGAACTTCGGCGGGCTGGGTACCAGCCTGGTGACGCCCGCATCGTTCGGGAAGCTCAGCAGCACTGTCGGCAACGCGCGCATCATGCAGTTGGCGCTGCGGTACGATTTCTAGCCCGGATTTCTCATCATGCCGAGTGCCGACGGCACTGTTGACCTTGTGGCGCAGCCTCTCCGGCTCCGTCTCGGCATTCGTGCCGAGACACGTTGTTGCAGCCTGAACTGAGCTGGCGTCGAGACAAGTCTCGACGCGGCAGGCTGAACCCCGCGCACACCTCGGCAGCGTGCTGTCACCCAATTGCGCGAGCCTCATTAAGAAAGTCCCGCTTGCTGACGCGCGCGGCTCGGAAGCCAGTTCCGAGCCGCGACCTTGCGGGAGCGGCGGCGCGAGCGGTCCTCTTCCTTCGCTCGGTGACACTTCTTGGAGTTCTCTCGCTCTGGCGGCCTGGGCCTGGGCGGCTCCGCAGGCTCGCATTCTTGACCTGAAGCACTATAGCAACGTCTTCGGCGAGGAGCGCAACTTTCGCATCTTTCTGCCGCCGGATTACGAACGGGCCAAGGACAAGCGCTATCCGGTCATCTACTTCTTCCACGGCTGGAGCGAACGCTACAATCAACCGCCGCGCGAGGGCCGCGGCTACGACGCGGGCGACGACTACGGCGGCGACAATATCGCGGCCTTCGTCGGACAGCACGACGTCATCGTAGTCCGGTGGGATGGTTACAACCCCCGCACGCCCGGCGAGAATTATCCCCGGCCTTACAACATCTCCCCGGTGGAAACCTACCGCCAATTCCCGCTGTACTTCCCGGAGCTGGTGAGCTACATCGACGCCAACTTCCGCACCCTGGCCGACCGCGAGCATCGCGCCACGGCCGGCCTGTCAATGGGCGGCTTCATGTCCTTCTGGATCGCCGGCAAGTACCCCCACCTGGTGGGCAGCGCTTCGAACTTCATGGGTTCCTCGGAGTTTTACGTGGGTCCCAACGGCTTCCCCAGCGAGTACCGGCACACCGAGTTGTACCGCAATTACGAGGGCCTGCGCACCCGCATCGTGCTGGGCTCGAAAGATTTCATCCGCTGGTACCACCACCGCATGAACCTCATCTGGGACTTCACCCGGCCCTTCCACGAGCACGAGGAGTTCGATTGGGACCACGGGACGCCGGGCATGGCCAAGACCCTGGGCTTCCACATGGCGGCCTTCCGCATCCCGCTCCCCAGGCCCGTTCTGTGGCATCACGCCGATGTCTACCCGACCTTCGATGTGTGGGGTTATTCGGTCTCAAGCGACCGGCACCGGCCGGGCTTCACCGTGCTGGAGAACGTCTCCCGCTCCGGTTTCCGATCCAGCGTGCGCGAGTGGCTGCCCGACGGGGGTCTGATGCCCTCGGTCAACCTGCGAATCACCACCGATGCCTCCTACCGCCCCGCCGCCTCCTGTGAAATCGCCGACGTGAACCTTGACACCGGTGAAGTGCGTCGCTTCCGCCGCACCGCGGACCGCAACGGCAGGCTGCACCTGGCGGTCAACGGCGCGCGGCACGAGGTCGGCATCTCGGAATCCGGCGAGCCGTTGCTTACTGTAGCGGACTGGCGCGTCCTTGGAGCGCCCTGGGCCACCGCCGGCAAACCCGTGCGCCTTAAGCTCGCCATTCTGAACAAGGGTGCGCGCGCCGCGCGCGGAATCTCCGCCCGGATCGTCTCCCCCAACCCGGAGGTGGTCATCAATCAGGGAAGCCTTTCGTTGGCCACGCTGGGCCCTGGCCAGCGCGTCCTGGCCCCCGAAGAAGTGCTGTTGCTGGTCAGCGACGCCCACCGTGAGATCGTTCAACTGCGCGTGCGACTCCGGGACGCCCAGAGCGCCTCTTCGGAGGTCCCCCTGGAGATTCCGCTGTTTCCCGACGCGCCGGCGCTCGCTGACTTCCGGATCGTGGACGGCGCCAAGCTGCCGCTTTGGGAGCGCGCCGTCCAGCGTGCTGAAAAGACCTTGGGCGCCGGCAACGCCGACGGCCTGGCCAATCCCGGCGAAACCATCGCCATCGCCCTTGCCGACGGCGACGCGTTTCGCCCCGTCGAGCTGTTCACTTCGGACGCCTGCGTCGATCTGAGGCTCCGCCTTTCAGACCCCTGGAGCAACTACGATCATGTGGGCGCCACCGCCAAAATCTCGCTGCCCCTCATCTCCAGTTCCTGCCCCGAAGGCCACGAGATTCCGTTCTTCGTCCGCTACCAGGTCCCCAACAAGCCGGACCACGTCCTGAAGGAGGGAATGGTCAAGGTGCGCGTCACCGGTCGTGACCGTACGCCGCCGCAAGTGCTGTGGGCGCAGGTCAGCGGCTGGAACCGCCTGGAGGTGGGAATCCGCGACGGCGGCCGCGTCCGTTCCACCACCGCGACTCTGCGGAACGGCGACAGCATTCTGAAGATCCCGCTAAACGACGATGGCCTCGCCGGGGACGCCCTGGCCGGCGACGCCATCTTCACCGGGCTGCTCCCCAACCCCGCGCCCGGCCGCTATAAGCTGACCGTCCTGGCCACCGACGAGTTCGAGAACTCCGCTGAAACTCCGGTCCAGGGCGACTTCGAGTTCACACTTCCGTCGCCAGCGCCCAAGCCCGAGCCGCGCGTGGCTCGGAAACCGCTTCCGAGCCGCGACCGTCAGGGAGCGGCGGCACAAGCATGAGTCAGAGCGGGACCGTCGCCGAGCCCTCCGGGCTGGTGTTCAACATCATGCGCTTCTCGCTGCACGACGGCCCCGGCATCCGCACCACGGTCTTCCTCAAAGGTTGTCCGCTTCAGTGCTGGTGGTGCCACAACCCGGAGAGCCAGGAATTCCAGCCTAGCTTGATGTATCTCGAGGACCGCTGCCGGCGCTGCGGCGATTGCCTGGCCGTCTGTCCTAACGCAGCCCTGGCCTTGGTGGACGGCGCCGTGCGCACCTCCGCGGCTTGCCTCCGATGCGGCGCTTGCGCCGAGGCCTGCGTGGCGGAAGCGCGCCACCTGTTCGGCCGCCGCATGACGGTTTCGGAGGTGCTCCGGGAGATCGAGCGTGACCTGGCCTTCTTCGACGAGTCGAATGGTGGCGTCACCCTCTCCGGCGGCGAGCCGCTCTCGCAGCCTCTGTTCGCAGAGGCGCTCCTTCGGGCCTCTCGTGATCGCCGGATTCACACCGTCCTCGATACCAGCGGCTTCGCTCCGCAGGAGGTCCTACTTCACGTCAGCCGTCACGCAGATCTCGTACTCTACGACTTGAAGTTCATCGATCCTGACAAGCACCGTTACTATACGGGCGTCTCGAACGAGTTAATCCTGTCGAACCTCCAGGCCCTGGTTGAGTCTGGGCGGCTGGTCATCATCCGTCTTCCACTCATCCCCGGCGCCAACGATAGCGAGGAACAAGTCCGTCAACTGGCCGGCCTGGTCTGGGGCCTCGGCCTCCGGCGCATCGACCTGCTGCCGTATCACCGGATCGGAATCGACAAGTACAGGCGCCTGGGCATCACTTGCCGGGTGGGCGGTCTGGAGCCGGCCCCGGATGCCAACCTCGACCGGATTGCGGCAGAATTGAGAGAGAGGGGTTTTACGGTCAGCATTGGAGGGTAAGCGATGAACGAACGAGTCGCACGCTTGCGGCAGTCGAGCCTGGACGCGAAACCGTGGCTCTCCATCGAGCGCGCCGCACTCCTCACCGAATTCTACAGGCAGTGCGAGCCGGTCTCGCAGCCCGTGCGCCGCGCCCGCGCCCTTCGGTATCTGATGGAGCGCAAGACCATCTGCATCGGGGACGGGGAACTGATCGTAGGCGAGCGCGGGCCCGCTCCCAAGGCCACGCCCACCTTCCCCGAGCTGTGCTGCCACAGCCTCCAGGACTTCGACATCCTGAACTCCCGCGAGAAGACCTCCTACCGCGTGGACCCGGAGGCCAGAAGGATCCAGCAGGAGCAGATCATTCCCTTCTGGCAGGGCCGCAGCGTGCGCGACCGCATCTTCCGCGAGATGGAACCGGCTTGGAAAGACGCTTACGAGGCCGGCATCTACACGGAGTTCATGGAGCAGCGTGCGCCGGGACACACCGTGCTCGGCGATGTGATCTATCGCAAGGGCCTGTTGGACCTGCAAGCGGATATCGAGGCCAGCCTCGCGCGCCTGGATTTCTTCAACGACCCGGAGGCCTATGACAAGCAGCAGGAGCTGAAGGCGATGTCCATCGCCGCCGGCGCGGTGATCCGCTTTGCCCAGCGTCACGCCGAGAAAGTTCGCGAGATGGCTACCGCCGAGCAGAACGCGCAGCGAAGGGCCGAACTGGAGAGGATCGCCGAAATCTGTAGCCGCGTCCCGGCGCATGCGCCGCGCGACTTCTGGGAGGCCCTACAGGCCTACTGGTTTGTTCACCTCGCCGTCATCACCGAGCTGAACGGGTGGGACTCCTTCTGCCCCGGCCGGCTGGACCAGCACCTCTACCCGTTCTATAAGAAAGGACTCGAAGACGGCACGCTGACCCGCGAGCTGGCCCAAGAACTCCTCCAGTGCTTCTGGGTGAAGTTCAACAATCAGCCGGCCCCGCCCAAAGTCGGCGTCACCGCTGCCGAGAGCGGAACCTATACCGATTTCGCCAACATCAACAACGGCGGGCTGGCGCCCGACGGCTCGTCGGCCGTTAATGAGGTCACCTACCTGATCCTCGACGTCATCGACGAGATGCGGCTTTTGCAGCCCTCTTCCAATCTCCAGCTCAGCAAGAAGAACCCCGACCGCTTCCTGAAGCGCGGCCTGGAGATCGTGCGCCAAGGCTGGGGCCAGCCTTCCATCTTCAATGCTGACCTGGTGGTTGAGGAACTCCTGCGCCAGGGCAAGTCCATTGAAGACGCGCGCATGGGTGGGACTTCGGGCTGCGTGGAAACGGGCGCCTTCGGCAAGGAAGCTTACATCCTCACCGGCTACTTCAACCTGCCCAAGGTGATCGAGATCGCTCTGAACAACGGCGTCGATCCGTGCACCGGCAAGACGATCGGCGTCCAGACCGGCGAGCCCTCGAACTTCCGCTCTTACGAGGAGGTGTTTGCGGCCTTCCGCCAGCAGCTCCACCACTTCATCGACATCAAGGTGAAAGGCAGCAACGTCATCGAGCGGCTGTACGCGCGTCACATGCCGGCGCCCTTCCTTTCCCTATTGGTCGAGGACTGCATCGCCAACGGAAGGGATTACCACAACGGCGGACCGCGCTACAACACCACTTACATCATGGGGGTCGCGCCGGGTACCTGCACCGACTGCCTGTCCGCCATCAAGTGCCACGTATTCGATCGGAAGACGCTTACCATGACCGAATTGCTGGAGGCCATGAAGGCGAACTTTGAGGGGCACGAGAGAACGCGCCTGCTGCTGTGGAACAGAACGCCCAAGTACGGCAACGATCAGGACTACGCCGACGGCATCCTTGTGGACGTTTTCAATGCGTTCTATGACGAAGTCAACGGCCGGAAGAACACGCGCGGCGGGACCTATCGCGTGAACTATCTCTCGACTACCTGCCACGTCTATTTTGGGTCGCTGACCGGCGCCACTCCCGACGGGCGCAAGGCCTTCGAGCCGCTCTCCGACGGCATCTCTCCGGTGCAGGGCGTGGACCGCTGCGGGCCCACGGCGGTGATCCAGTCAGCCTCAAGAATGGATCACGCGCGGACGGGCGGCACGCTGCTCAACCAGAAGTTCACTCCCCACATCCTCAAAGGCGAGGACGGCCTCACTCACCTGGCCCACCTGGTGCGCACCTATTTCAAGCTGGACGGGCACCACATCCAGTTCAACGTGGTAACCGCCGAGACCCTGCGCGCGGCGCAGAAGGAGCCCGAGAAATACCGCGACCTGATCGTCCGCGTGGCCGGCTACAGCGATTATTTCTGCGACCTCACCATCCCGCTCCAAAACGAGATCATCGCCCGCACCGAACAGACCGGGTTCTGAACGTCAGTAGCCAGGTTCACTTCTTGGGTTTGGTGGGGCGGATTTCGACGCGGCTGATCAGGGTTCTATCCGGCATCCTGAGGACGGCGAGCACCACTTCGGCAACGTCGGCCGGGGCGATCATCCAGTCCGAGCCGCGCGTGTGCGTGCCAAACTCCGTATCGACGCTGCCTGGCATGATGTAGCAGACGCGCACGCCCTCGTAGCGGTGGTCCAGCATCATGGCCTCGCTGAAACCGTTCAGGCCGAATTTCGAGGCGTTGTAGGCAGCGCCGCCCGCGATGGCGTTTCTACCCGCCAGGCTGCTGATGTTGATCACGAATCCGCCCCCGCGCTGGCGGAACCGTGGCATGGCCTCGCGGCAGCAGTAGAACACGCCGCTGAGATTGGTGGCGATGGTGCGGCGCCACTCCTCCAAGGTCAGGTCGGCGACCGGGCGGAACAGTCCAATCCCGGCGTTGTTGACCAGGATGTCCAGACCGCCGAGCTGTTCCTCCGCCAGCCGGAACAGAGCCTGCACTTGGTCCGGTTGCCCGACGTCGGCCGCCGTCCCGATCAGCTTGCCGCCACTCGGTTGCCCGAGCTCCTCGACCGCCTGCCGGACCCCATCCGCCGAGCGCCCGCAAATAGCCACCGAGGCTCCTGACCGCAACAGCGCCTCCGCAATGGCGCGCCCGATGCCCCGAGTCGCGCCGGTCACAATCGCAGCTTTACCATCCAGAAACTTGTCCATGATTCTAGGATAGCTGTCAGCCCTCAGCGGCTGAAGGCGGCCCAGCCGCATCGAGCTAACAGCCCGTCGATAAAGTCACAATGCGCGAATTTCGGGGACAGGCGACGAAACTCCGTTCTCGAGGCGGCCATTCAACCAGGGCACTTAGCCGCGGGGGAGTTTCGTCGCCTGTCCCCGAAATTCCCTCCGCCGACCGCTCTGCCAGACTTTGTCTACGAGCTGCTAACTCGCGCTATACTAAGAGGTTCAGCCTCTTCCCGAGCCGGCCGTTTCATGTATCCGACGAGTGTTGTGTGGGCGCGTCTTGCCGTGGCCCTGTATTCGCTGGGGCTGGTGCACGCCCTGCTGACCGCACTGCGACGGCGAACCAGCATCTTCCCAGTGGCCCTGGGGGCCTTCTACACTGGCGTCATCCTGCAACTGGTTTCAATCGTTGAAGAAGGGGTGGCCACCGGACACTTCCCGGCCAACGACTTTTACCAATCGGTCACGCTGTGCGCCTTCCTGATTGCGCTGCTGTTCCTGTTCGTTTACTGGCGCTATCGGTTCGAGAGTCTGAGCGTCTTCATTTTTCCGCTGGTTTTCGTACTGACGCTGATGGGCGGGCTGAAAAGTCCGCCGGCCCGCTGGACGGATGCCACGGTGCGCAACGCCTGGCTGATCGTGCACGTTTTTCTGGTCCTGGTGGGTTATGCCACCTTGCTTCTGACCGCCGTGGCTTCCCTCCTGTACCTGATCCGCGAGCGGCAACTGAAAAGCAAGAAGCCGAGCCCCTCCTTCGATCGCCTCCCGCCGCTGGGAACGCTGGATGAGCTAATGACGAAGGCCATGGCGCTGGGGTTTGTGTTCATCACGCTGGCGGTCATCGCCGGAAGCACCTGGGCCTCGATCGAGGCCGGCCCGCGCTGGATCGGCGATCCGCGAATCGTGATTTCGCTGGCCACCTGGGCTCTTTACCTGGCGATGGTGTTCTTGCGCGGCATGGCCGGCTGGCGCGGGAGGAAGGCGGCCCTGATGGTGATCGCGCTGGTGGGCTGCTCGGCGCTGACCTGGGCCGCGCACACCGGGCTGCGGACGGTGTTGAGCCGATGAGGTTCCTGATCGTAGGCGTCAATCATAAGACCGCGCCGGTGGCAGTGCGCGAGCGGCTGGCCTTCGACCAGGAATCGCTGGCTGGGGCGCTGAAAGAGCTGCAGGCCCGGAGGGCGTCGAGGAGGGCCTGATCCTTTCCACCTGCAACCGGGTCGAAATCGCGCTTACAGCCCAGGACGGGGTGGACGCCTGTTTTGCCGTGGATCAGTTCCTGGCCGACAACCGGCAGGTTGCCCCGGAATGGCTCTATCCTCACCTGTACCACTACGAAGACCGCGAGGCCGTGCGGCACCTGTTCCGGGTGGCGGCCAGCCTGGATTCGATGATCGTCGGTGAGCCGCAGATCCTGGGGCAGTTGAAAGCGGCCTACGCCGCGGCCAAGGCGCAGGGGGCGATCAACAGCTTCATGGAAACCCTGCTGACGCGAGCCTTCGCCGTGGCCAAGCGCGTGCGCTCGGAGACCGGCATCGGGGAAAGCGCCGTCTCGGTGAGCTACGCGGCGGTCGAGCTGGCGCGGGAGATTTTCGGCTCGCTGGCCGACAAGAAGGTCATGCTGGTGGGCGCGGGGAAAATGTCGGAGCTGGCGGCGCGGCATCTCCACCGCTCCGGCGCCCGGCAAGTCTTTGTCACCAACCGGACCCTCGAGCGTGCCCGCGAGCTGGCGGAAACCTTCCGCGGGACCATCATCGAATACGACCGCTTCCTGGGGTTTCTGCCGGAAATCGATATCCTCATTACCTCCAGCGGCGCGCCCCACTACATCCTGAAAAAGAGCGACATGCGCCGGGTCATCGAAGCGCGCCGCAACTGCCCCATGTTCCTCATCGACATCGCCGTGCCCAGGAACATCGAGCCGGAGGTCAACGAGCTCGATAACGTGTTCCTGTACGACATCGACGACCTGCAAAAGGTGGTGGATGCCAACCTGGGCGAGAGGAAGAAGCGCGCCGAGCTGGCCGAGCAGATCGTCTCCCAGGAAGTCGAGCGGATGATGTGGCGGCTGAAGGCGCGCGAAGTGGCGCCTACCATCGTGAGCCTTCAGGATCAGCTCGAGCAGATCCGCGCCGGCGAGCTCGAGAGGGCGCGCGGGAAGATGGGGCCTCTGACGCCGCAGCAGGAAGAGGCTCTGGAAGCGCTCACCCGGGGCATCATCAACAAGATCGCCCACGCCCCGATTTCCGAGCTGCGGCGGCAGGCCGGGCAGCCTGAAGGCAGCCACATCATCGAGGCCATCCGCAGGGTGTTCCGCCTGGGGAGCTGAGCGTGCTCACCATCGGATCACGGGGATCGCAACTGGCCCTCTGCCAGGCCCGCTGGGTTCAGGGCAGACTGGAAGCCCTGAGCGTCCCCTGCTGTATCGAAATCATCAAGACCACCGGGGACAAGATCACCGACGTGCCGCTGGCCGGTGTGGGAACCAAGGGGCTGTTTACCAAGGAAATCGAAGAGGCGCTCCTGGAGGGCCGCATCGACCTGGCCGTGCACAGCCTCAAGGACCTGCCGACGCAGTTGCCGCTGGGGTTGACGCTGGCGGCCATCCCGGAGCGCGAGGACCCACGCGACGTGCTGGCGGGTCGTCGGCTTGCCGAACTGGGGGCGGGAGCCAGGGTGGGCACTAGCTCGTTGCGCCGCCAGGCGCAGCTACGCGCGGTGCGGCCGGATCTGAAGGTGGTGCCGGTGCGCGGCAACCTGGACACTCGGCTGCGCAAGCTGGCCCAGGGACACTATGAGGCCCTGGTGCTGGCCGCGGCCGGCCTGAAGCGGCTGGGCTGGGAGGAGCGAATCACGGAGTTCCTGCCTGTCGAGACGATGTGCCCGGCAGTGGGGCAAGGGGCGCTGGCGGTCGAAACCCGCCAGGACGGAGGTGAGGCGGAACGCGCCTGCGGCTGGCTCGATCACGCCCCAACGCGGGCCGCAGTCCTGGCCGAGCGCGCGGTTCTGGCCGCCCTGGGTGGGGGTTGCCAGGTGCCCATTGGCGCGCACGCCCGCGTCGAGAACGACCAATTGCGCTTGCTGGCAGTGGTGGTCTCTCCCGACGGATCGAGAATCGTGCGGCGCCAGGCCATCGGCCCGCTGGCCGAGGCTCTGAAACTCGGGGAGGCACTGGCCCAGGAACTGCTGGCCGCCGGCGCTCAGGAAATCCTGGAGGCAGTCTACGGAATATGAACGACCTCTCGGGACAGAGAATCGTGGTGACTCGCGCCCGCCAGCAGGCGGCCGAACTCAGCGCCAGATTGCGCACTTTGGGCGCCCAGGTTATCGAGTTCCCCACCATCGAAATCCGGCCCGCTCTGGACTATGGGCCGCTGGATGCAGCCATCCGGAACCTGCACAGCTACGACTGGCTCATCTTCACCAGCGCCAACGGGGTTCGATTCTTTCTTGAACGTTTTAGGCTTTACTCCCCGAAACTACAGGACTTACGCGCTGAGATCTGCGCCATCGGCCCGGCTACCAGGCGGGCCATTCAGAAACTGGGACTGCGCGTCGCCCTGATCCCTAAACAATACGTTGCCGAGAGCCTGCTGGAGGCCTTTGCCCCGTACGATTTGGCTGGCAAGCGCATTCTGCTACCCCGCGCGGCGGTGGCTCGCGACTTGGTGCCAATCGAGCTGGCCCGCCGTGGCGCACAGGTGGACGTCGTGGAAGCCTATCGAACCGTAATCCCGGAAGAGGCGCCCGCCCTGGCCCGGCAGATCTTTTCCGGCCCCGGCAAACCGGACTGGATCACCTTCACCAGTTCCTCGACGGTCACCCACTTCGTCGCCGCCGCCGGGGCTGCGTCTCTGGAAGGCGTGCGGGTCGCTTCGATCGGGCCGGTGACGACCGCCACGGTGCGCAAACACGGCATCGCCGTCGCCGTCGAAGCCAAGACCTTCACAACCGACGGCCTGGTGGACGCCATCTTGCAGGCTCTCTGACCGCGGCGCCCGTTCTCACCAGATGTATTGCTTCGCCTCCTCGCGCCGGGCGTAGCTGTCCAGCACGTGGACCACGCGGAGCTTCTTGGTCTTCTGCGAGGAGAGCTGGCCGATGGGAAGGTAGAGGATCGAGCGGCCAAAGCGGTAGGCGATGGAGCGGTAAATGGAACGCGGGGGGCGGGAGGCCACATAGACCACATAGCGGTGGATGGAGTAGTCCAGGCCGGCCAGCAGCAGGCGCTCCGGTTTGGTCTGGGCGAATTCGTAGTCCGGGTCGGTCCACACATCGATCATGCGCCGCGGCGGAAGGCTCATCAGAAACCCGCCGTACTCGGCCCGCCCAATGCCCGGACCCACCAGGCGCTCGAACGGATTGGTCGAGTAGAAGGCCATGTCGGACTCGTTCTGGTGCTCGCCCAGCCAGGTGGTGAGGTAAGGGTAGCGGTCCTGGCGGTCTTCGTCGAAGATCACGATCAGCGAGCCCACCTCGCCGGCGATTCTCTGCGGTTGGCGCACGTAGATCTTTCCTTCGTGCCAGTTGCGGGTGGTTTCCCGCAGATCCATCCCATCCAGGAGGGAAGTGCTGAACGGCTCGGTCCGTGCGCGCTCTTCCGAGAGAATGCTCTTGGCCTTGCGCTTGAGGAGGCGGCCGAAATCCTCGACTACCAGGTCCTCGGGCGGGTAGGAGCAGATGGCCTCACCGTTGAACTGCTGGGCCCATTCGCCGGGGTATTGCTCCTTCTTGCGAGGCTTCAGACCGGCGGGCTTGAGGCGCTGCTTTGGGCGTGGAAGGCGCCGCCGCAACCGGATGCGCTTGGTGTTAAGCCAGACTTCCTCGCCCGACAGGTTCACCGTCTCCAGATCGCTCTCGGCTTGCTGCGGCGGATAGCGGCCGCCGGTTTCCCAAACTTCCCAGGCGTAGTTGTCGTCCACAATTGAGCGAGCGGCCACGGTCAGATCGAACAACCCGGCGGTCAGCTCGCCGCTCGCCAGCGCCAGGTTGCGCGTGTAGCGGGCCAGCAGGCGGGGCTGCCAACGCGCCAACCGGTCTCCGGTGTTGGTCTCGTAGGCTTTCGCCGCCTCGCGGAAAACCTCTAATTGCAGCTTGGGTCGATCGCAAGCCGGAAAAGGTGTCCCGGTGCGAAGCTGCTCGTAACGATATTGCAGGAAGGGATACTCGGCGGTAATTTCAGCCAGACAGTCGGGATGGGGATTGAGGAGCTGAACCTCGCGCCGGAGGCGGCGCCCTCCGGGCTCGGCTTGCGGCTCCTGGATGGCGTCCAGGACCGGGTCCAGCAGGTTCAGGGAGAGCACCACCAGAACCTGATCCTCCGGCCCGGTCCCCTGGAGCTTCCAGGCGATGCCGGCGGCGTGCTCGGCGATGGCCTCCGAGCGCGGCTGCGGGAAGACGCGGTAGGCTTCGACGTATTTCTCCAGGCCAATGCGGCGGATCGAATAAGGGTCAGGATAGCGGTCCGGCAGGTGGGGCCGCTCGCCCAGATCCGGATCCGCGAACAGGATTTCCGCGCCGATCTGGATCCCGGTGCGGATGGCTTCAGTGAACGGGTCGGCCGGCTCGACCGGGACATAGATGGCGCGCTCTTCGTCTTTCTCATCGGGATACAGCAGGACCGTGATCTGAGGCAGGCGCGCCACCGCGCGCAGGTAGACCTCCTGAAGGGTGACAGGAAGCTCGACGGCCACCACCCGAGGTTGCTCGCGCAGAATGGCCTGGCGCACCTCGATGGCGAACTCCAGCCGGCCCGGCGCCACCGGCAGGTAGCGGAAGCGCCCCCGGCTCAGGCTCCCGGAGGCCTTGAAGAACTCCTCGAGTTCCCGGTCAAACTCGCGGGACATAGCGCAGCGCCTCTTCTCCCAGGGTTTCCAGGATGGAGACCTGGAGCGCTCGCAATTCATGTGTCTCGTCGGTCGCCAGCCGCTTAAGCTTCATAGCGAACCGCGCCACGTTGATGCCGTCGCGGACCGTGTAGCGTTCGTCGGCGGCATGGGCTTGCTGGAGGAACTCGGTCACGTACTGGAGGATGCGCTCGTCGCTAAAGGGCAAGTTTTCCTTCAGGATCTGGTACTCCTCGTCGCGCTCCGGGAAATCGATCAGGATCTGCGGCTGGAGGCGCGAGTGGATATACTCGGGCAGGTCGAAGGTCGAGGCGTCATCGTTCATGGTGGTGACCAGGCGGAACAGCGGGTGGGCCTTGATCTTGATGCCGGCCACCATCGACTCGACGTAGCGGCGCACGTCCAGCAGGGGCGCCAGGCTGGCCCAGCTCTTCTCGCTCATGCGGTTGCCCTCGTCCAGAATGGCCACCCCGCCGCGGATCACCGCCGTCAGCAGCGGCGAGGCCACGTAGCGCAGCTTGGAGGCGCCTTCGATCACCGGCTGCACGATCAGGTCTTCCGGGCGCGTGTCCACGGTGGCTTGCATGATGTAGACCTCCCGCTCCAGTCGCTTGGCGGCGGCGTAGGCCAGAGTGGTCTTGCCCACGCCGGGCCGTCCTATCAGCCGCGGGTTCATGGGCAAGTCCTGCGGGTCCACCACCAGCCAGGCCGCCAGCAACTGCCGCATCACCTCTTCCTGCCCCACCCAGCGGATAGGGATCTCGTCCGGATGCGCCAGGTGCAGAGGCACGCCCTCGATCTCGACTACCATCACTGCTATTGTCCTAAAATTCCGGCGCTGCCGGCGCAGTGACCTCGCCCTCCCCCACTTTTGCCGCCCGCAACAGGGGACTCAGCGCAATTCGGGGACCGGCGCGAATTTCGCCGCCTTTGCGAAATTCGTGGCCCGTACCCGAATTGCCCTTCCCGAACCGCCCCGCTCAACAAACTCGGGCAGGGCAAGCCGCGCCGACGCCTGGAAGGCCCCGGCAGCCGGTGCTAGAATTGAGCACAGCCGATGTAGCGCTTTCAGTAAGGAGAAAGGGTGACCCCCCAGTGAGGTGAAAGGCCATGCAGAGAACCTACATTTTGTTGTCGGCATTGGTTTGGGTGGCCGCAGTGGTCGCGCAGACCAACAAAGGCGGCATCAGCGGCACGGTCTTCGACCAGCAGGGCGCGGTGATCCCCAGCGCCACTGTCACCATCACTAACGTCGGAACCAACGAATCCATCCGGCTGACCAGCTCCGAGTCCGGGGCGTATTCTGCGCCCCTGCTGGACCCGGTCTACTATCGAGTCACGGTCGAGGCCGCAGGCTTCAAGAAGGCGGTTATCGAGAAGGTCAAGGTTGACACCGCCGCGGTGGCCTCCGTCAATGTGACCCTGGAGCCGGGTGCGGTGGCAACCGAGATTACCGTCTCGGCCTCCCCGGATGTGCTGACCGCCGACTCCGGCGCCGTGGGTCAGACCATCACGGAACGCCAGATCGCCGAGATGCCGCTCAACAACCGCAGCGTGCTGGATCTGGCGCTAACCGCCGCTAACGTGTCAGGGGTGGCGGGCACCGAAGACCCGGAGTTGGGCTCGGAGATTCCCGCTCCCGGCTTCAACGTGAACGTCAACGGCGGGCGCGCCGGCAGCACCTCCATCCTCGCCGACGGCGCCAATAATACCGGGGTGGGCCTGGGACGGGCGATCGTCACCTTCTCGCCCGACACGGTGCAGGAATTCACCGTGCAAACCTCCAACTTCTCCGCCGAGTTCGGGCAAACCGGCGGCGGCGTCATCAACATGACCACCAAGTCGGGCACCAATCGTTACGACGGCCTGCTGTACTGGTACCATCGCAACCCGGCGCTCAACGCCGCGCCCTTCACCACCTCGACGAGCAACCGTCCGGAATCCAACCGCCGGCAGCACCAGTTTGGGTTTACCCTGGGCGGCCCGGTCGAGCTTCCCCGGAAGCTTCTTGGACCGTTCTCCTATGACGGGCACAACCGGACCTTCTTCTTTGTGGCCATCGAGCCGCGGTACTACTACGACGGCGCCCAATTCACCTCGTTGCTCCCCACGGACGCCATGCTGAAGGGCGATTTCAGCAATGTGGTGGCGGTCAACGGCGGTTACGCCCCCCGCGATGTCGCCGAGCGGTTTGGACTCCAGAATCAGATCCGGGACGCGACGACTTACAACCAGTTTGATCCTCAAATCATCGCTGAACTGCGCAGGGCTGCCCGGGCAACCGGCCGCAACGACCGCTTTGTGTTCTTCTACTCGGGCCACGGTTATACGCAAAAATCCGCATGGGATGGCTCCGAAACCGGCTACCTCGTTCCGGTCGAGGGGCGTGACGGTGATCCCTCCACCTACATTCCCATGAAGCAGATCCGCGAAGAGATCATCAACCATTGCAACGCCAAGCATACCCTTCTGATAATGGATTCGTGCTTCTCCGGCTGCCTGCTCATGAGGGCAAGCATCCAGGAAGGCGGGGTTGAGGATTACCTCGGCAAACGCGGCATCTACGGCATATCCGCCGGCATGGCTGACCAGCCCGCTGTGGACGGCCTTTTCACAAACGTGCTTCTTGAGGCAATGTCCGGAAACGCGGATTTCAACAACGACGGATATGTCACCTTCAAAGAAATCGGCATGTATGCCGAACAGAATGTCCGCGCAAGGAACAGCTACCAGACTCCAGATTATGGAACCATCCTCGGTTCAGGCCAGTTTGTATTTTCGAACGCGGGCAAGGAGACGCGTACTGCCGCAGTTCCCTACGAAAAACAAAAACCGGAGCCTATGCGGAGCGCATTAGCTCAGCCTGCCGAAGTCGCTTCGCTGATCGTTTATACAAACCCGTGGGTGGAGGTTTATCTTGACGGCACGCAGCTAGGTATAAGCCCATATACGAATTCCAGGATAAACGCGGGCGATCATACCCTAAGGTTTGTAAATCGAACCCAAGGCATTGATGTGACGCACCAGGTCTCCTTTGCTGCCGGACAAAAAATTGACCCGTTTCACCCCTGTGAATACGGTCGCCTTGAGACGGGAGATTGCAGATTCAGTGATTAAAATGGGAAGATATCCATTTTAGCAGACCCTTTCTGCCGTAGGCCCTGAACCAAATAGGGTAAAGGGCAGGCAGGCATGCTTGCCTCGGTGGGGACCGAGGAATTTCCATAAGC
>CAVRZY010000100.1:0-21356 GCA_963725415.1 uncultured Acidobacteriota bacterium | reverse complement strand
GTGCATCTTACTGGTTCGGTTGCGTCTTGCTAGACTTGGTACTGGCCGCTTACCGCCACGCGGTCGAGGCCGGCTACCGCTTCTACTCTTACGGAGATTGCATGCTGGTGCTATGAGGAACACGGATCCCGCGCTGGCGGGACCTTTCCAAGGTACCGTGTGCGGCAGACGGGCGTACAATTGAGCTATGGGCGCTAAGACGATCCTGAGTCTGCGGGAGTTCGAGGAACTCGAGAGCGACGGGTTGTTTTATGAGCTTGACGAGGGGGAACTCATCTCGATGTCACCGGCAAAGCGCAAGCATGGCAGAATCCAGAACACAGTCAGCTTCCTTCTGAATCAGTTCTTGCGGCAGAAGCCGTTGGGCGAGGTCTACGTTTCTGAAACCGGGTTCCTGCTGAGCCGCGAGCCGGCTACGGTGCGCGCTCCGGACGTGGCCTTCGTGCGCGCCGGACGGGCCAGCGAGGAAAGCCCCGACGGTTACATCGAAGGCGCCCCAGACCTGGCAGTGGAGGTGGTTTCCCCTTCGGACAGCGCCCGGTCGATAACCCGGAAAGTGGTGCAGTATTTGAGACACGGCGGCCACACAGTCTGGGTCGTTTACCCGGAGGCCGAAGAGGTCCATGTCTTCGAGGCCTCGGGCAGCAGCCGGGTGCTACAAGGCGAGCAGCCTTTGGAGGCGCCGGATCTTTTGCCGGGCTTCTCGGTTCCAGTGCGCAGCTTGTTCGAGTAGCGAAGGCCTGCGAAAGGCCCTATAATAAAAGAACTGACCAGCGGCGGTGTGCGGGACCTTAGGGATTCCCAGGCGTACTCCGGAACCCGATCATGTTTGAGAATTTATCGGAAAAACTGCAACGGATCTTCAAGAATCTTCGCGGCGAAGGCCGCTTGACGGCCGAGAACATGGAGGCCGCCCTGCGCGAGATCCGTGTGGCCCTGCTGGAGGCGGACGTACACTTCCGCGTGGTCAAGCAGCTCATCGAGAACATCAAGGAGAAAGCCCTGGGTCAGGAAGTCCTGACGGCACTCTCTCCGGCCCAGCAGGTGGTCAAGATCGTCCGCGACGAGCTGGTGAAGATTCTCGGCAGCCATCAATCCAAGCTGCGCTTTGCCAACGAGCCGCCCAGCGTGATGTTTATCGTGGGGCTGCAAGGATCCGGCAAGACCACCACGGTGGGCAAGCTGGCGCGCTGGCTCTCCAGGAACGGGCATAGCCCCTTGATGGCTTCGGTAGACGTCTACCGGCCGGCGGCGCGGGAGCAGTTGAGCATTATCGCCCGGGACGTCAGGCTGCCGGTGTATGAGGGAAGGCCGGAAGAAACGCAACCCGCCGAGCTGGCGCGCGGCGCGCGCCGGGAGGCCGTCAACACCGGGAAAGATGTACTGCTGCTGGACACCGCCGGGCGCCTGCACATCGACGAGCAGCTCATGCAGGAGCTTCAGCAGCTCAAGGAACTGCTCTCCCCCATCGAGATTCTGTTTGTGGCCGATGCCATGACCGGCCAGGACGCCGTGCGCTCGGCCGAGGAGTTTCACAAGCGGCTGGGAATTACCGGTATCATCCTGACCAAGATGGACGGGGATGCCCGCGGCGGGGCGGCCCTGTCAATCCGCACCGTCACCGGCCAGCCGCTCAAGTACGTCGGCATCGGAGAAAAATTCGACGCCCTGGAGCCGTTTCATCCCGATCGCGTGGTTTCCCGCATCCTGGGCATGGGCGACGTTCTGTCCATCATCGAGAAGGTGGAAGAGAACATCGATCAGAAGCAGGCCGAGGAGATCGGGCGCAAGCTCATCGAGAACGAATTCACGCTGGAGGACTTCCGCGACCAGATACGGCAGTTGAGGAAACTGGGGCCACTGGAATCCATCCTATCGATGATGCCGCAGTTGGGGCCTCTCAAGGAGTTGAAGAACGTCAAGGTGGACGAGAAGGAAATCACCCGCGTGGTGGCGATCATCGATTCGATGACTCCCCGCGAGCGCGCCCATCACATGCTGATCAACGGCGCTCGGCGGCGGCGCATCGCCCGGGGGAGCGGAACCACGGTCCAGGAAGTCAACCAGTTGCTGAAGCAGTACGCGCAGATGCGCAAAATGATGAAGAGTTTCTCCGGCGGGTTCCTGGGAAGAAAGCTGGGCAAGCTGAAGCTGCCCAGCATCTTGGAGCAGCGCTTGTAGCAGGATCGTGGAACGTGGAACGTGGATGTCCGCGATCCACGATCTACGACCCACGATCTATTGTGAGGAGTGCAACACAGACTATGCTGATGATTCGGTTGGCGCGATTCGGCGCGAAGAAGAAGCCGTCCTACCGCGTGGTGGTGATCGAGAAGGAGAAGGCCCGGGACAGCCGGGCCGTCGAAGTAGTCGGGTACTACAATCCGGTCAAGAATCCGGCCGTGCTGCACCTGAATCACGACCGCATCACTCACTGGTTGAAGGTGGGCGCGAAACCCTCCGATACGGTTGCCCGTCTTCTCGAAAAGAACCCTGCGCCGGTCGGCGGACCGGCGGTCTGAATCCGGTTGGAAGCGGGGCTGATTTCGACAATGTTAGAATCGAAGCATTGAGGAGGCGCAGGGATGGCAGGGATGAAAGAGTTGGTGGAAGAGATTGCGAAGGCTCTGGTAGACATCCCGGACCAAGTTACCGTGCGCGAAGTTCAAGGGGAACAGGTCACCGTTTTGGAACTGCGGGTGGCCCCCAGTGACTTGGGAAAGGTGATCGGCAAACAGGGCCGGACTGCACGCTCGATCCGAACCATTTTAGGAGCGGCCGGAATGAAGCTGAACCGGCGCTTCACGCTTGGAGATTCTGGAGTAGGCTCTGGAATCGGCATCGGAAGCGAGAGCTGACCCAAAGTGGGTGACGCTGGCCGTGCTGGCCCGCTGCTGGGGCCGGCGTGGAGAACTCTCGGCGATCCCTTTGGGCGGTTCGGTGGAGCGTTACCGGGGGCTGCGGAGAGTCTATCTCTTCAGTTCAGCGGAAGCGGCGCCGTTCGAGATTGAGCGGGTCTGGCTGCATCGCGATCGCCTGATTTTCAAGTTCCGGGGAGTGGATTCGATCTCCCAGGCCGAGCGGCTGCAAGGCGCCGAGGTGCGTGTCCCTCGGGCCGAGCGCGCGGAAGCCCCGCCGGGCGAGTACTACCACTCCGACCTGGCCGGCTGCGAGGTGGTCGAACGCGGCACCGGAGAGCGCTTGGGAGTGGTTACAGGATGGCAGGAGTGCGGCGCTGCCGCGTTGCTCGAGGTGGAACGAGCTGGGACTGAGGAGCCCCTGCTGGTTCCCTTCGCGCGAGCGATTTGCGTCGAGATCGACTTGCAGGCCAGGCGTATCCTGGTGGATTTGCCGGAAGGATTGAAAGAACTGAACAGCCCATGATTTTTCACGTGCTCACCATCTTCCCGGAGTTTTTTCGGGGTCTGTTCGAGCACGGGGTGGTGGCGCGTGCGCGGGAAGCCGGGGCGATCGATATTCGGATCCATAATCTGCGAGACTGGACGTCTGATCGCCACAAGACGGTGGACGACCGGCCCTTTGGCGGCGGAGAAGGCATGCTGCTGAAACCGGCGCCGATTTTCCGGGCCGTCGAATCGATCTGGCCGGAGCGCAAACCGGGACAGCGGATTGTCCTGTTGTCGGCACAAGGCCGGCTATTCGATCAGGCCATGGCGCGGCGCCTGGCTGGCCAGGCTGAGTTGTTCCTCATTTGTGGCCGCTACGAAGGAGTGGATGAGCGCGTGGCTGAGCACTTAGCCGACGAAGAGATCTCGATTGGCGACTACGTGTTGAGCGGCGGCGAGCTAGCGGCCGCGGTGGTCACCGATTCGGTGGCCAGGCTCCTGCCGGGCGTGCTGGGCAACCAGGCCTCGGTTGTCCAGGAATCCTTCAGCGAGGCCGAGAGTGGCGCCTTGCTGCTGGACTGCCCGCAGTATACCAGGCCGGCGGATTTCCGGGACTGGAGGGTGCCAGAGGTGCTTCTGAGCGGGCACCACGAGGAAATCCGCCGTTGGCGCAAACAGGCGGCCCTGGAGAAGACCAGCCGCCTTCGTCCCGATTTACTGAAAGCTAGGAAGCAGAGCGATGAATTCCCCGTTACTGACCAAGTTCACAAATAAGAACAAGCGCGAGAGCGTTCCGGAATTCCGGCCTGGAGACACCGTGCGGGTGCATGTGAAGATCAAGGAAGGCGACAAGGAACGGCTCCAGGCCTTCGAAGGTACCGTGATCGCGCGCAAGAATACAGGTCTGGGCGAGACCATCACGGTGCGCAAGACCAGTTTCGGCCACGGCGTGGAGCGCATCTTTCCGGTGCACGCCCCCGTGGTGGACCACATCGAGGTGGTGCGGACCGGCAAAGTGCGACGGGCCAAGTTATACTACCTCCGCGGATTGAAAGGCAAAGCAGCCCGTCTCAAAGAGCGCGAGTAACTTGCAGGCCCTTGCTAAACGAGACTATCGGTGCGACGGACGAATCGAGCGGGCCCTGTGGAAGTCGGGTTTCCACCTGGTGGCCGGGGCCGACGAAGCGGGCCGGGGATCGCTGTTCGGGGCGGTTTTTGCCGCGACCGTGATCCTCTGTCCGGAGCGTCCCATCCGCGGCCTCCGCGATAGCAAAGTGCTGGGCAGCGAACGCCGGGAAGAGCTGGCCGTGCGGATTCGCGAACGCGCCTCAGCTTGGGCCGTGGCTGCTGTGGACGCTTGCGTCATTGACCGAATCAACATCTACCAGGCTTCCCGCCTGGCCATGAAACAGGCCATTGAAGAACTTGATCCCCAGCCCGACTACCTGCTGCTGGACGCTCTCGCGGTGGACCTTGCGCTGCCCCAGCGGGCCATCGTACACGGCGATGCCAAATGCCAGGTCATCGCAGCCGGGTCGATTCTGGCCAAGGTGGCCCGGGATGCCTCCATGCGCGAGTGGGATCTGGTGTACCCCCAGTACGGGCTAGGCAGGCACAAGGGCTACCCAACGCCGGAGCACAGGCGGGCCCTGGAGCAGTTCGGTCCCACGCCGCATCACCGGTTCAGCTATGAGCCGGTGCGGGCTTGCCTGGCGGGAAGGCTGTCGTGGGAATAGAGCCGGATTCAGCGCGGATGGATGGGCCTGCGCCCGAAGAGACCCCGCAAGGAGGCTCGAGGCGTCGCTGGTACCACGCCCTGGGTGCGGTGGTTTTCATCTTCTTCTGCTTCGAGCTCGGGGTGTTCCTGTTGCTGTTTCCGTGGATGGATCTGTGGGAACGCAACTACTTTGCCTCCCTGACCCCGGCCTGGACCGGAGTCTGGATGAATCCTTACCTGCGCGGCGCGGTCAGCGGGCTTGGGTTGATCAATATCGGCATCTCGATCTCCGAGTTGCTGCGCCTGCGGCGGTTTTGGAGGCGGCAATCGGATCGTGGATCGTAGATCCCGCTTCGGATTTCGCTAGAATGGAAATGACACGGAATTGTTAGGAGAATCGTGAGTCGAGAAAAATCGAATGTGGTCGAAGCGCCGCCCGAAAGGGAGCGCCAAAGCAAGGGCGACTCTCCTCGGGGCGTGATCGCCGAATGGACCGTGACCATCATCCTGCTGCTGTTTGGAACCACCACCCTGGTCCAGGCCTTCGTCATCCCAACCGGTTCCATGGAGGACACGCTCCTGATCGGGGATCACCTGCTGGTGGACAAGCTCTCTTACGCTCCCATCGGAGGCTTCAGCAAGCATGTGCTTCCCTACGACCCGGTGAAACACGGCGACATCATCGTCTTCCGCTACCCGGTGGACATCAAGCAGACCTTCGTCAAGCGGGTGATCGGGCTTCCCGGAGACCGCATCCGCATCGAGAGCAAACAGCTCTACCGGAACGGGGTGAAGTTGAATGAGCCCTATGTGTACCATAAGACCGATTACCCCGATTCCTACCGCGACAACTTTCCGGGCCTCCCGAACCTGCCCCTACCGAAGCAAGGTCAGGAGATGCTGGAGAAGAACGTGGTAAATGGAGAGCTGGTGGTGCCGCCCAACAACTATTTCGCCATGGGCGACAACCGGGACTCCTCCTGGGACTGCCGCTATTGGGGATTCGTGCCGCGCGAGAACATCATCGGCAAGCCGCTGATCATCTACTGGTCCTACGACGCCACCACGGAGCGCTTGGCCAGCCCCACCATCGGCCTGGACCACCTGATGGACCTGGCACAGAACTTCTTCACCAAGACCCGCTGGCGGCGCACCTTCAAGCTGGTGCGCGCGCACGCGAGCAGGTAGATGCGCCGGCGCCGCGCCAGGCTGCGCTGAAAGCTCATGCCGAAATCACACTATTACGGCGTCATTATGGCCGGGGGGCGGGGCACGCGCTTCTGGCCGCGCAGCCGGCGGCGCCACGCCAAGCAAGTGCTGAAAGTGCTGGGGGAGCGCTCCCTGATCCAGCAGACGGTGGACCGGCTGCGCCCGCTGCTGGCGCCCGAGCGCATCTGGGTGCTGACGAATGGCTACCTGCGGGCCGAGATTATGCGGCAGTTGCCGGAAATCCCCCGGCGCCAGATCCTGGCCGAGCCGGCCCAGCGTAACACCGCCCCCTGCATCGGATTGGCGGCGCAGATTCTGCACTCCATCGACCCGGATGCCGTGCTGGGCGTGTTTCCAGCCGACCAGGTGATTGGCAAGCCCTCTCGTTACCTGCGCCTGTTGCGTCCCGCCTTTCGCGCGGCCGAAAGAGGCCGGATCGTGGTGCTGGGCATCCAGCCGCGCTGGCCGGAGACCGGCTACGGCTATATCGAGTTCCCGGAAGGCGTTCAGCCGGGCTCCTTGAATCCAGCGCCGGTGCTGCGCTTCCGCGAGAAGCCGGACCTGAAAACCGCCCAAGAATTTGTCGCCGCCGGCCGCTTCTATTGGAACTCCGGGATGTTCTTCTGGCGCGCCGACGTTTTTCTGGAAGCCCTTCGCAAGCACCTGCCCAAAGCGGCCACGCTGTTGGCTGCGTTGCCGCCCTTCTCGAGTCGCCAATTCTTCAAACGTCTGCAAGAGGTGTTTCGCTTGTGCGAGAACATCTCGGTTGACTACGCCGTTCTGGAGAAGGCCGAAGGGGTGGTTGGGGTGCCCGCCGACGACATTCAGTGGAACGACATGGGGAGCTGGAATGCGGTCTATCAACTCTTGCCCCACGACTCTCAGGACAACGCGGCACGCGCGGAGTTGCTGGCCGAGGCCAGCCGCGGCAACTATGTAGATGCGGAAGGGAAGCTGGTGGCCCTGCTCGGGGTCCACAACCTGATCGTTGTGGACACTCCGGAGGCCCTGCTGGTGGCCGACCGCGCTCGCGCCCAGCAGGTGGGCGAGCTGGTCAAGACCCTCGAAAAGAGGAAGCGCGAAGATCTGCTGTAAGGGCGCTTGTAGCTCGTAGCCTGTAGCCTGTAGAGCATCCTGCGCTGCCGCGGCTCTGTACAAGCTACCAGCCTCAGGCCGTCTATGCGGCCGGCGGATACTTGATCTTCTTGAGCAACTTCGCCAGGCACTTTACCGCGCGGTCCACGTCCTGCTCGTTGATGATGTAGGGCGGCAGGAAGCGCAGGACCGTGTCATGCGTGCAGTTGATCAGCAGGCCCTCTGCCAGGGCGTCGGTGACGATCTGCTTGCCCGGGATGTCCAGCTCGACGCCGATCATCAACCCGAAGCCGCGGACCTCTTTGATGAAGCCATGGTGGCGGGCCAGCTCGGAAAGCTGCATGCGCAACTCGCCGCCGATTCGATAGATGGAGGGCAGCAAGCCCGCCAGGATGTCCAGAAATTCCAGCGCCACCCGGCAGGCTAATGCGCCCCCGCCGAAGGTGCTGCCGTGCATGCCGGGCCGATGGTGGCCGCCGCCTTTTCGTTGGCCACCAGCACGCCCAACGGCAACCCGCAGGCCAGAGGCTTGGCGGCTACCATGACGTCCGGTAGAACCACCGGTTCGGCCAACTGATACGCAAAATACTTCCCGGGCCGGCCCACTCCGCACTGGATTTCATCAAAAACCAGCAAGGCGTTGTGATGATCGGCCAGCTCCCGGACTCTGCGCGCATACTTGACTTCGAGGGGGTAGATGCCGCCCTCGCCCTGGATCCACTCCAGGACGATGCCCGCGGTGCGATCGCTCACCGCGTGCTGGAGCGCCTCCACATCGTTCGGTGGCACGAATCTTACCCCCGCCAGCAGGGGCTCAAAGTCGCGCCGGTACTTCTCCTGGCCGGTCACCGAGAGCGCGCCTAGCGTGCGCCCGTGGAAGGAGTTGTCGAGCGAAACGATGTGATGCTTCTCCGGGCTGATTTTCGCGCCATGGGCGCGGATCATCTTGAGGGCAGCCTCCATGGCCTCCGTCCCGGAGTTGCAAAAGAAACTGCGCTGGAGGCCGCTGATCTCCGCCAGCCTCCTGGCCAGCGGCCCTTGGTACTCGTGGTAGTAGAGATTCGAACAGTGGATCAGAAGACCGGCTTGCTCTCGAATGACGTTGAGGATGCGCGGATGCGCGTGTCCCAGCGCATTGACGCCAATCCCCGCAATCAGGTCAAGATAGCGTTTTCCATCCACGTCGTAGACGTAGCAGCCCTTGCCGCGCCGCACAACCACCGGGTAGCGGCTGTAGTTTTGAAGTAGGTATTGGCTCTCCAACTCCATCACCGTCTGGGCGACGGATTGGAGCGGCTGAGGCGGTGGAACGCTGCTCATTCCCTCATGATACTTCAGGACCCCCGAAAGGCTCGGGCCAGCTTCTGGTAGGTGGTCGCCAGGTCCTCCGGCAGCACCCGAGTCTCGCCGATGGTGGTCATGAAGTTGGCATCGGCCGGCCAGCGGGGAAGCATGTGCACGTGAATGTGGCCGGCGATGCCGGCGCCCGCGCACTCCCCGATGTTCATCCCGATATTGAGTCCCTGGGGCTTGTAAATCGCCCGCAGGTGCTTTTCCGCCCGCCGGATCAGGCACATCATCTCGGCCAGCGTTTCATCGGGAGTCTCCTCCAGGGTGGCCACGTGCTTGTAGGGAGCGATCATGAGGTGGCCGCTGGTGTAAGGATACAGGTTCAGAAGGATGAAATTGCCCTGGCCCCGGTAGACGACGTAGTTGCGCTCGTCGGCTTGCTGCGCGGGCAGGACACAGAAAATGCACTCGTCGGCCGGCGAGGCAGTGCTCACGTAGCGATACCGCCACGGACTCCAGAGATAGTCCATTCCAGAATCCAAAAGCGCGCTGGCCAGCCTACGGTACGCTGGAGGCTTGGCTGGCCGGCGGTCCGGCAGCCGCCAGGCCCGGCTCGCCCGCCGAACCGTTCACCAGGTCCTTCAGTTCCTTGCTGGGCTTGAAGAACGGAATGCGCTTGGCCGGCACTTCCACCCGCGCCCCAGTCTTGGGGTTGCGGCCGATCCTGGGTTGCCGCTGCCGCGTCCGAAAGCTGCCGAAACCGCGAATCTCGATCTTCTCCCCGGAGCGAAGCGAGCGCACGATGCTGTCAAAAATGGTTTCGACAATTACTTCCGAGTCCTTGCGGCTCATTTCCACAACCCGCGAGACCTCTTCAATCAGTTCCGCCTTCGTCATATCTGTTTTCTCCTTGTGTGTTCAACCTGGCCAGTGAATGGACCCGCTGTCCTAGACTTCGCCCCTGCCCTTTCAGATTCATGACTTCCTCGATGGTGAGCGTGGCCGCGGCCGCCCGGCGCTGGTATTCCTCCAGGCGGGTGCGTTCCTCATCGTCGCCCAAGGCCCGGATGCTCAGGCCGATCTTCTTTTCCGCCTCGCTCATCTTGATGATCTTGAATTCGTAGTCCCGTCCGATCTCCAGCGGCGGCTCATCCTTGTGGCGGTCCGAGGCGCCCGGAATCTCCGAATTATGGCACAGTCCCTCGACTCCCTCGGCCAGCTCGACGAACACCCCGAAATTGGCCGCCCGGCAGACCTTGCCGCGCACCACGTCACCCACCTGGTGGGAGCGGAAGAACACCTCCCAGGCGTCGGGCTGAAGCTGCTTGATGCCCAGGGAAAGCCTGCGGCTGGCGGCGTTGATATGCAGCACCACGGCCTGCACAAGCTGTCCCTTCTTCAACAGTTCCGAAGGGTGCTTGATGCGCTTGGTCCAGGAAATGTCCGAGACGTGAACCAGACCGTCGATGCCTTCTTCGATTTCAATGAAGGCCCCGAAATCGGTCAGCTTGCGCACCCGCCCTTCCACCACCGAGCCCGACGCTGTAACGCGATTCCACGGTGGTCCAGGGGTCCGGCTCAAGTTGCTTGATGCCCAGGGAAATGCGCCGTTCCTTGGACTGTACCATCAGCACCACGGCCTCGACCTGGTCGCCCGGCTTGACCACCTTGGAGGGATGCTTCATCCGGCGCGACCAAGTCATCTCGGAGATGTGGATGAGAGCTTCCACGCCCGGCTCCAGTTCCACGAAGGCCCCGTAGTCGGTGACGCTGACCACCCGGCCCAGCACCCGGCTGTTCACGGGGTATCGTTGGCCCGCCGTCTCCCAGGGGTCCGGCGCCGTCTCCCTTAGACTCAGAGAAACCCGCTCTTTCTCCCGGTCGAACTTCAGCACCTTGACGGTAATCGCATCGCCGACGTTGACCACCTCCGAGGGGTGGTTCACGCGCCCGTAAGACATATCGCTGACGTGCAGCAGACCGTCGATACCACCCAGGTCCACAAAGGCGCCGTATTCGGTGAGATTCTTGACCACGCCGGTCACCACGGCCCCTTCCTGAAGCGCTTCCAGGGTCGCCGATTTACGGGCCGCCTGCTCATCTTCGATGGCCAGCTTGCGCGACACCACAATGTTGCCGCGGCGCCGGTTCAGTTTCACGATCTTCACCGGGATGTCTTGCCCGAGGTAGACATCCAGGTTGTGCACCGGCCGGACGTCCACCTGCGAACTGGGCATAAATGCTTTCACACCCACGTCCACCGCCAGACCTCCCTTGATGCGGCCCAGGATGCGGCCGGAAACCAGGAGCTGTTCGCGATGCGCCTTCTCGAGGTTCTCCCAGGCGCGCAATCGGCTGGCCTTGTCGTGCGACAGCAGGATGTAGCCTTCCGGTTCGGGACCGTGGTGGTCCACCATCACGTCGATGGTGTCCCCCGGGCGCACGTGGATCTGGCCGTCCGGCTGGAGGAACTGCTCGATGGGAACCAAGCCCTCCGACTTGTACCCAAAATCCACAATTACTTCTTTGTCGGTGACCTTCAGAACCCGCCCTTCCAGGAGTTCTCCCTCGGCCGGCGGCGCGAAATGACTGTAGTCCTCAATCAGGTGCTCGTAGTCTTCCTCGCTGGCCACCGTCTTGGGTCTGAGCGGTGAGCTGTTTCGGTCACTGGCCATGGCCAAGTCTCCGGGTCCACCGATCTACCAGGCATGGGAGCCTGCGCGCCAGGTGCTCGCGATGCCAGCATCGGCAAGCCAACCAATCCACCCTAACCCTGGAAGCGAGAGCGCGTCCGGCCGCTGTGGCCCGTCGTGCACAAATCATTGATAGATCAGCACTTTAGAAATATTAGCCGAGCGGCTACCCATTGTCAACCGGGGTTTCGGGCTCGCCCTCCCCCAGTTTTGTCGCCCGCGTAATTCGGCGACTGGCGCGCATTTCGCCGCCTGTGCGAAATTCGTGGCCTGTACCCGAATTACCCCCCGCACCAACCCGCGTAATTCGGGGACTGGCGCGAATTTCGCCGCCTGTGCGAAATTCGTGGCCTGTACCCGAATTACCCCCCGCACTAACCCGCGTAATTCAGCGACTGGCGCGAATCTCCCCATTTTCATCTGGGCGGGTGAGGTCTACCTCATGGAGGACTGTCCCCGAATTGCCCTTGCCGAACCGCCCCGCTCAAGAAACTGGGGTAGGGCGAGGGGTCTCGGGGGGTGCTGGCTGTCCGCCTGCCACATGCGAACACCGGAACGATTCGTAGTAAATTGGAAGAAAACAGACCTGTAAGACCGAATCGAGCATGGCGGATCTCAGTGCCACACCCATGATCGAGGCGCTCGGCCTCAGCAAGTTCTATGGCAGTTTCGCAGCCGTCCGGGAGGTCTCCTTCACTGTGCCCGAGGGGCTCGCCCACGATCTCACGAACCGTTTCGCCGACCGGCACTACATCATCAGCGGGGCGGATTCTGCGAAGCTGCGGCTAAAGAGGAAGGATGTGGTGCGGTAAGGACGGTTAAACCTTTCTTGGCTTGTCGCCCATTCTGCGCTGAATGGCCCCGATGTCGTGCCGCAAGTCATCCAGGTCGTACTGTCCCGGGATCTTGCGGCGGCGCACGTAGTCCATCATTTCCCAAAGCGAGATGCCCGCTTGCCGAGCGGCGCGGGACAGGGTGAGCTTTCCGTCGCCGTACTGCCTTGCGTAATGCTCCTTCTTCCATTCGCCGACTGCACGGCTGAGCACCTTGCGGAATCGCGTTGGGATCCAACTCCAGCTTACCGCGTAGGAGATTGGCCGTTACCCCGCCACAATCTGCTCCGGCAAATCCGCATCGTAGACGCTTTCGCCGGCGCGGGTGATGCTCAGGTGGCCGCCGAGGGGGCCGGCGGTGTCGAACAGGATCGTCACGGTTCGGTCACCCAAGGTGATGGTGGCGCCCAACCGGCTGCCCTCGTCGATGCGCTCGGCGGGCGCGACCTCGAGAGTACCCTCATCAGTGATGTAGAGCAGGTGAAGGAAGTAGTCACGCGCCTGGCGGGTAGCAGGCTCGACCTCCAGGCGCCAGGGCGACAACGGGGGCCGCCGGTAGACTTCCTGCTCGATCCCATCCTTGTCAAGGGTGTGGTTGTACTGTGCCTTGGGACCGTAGGGATGCCCCCAGAATTCGTGGCCCTTGCCGCCGCGTCTGGTGATCTGCACGGGCTGCGGCGCTAGCGTCCTCAGGATGATGCGGCTGCGCCCGGTGGACAGCACGCCGGTGTCGCCGGCGGGATCGCTCAGCCAGCTACAGGTGTCGCCGTCGTGCCGCGTGACGTGGTCGGGCACATCCACCGTGATGGCGCCGCTGACGCTGGGCTCGCTGGGCAGGTGGAGGAACCAGACCTTGGGCAGATCGGCACTGGTTGACTCGACGCGGTCGAAGATGACGAAGCACTCCGGCTCGCCGCGCAGGTACAGGAACTGGCGGGTGACCTCGCGTGCCTTCCCGGACCAGTAGCCTTTGGTGAGGTCGGCAGCGGCGTAAGTAGCCAGATCCGCGTGGTGCCAGTAGGCGGCAATGTGGCCGCGCTCGACCGGAAAGCGCTGCGAGTAGACGTAGCGCAGCAGCCCGCCGTCGTTCTCGTTGTAGGCGTCGCGCCGCATCTTCTCTTCGCGGTGGTAGATGGTGACGATGTTGTAGATCAGCGAGCCGCCGCTGTAGTAGCAGTTGTCGTTATGGCCCTGGCCCCCGGAGCGGTTGACAAGCTGGCCGCGCTTCGAGATCAGGAAGTGCCCTTCGTCGTCGCGCGAATGTCCGGCGTAGGAGGGCCCGGCGCCGAAGAAAGCCCAGGTCGCGTTGGGGTCGTCCCAGGCGCTCCGCATGTAGACGTGCCCGGCGCCCCGGAACAGGTAAGCCAGGGGCCAGCCCGCCTCGCCGGGGCTGGCCCCTTCGAGATCGGCGGGCAGCCACGCCATGCGCTGCCAGACTTCATCCAGGCGCAGGTTCGAGTTGAACAGCCAGCCTTTGCGTAGCGCGGTGTCGCTCAGCCAGCGCGCCACGCTGTCTCGATAATGCCGCGCCAGCAGCGGGGCGCAGCGTGCGTGTTGCACCGGGTAGCCGCTGGCGCAATCGTCGATATAGGCCAGCTTGTCGTTGTGGGGCATCATCGAGTAAATCCCCGCCCGCATGTATTCGGAAACAAAACTGTCCGGGGCGCTGGCCTCGAACGGGTCGAAGCCCAGGCCGGTCTTGACTGCCTGATAGCTCAAAGGAACCACCAGCGAAGGGCCGTAGTAGCCGTGGCCGTTGGACTCCGACCAGATGCCGCCCATCTGGTCCAGGGCCGGCAGCCCGTCGCTCAAGAATTTCGTGTGGAAGCTCTTCAAGTTTGTCTGGACGGCGGACTCGAAGCGCCCGGCGTTTCCGGACGTGGCCAGGCTCATGAACAGCTTGCTGGCCAGCGCCACGCGGTGGTTCGGCGATGTCCAGGTGCGCCGGGCCCCAGTGCTGGTTGTACCACCAGCCGGAGCGGTCGATGTTGACCTCGGCGGTATTCCACCAGGTGGCCACCCACTCGCCCAGCAGCTCGCCGAACTGGAGCCGCTCGGCCGCGCGTCATGGCGTCGTAGATCCAGTCATAGAGCAGGCCCTGCCAGCCGAAGTGGCGGAGCAGGCCGGGGGCCTGCCATTCCGGCTGCCGCCAGATGCTCGAGGATCCTTCTCGGCGTAGGGCCTGCCGTCGCGGCCCAGTTCCCGCTCGATGAGATAGGCCAGCCCTGCCTCCATGAAGGCCCCCGGAATGGCCCAGAGGTTGTCCATGAAGCGCGGCCCCAGGCGTGGCCGTCTCCAGCAGCATCTGGTATTCGCTGGCGAAGGGGCCCTGGACCTTGGCGGCCATCTCGCGCACCAGTTCCGGCGTGATCATCACGCGCGGGTGGGCGCTGGGAAGTTCGAGCGCATCACTGGGCGCCGCCAGCAAAGCTAGCGCGCCCGCCGTCCCTTGTTGGAGAAAGTTGCGACGGGTGAGGTTCATGGCGCGACTTGAACCGGCTCTTTCGGGGAGATCCCGTCCGGATCGTTGAAAGTGGCGCCGGAGGGAGCTTTGACGGGGCCTTTGAGAAGCGGATCGTTGCTGGCGCGCATCCAGCGATCGAGCCGGCCGCGCATTTCATCGAGCGCCGCGCGCAGGGCCGGATCTGCGGCCAGATTGCAGGTCTGGATCGGATCGAAAGTCAGGTCGTAGAGTTGCTCGGCCGCCACGGGCCGCTCCCGCCAGCCTTGCTCGATCCACAGGTCTTTGCTGGGACCATCGTCGCAGTTGGGCAGAACCGGCCGGGTCCGCCCGTCGAAGCGCCGGATGTACTGCCAGCGCCGCGTGCGCACGCCCCGCATGGGCTCGTAAGCGGCGTGATAGTTGACCTCGGCAAAGACCTCTTCGTTGACCTCGGGAGCCTCGCCGCGGACCAGCGGCATCATGGACTTGCCTTCCAGCCAGGCCGGGCGCTCGATCTCCAGCAAATCGCAGATGGTAGGAAACAGGTCGATCTGGGACACCATGGCATCGCACACTTTGCCGCCGGAAAAGCTGCCGGGGCCGCGCAGGATGAGCATGACGCCCGTGCCGTGGTCCGTCAGGTTGCACTTCATGGTGGGGAACGGAATGCCGTGGTCCGTGGTCGAGATCACCAGCGTGTTCGCGGCCAGGCCATTGGCCTCCAACGCCTTCAGCACCTCGCCCACGCCCTGATCCAACACCCTGGCGCTGGCTTTGAACGCGGCAATGTCCTGGCGCGTGCGGGGCGCGTCGGGAAGTGGCGCCGGAGGGAGACAGTAGCGCGCGTCTTCCGCCGGCCCAGGCTTGTGGAATTCACGGTGTGTCTCAGTGAAGCCAACGTCCAGGAAGAACGGCTGCTTCGCCGCCCGGTTCAGAAACTCCACCGCAACCGGGACAACGTCCGCCACCCGGTTGCTCTTGGGCCGCAGGATTTGATCGTACCCAATGACTTCGGGTCTTCTCGCGATATGCTGTACCCCAGCCAGCACCGAGAGATAGCTGGCCTTGCGCAGCGTATGTAGGATGTGCTTCCCGTAATCGTTCAGCACGAAGCCCCGGTGCGCGAGGCCCAGCATGCCGTTGCTGTTAGGACATTGGCCGGTCAGCAGGCTGGCGCGGCTGGGTGAGCAAGTCGGCGCCGCGTTGAAGGCTTGCCGGAACAGCATGCCCGCCTCGGCCAGCCGCTCGAAGTGCGGCGTGGGCACGGCGTGGCCATACGGCTGGATGTACCGGCCCGTGTCGTGAGAGTGAATGTAGAGAATGTTCGGGCGCATTCGCGCGCCGGTCTGAACAAACACGCCCGTGGCGCCGGCTGCGCCACGCCGCATGAAGTCGCGGCGGGTCAGATCGATCTGAGTGGATGTCTGCGGTTCCATAACTGGGACCCTTCTCCAGAGCTGCTCACTTTGTGCTTCCCGTGGTGTAGGATAGCATCAGCCGAGGTCATATTATGCGATCCAGTGTTGTGACGCGCCGCCGGATTCTTCAGATGAGCGCCGGCGTGGCGGTGGCGCAGGGTCCTCCGCCCCCGCTGACGAAGTTCCAGGTGGGCTGCATGACCCTGCCCTATTCGGCGTTCCCGCTGGAGCGGGCCTTGCGCGGCATCGCCGGAGCAGGTTACCGGTTCGTGGGTTGGGGCACCACCCATCGCGAGGCGCACGGAGAGCGCGTTCCGGTGTTGGCGGCGGATGCGCCGGCTGCCGAGGCCCGGCGATTGGCCGAGAAATGCCGGGACATGGGACTGGAACCGGCGATGATGTTCTCCGGGGTCAACGTCGAGGCGCCGGACGCGGTGGCCGTCCACACCCGGCGCATCGAACAGGCCGCCGCGGCCAAGGTTCCCTTCCTGCTCACCTTCGGAAAGACCAAGCCCGGCGAATACCAGGCCTGGATCCGGACGCTGAAACAACTCGGGCCGGTGGCGCGCGCCTCCGGCGTCACCGTAGTGATCAAGCAGCATGGCGGCGAGACGGCCACCGGGCGGGCCTGTTCGAAAATCCTGGCCGACGTGGCTGACGAGGGCGTCAAGATGTGCTACGACGCCGGCAACGTCCTGGACTACGAAAACGCCGATCCGATCGCCGATATCCAGGCCTGCTGGCGGGACGTTCGCGCCTTCGCCATCAAGGACCACCGCAACACGCCCAAGGACGAGGACTGCGGCCCCGGCTTCGGCGAGATCGACCACTACAAGTTGCTGCTGCCGGTGGCCCGGACCGGCCTGAGCATGCCGCTGGTGTGCGAGAACATTTTCGAGCCGCTGCTGCCGCGCCCGTCGGCGCCCGAGGGCGTCGATGCTCTGGCGCGGCGCGCACGCGAGTTCCTCGATACCGTCATCCGCGGCCTCCAGCAGTAACAAGCCTATGCTCACCATCACCGATCCCGAAGATTTCTGCCGTTTTCGCGAAGTATTTGATCGGGCCGATTACACCGACGAAGGTTTGATCGGGACTCTCGGACCCATCCAGCTTCCCACTCATCCCGGCGCGGACCTGCCCCACTTCCTTCATCTGACCAGGCAGGGCCGGCCGCTGGACACCCTGATCCGCTTGTTTCTGATCGGTGCGCCGGTGGGCGTGGAAGCGGCGCGCGGCGCGCTGGATCCCGTGCCCATCGAGAAATGGGTTGAGGCGGGATTGCTGGAGGTGAAGAACGACCAGGCGGCCGGCCTGGTCAGGCTGATGCACTTTCGTGGTCTGCTGCTGGTGGTCGATCAGCCCGCTCGGCCGGAGATCAATGGGCAGCCTGACCAGGTGATGGCGCTTACCGCCAGCACCGCCACACTGGCTTTTTTCGCCCTGCTGCGCCCGGCGCGCCAGGCGCTGGACCTGGGCACCGGCTCCGGCATCCTGGCGCTCCTGGCCGCACGGCAGAGCCAGCAGGTCTACGCCACGGATACGAACCCGCGGGCTTTGAACTTTGCCCGGTTCAATGCCGGGTTGAATGCCTGCTCGAACGTTCACTTCCTGGAGGGGAACAGCTTCGAGCCGGTCCGCGGCCAGAAGTTCGATCTGGTGCTTTCCAACCCGCCCTTCGCAGTTTCGCCGTCGCGCCGCTATCTCTACCGCGACAGCGGGCTGGGGGGCGACCGATTCTGCCGGAGCATCATAGCGCAGGCGCCGGAGTTTCTCGAGGAAGGCGGCCTGTGCCAGATCGTTTGCGATTGGGTTCACTTGGCTGGCCAGGACTGGAAGGAGCGCCTGGCGGGCTGGTTCGAGGGAAGTGGCTGCGACGCCTGGGTGCTGCGCACCGACACTCATGACGCTGCCGGCTACGCCCACATGTGGATCCGGGATACCGAGCACGGCACCCCCGAGACCTCTGTCCAACTCTACGAGGAGTGGACAGCCTACTACCAGCGCGAACGGATCGAAGCCATCAGCTCGGGCGTGATCGCACTGCGGCGCTCCAGCGGCCGCAAAAACTGGGTTCGCATCGAGGAAATGCCGGAAGGCACTACGGGGCCGATTGGAGATTACGTCGCCTTGGGATTCCAACTGCGCGACTACCTGGAGACCGCGGCGTCGGATCAGGAACTGCTGGAGGAAAAGTTACGGTTTGCGCCCGACGCTGTCCTGGACCAGCAGAGCGAGTGGTCGCAAGCGGGCTGGCGCGTCAAGTCCTCTCAAATTCGCCACACGCGAGGGCTCAAGTACGCGGGGACCGTTGACCGGCATATGACGAGCCTTCTGGCGCGCTGCGATGGCCGGCGGCCCCTGCGCGACCTGCTGGTCCACATGGCCGTCGATCTGGGGGCGGACCTGGAGCAGATCGTTCCGGGTGGCCTGCCTATGGTGCGGCAGCTCATCGAGCACGGGTTTCTGCTGCCGGGGAAACTCCAGCCCCCAGCCTAGTTTCTGGATTGCGATATGAGACACATTGCCAACCTCAGTTGCCTTCTGGCAGTTCTGGTTCTTCCTGTAGCCTGCGGTGCGGAGGGCACCTGGACCAAAGGCCTGCCTGTGGTGGAACGCGCGGCGCAGCCTCAGGAGCTACTGGCCTATCCGGAGGACGGAAGGCCGGTGGCCGTCAATCCGCCTGGCTTTTGCTGGACAGCGCACGACAAGGCCGGCGGCTACCGGCTCGAGGTCCGCAATATGAACGAGGGATCGCGGACGGCGGTCTCCAGTGAGCCGCTCTCCTCGACGGTATGCGCTCTCCGGCAGACGCTGCCCCTGGGGAACTACTTCTGGCAGGTCGTCTACCTGGATGGACAAAGTGCCCCTTACGGTGTTTCCAAGACGCGCAGCTTCAGCCTGAGCTCGGGAGTCCCGCCCTTGCCGATGCCCGACGTCACCGAGTTGAAAGCGCGGCTGGCCCGTGTGCGTCCGCGCCTGTTCCTCTCCGGAGACCGGCTGCACGAGATTCGGGAGGCGGTGGCGAGCGGGCGCGTGGCGCAGTGGAAACCTTTTCTGGAAGCCGCCAATGCCGCTGTGGAGGAGCAATCCTATTCCCAGCCGGCGAGCTATCCCAAGGGCGAGTTCACCGCCGCCGAATGGAGGCGGATCTACACGCCGGCGAAGGTCGGTAGCGCTCATCTGGCGCGCGCCGCCCTGGCCTGCCGCATCACTGGCGAAGCGAAGTACCTGGATGCCGCGCGGCGCTGGATGATGACGCTGGCGAGTTGGGATCCCAAGGGCATCACCAGTCACCGCCTGCGGTTGAAGGACGGCTCGGAAGGCAATGATGAAGCTTCCATGCCCATGCTGGAGCGCATGGCCTTCGGCTGGGACTGGATGGGCGACAAGCTGTCGCCAGCGGAGCGCGCCAAGGTGCTCGCGGCCATGACCGAGCGCGGCAACCAGGTCTTGCGCAAGCTCTACGAGGAGGATTTCCTCTCCCACCCCTTCAACAACCACGAAGGACGTTCGCTGGCCTTTCTGGGCGACGCCGGCCTGTCTTTTCTGGGCGACATTCCGGATGCGGAGAAGTGGCTCGATTACGTGATTCGCTGTTACCTGACCTCCTATCCGGGCTGGGGTGGAGACCAGGGCGGCTGGGCGCAGGGCGTCAGTTACTGGTCGGCGTACGTGTACTGGCTGACCAGCTTTGCTGAGGCTTTGCGCGGAGTAACGGAGGTTGACCTCTTCCGGCGGCCCTTCTATCGCAATACCGGATACTTCGCCTTCTACACGCATCCTCCCTACGCTCCCAGGGGCGCATTCGGCGACGGCGGCTACCACCCCCCGAGCGAGGCCGAGCGGATGCTGATCGACTACCTGGCCGATTTGTACCGCAATCCGGTTCTGAAATGGCACGCCCAGTCGATCAAGGTTCCGCAAGAGCCCCCGGGGCCGGAGAGATGGCGGGAGTGGTTCATGGAGGATGTAGTCGCGGTCTTGCGGGCGCCGCGCAGCTCGGACCGCCTGGAGGGCCGCCCACCCACCACCCTGGACGGTTCCCGCCTGCTCGCCGACATCGGCTGGGCGGCCATGCATTCGGCTCTGGGAGATGCGAAGAACGACGTCTGGGTTCTGTTCAAGGCCAGCCGGTTCGGTTCCTTCAGCCACAGCCACGGGGATCAGAACACCTATCAACTGAACGCCTATGGGCGCGCGCTGGCGATCGACTCGGGATACTACCCCTGGTACGGCAGCCCGCATGATGAGTTGTGGACCCGCCAGACCCGCGCGCACAACGGGGTTCTGGTCAACGGGCGAGGCCAGCCGCCGCACCTCTGGGCCGCGGACGGCCGGATCGAAGAGTTCCAGCGGCGTGGTGTGCTGACGATCGTTCGAGGCCAGGCTGCCAACGCTTACAACCTGCCCCAGCCGGCCGGTCTGCTGCGGCTGTGGCAGCAGCATCTGAAGGAGCCGGTTCCTCCCATGGAGCCCAAGCTCGAGTCCTTTGAGCGCACGCTGGCCTTCGTCGCCTCCGAGACCCGGCCGGTTCTGCTGGTCCAGGACTATCTGAGAACCAGCGCTCCGGCTACGTTCGACTGGCTGCTGCACGCCTTGAATCGAATGCAGGCAGACGCCCAGTCGGGCTCGATCACGCTCCAGGATGGCGATGTCCGGCTGGTGGTGCGGCTGATCTCCACAACGCCGTTGCGCTTCTCCGAGCGCTCCGGTTTTCCGGTGGCCCCCGAGTTCGCCGAGAATACCGCCTACCTGGACGGCAAGCCCAGGTTCCCCGATCAGTGGCATCTGACGGCGCACACCGAAGCTCCGTCGCAGGAGATCAAGTTCCTGGCCGTGATGGTTCCTTGCCGAGCCACGGAAAGCGCACCGGAGATCGTCCCGCTCCAGTCCGCCCGGGCGCGCGGCTTCCGCGTCGGAGGCTCCGAGTTCGCAGCTTGGTGGGGTCCGGGCAACCGGGGCGCGATCTCGCTCCAAGGCCTGGAGGCCGAGGGGCGCCTGGTAGTGAGAGTCACCGAGGGCGGACAAACCGTGAAAGCTGTGTCTCAGTAGCCCTGTTGAAAGTGAGGGCAACCGCTCCCTTACGGTCGCGGCTCGAAGTCATGATCGTCCGCTGAGGACTGGCTGAAGTGAGCCCCGCCCCGTGGCGCACGCTTCAGCGTGCCGGGTCCACACTCGTGTGGACCCAGGCCTCGACATGAGTGTCGAGGCGGCAGGCACGAGCGCCCGCGCCACGAAATGGGTCAGCCCAGATTCTTCGACTTCAGGGGTTCAGAGACTCGGCCTCAAAACAACGCCGCTACCTTTCAT
>CAVRZY010000099.1:0-5688 GCA_963725415.1 uncultured Acidobacteriota bacterium | reverse complement strand
AGCCCGGCGGCAGGTGTGCCCAGCATGGGCTGAATCTAGTAGGTTGAAAGGAGCTCACGGAGCCGATGACGGCAACCGTAGCCAAACCGCAAGGCGTAGCCGCGAGGCGAAGCCGAAAGAAGCGGGAGGCAAACGCTCGACCGAAGGAACACGAAACGGGCAGTGAGGCCGGGTGTGGGCGGCGAGCTGGCCTGCAACAGCGAAGCCCGAAAGTCACCAAGACACTCAGGTAGAGCCAGACGGCGCGAGGGGAAAGAATCAGCACCTTACCCGGGGAGATCCCCGCGTTGAGAACGCGGGAGAAGTCAGCAGAGGCCGTAGTAGCGAGGAAGCCGCGGTAACGGCGGTCCGAGCGAAGGGCCGAAGAACGAAAGAACAGAGCTAAATGAGAACTGGAGACACGGCGAGAAAGGCCCGAAACGGCGGGCGCGACAACTGCGGTCGCCACCCCGGGAGCGCCAACAGGCACAGGCGGTGAAGCCGCTGCGAGCCGGAGGCGGCGAGAAGCGAGGCTGAACCTTCGCGAACCTCACGACAGAAAGCAATGCACGAGAACCTGATGGAAGGAAGTCGTCACCGAGAAAACCACGGCAGCCGCTGGCAGCGGTCAAACGCAACGGAGGCGCGCCGGGCATCGACGGCATGACGACGACCACAGCTGGAAGCACATCTGCAAGCGCACTGGGAAACCATCCGCGCCAAGCTGCTGGCCGGGACCTATGTCCCCAGTCCAGTGCGGCGGGTGGAGATACCCAAGCCCAACGGAGGCACGAGGATGCTGGGCATCCCGACGGTGCTGGACCGGTGGATGCAGCAAATGCTTTTGCAGGCGCTGACGCCGATCTTCGACCCGCACTTCAGTGAGCACAGCTACGGATTTCGACCGGGCGCAGTGCGCACGACGCGGTGCGCGCGCGCAAGCTACGCCAAGCAGGGAAAGGACTGGGTGGTGGATATGGACATCACCAAATTCTTCGACCACGTGAACCACGACATCCTGATGGACCGCATCGGCAAGATGATTCGGGACAAACGGGTGTTGGGGTTGATCGGGAAGTATCTGCGAGGCGGGGCGATGGTGGAAGGGTTGGTGGAGGCCAGTGAGGAAGGCACGCCGCAAGGCGGGCCGCTCTCCCCGCTGCTGGCCAACATCTACCTGGACGCGCTGGACAAGGAACTGGAGCGGCGCGGCACTACGTTCAGCCGGTATGCCGATGACTGCAACATCTATGTGAGCAGTCAGGCAGCGGCGCGAGCGGATGCTGGCATCTGATCCAGGACTGGATCGAGAAACACCTGCGGCTGGAAGTCAACGCCGCCAAGAGCGGAACGGGGCGGGCTTGGGAACGCAAGTTCCTGGGCTTTCGACTCAACCGCAAAGGGCAGATCGGAGCGGCCCCGGAGAGTGTGGAGCGATTCAAAGCCAAAGTGCGGGAGATGTGGCGGAGCTGCCAGAGTCGGACCAGCAAAGAGCTGCGGGACACCTGGCGCCCCTATGTCCGAGGCTGGTGGGGATACTTCCGCCTGGCCGAGGAACGCCAGCCCATCTTCGGCTGGAGGGTTGGATCCGGCGACACATCCGGAACTGCTTCTGGCTGCGGTGGCACAGCGTGAACGGTCGCGCGAAGGCGCTACGGCGATTGGGGCTGAACCCCGGTTGCTGGCGACAGTGCACACGCGCCGGGGCGCGTGGCGCATGGCCGCCACGCGTCCGATGCAGACGGGCTTTCCAACGCGGTGCTGCGACGCCATGGGTTCCTGATGCCATCAGATCTTGCGGCGCAATGAACGCCGCTGCGTTCAACCGCCGGATGCGGAAAACCGCACGTCCGGTGGTGTGGGAGGGTGGCCGGGCGCAATCCCGGTCACCCGACCCGATCACAGAAGTGCTGCCCCACGCGGTGAGTGACCAGCACTGGGACTAACGGGACTCAGAGAATCTATCGTCAGGGGGACCGGCGGAGCGTTCGGGTTCGGGCTTGAGGCCGAAGCGGCGCAAGAGCAGGAACTCGGAGAGGTCCTCGGCGGTCAACAGACCCAGGAGGCGGTCACCCTCCATAACCAGGGCGCAGGAGCCTGCACGAAGAGCCGCGGGGAGCGCGGTGGAAAGGTCGGTGTCCGGGGACAGGCGAATAAAATCCCGATTCATGGCGCTGGAAACGTAGGAGTCGGGTCCTTCCCCGGCCATGGCCCTAAGCAGGGCGTTGCGGCTGAGCAAGCCGACCACGGTTTCGCCGTGCAGCACCGGGAAATCCTGCTGGGTGGTGGCCAGCAACAAATTGGCCGCGTCGCGGATGCTGTCGCCGTGGGAGAGGGTACGGAAGTCGGTCACCATGGCGGCGCGGACGGGGATGCCGCGCGTGAGCAGGCGTCCGGTGGCGGCGGCGCTCTCCTGGGCCGCCCCGACGTAGACAAAGAAAGCGATGAAGACCGGCAGAAAGTTCATCGAGAGCAGGCCGTAGAGACCGATCAGGATGGCCATCAGTTGTCCGGCGCCGGCGGCGACCCGGGTGGCCTGATCCTGGGGCCGGGAGAAGGACAGCAGGGCGCGCAAGAGGCGACCGCCATCCATGGGAAAAGCCGGGAGAAGGTTGAAGAGGGCCAGCAGGAGGTTGCCGATGGCGATCCTCTGGAGCAAATTGGCGTCGGTGGGTTCGGCCAGGGCCGCAATCGGGAGCAGGGCGCCTCGATAGGCAAGCACCCCAAACAGGGCGCTGGCGAGGAGGAGGTTGGCCAGGGGGCCGGCCAGCGAGATGCACAGTTCCTGAGAGGGTGTGGGCGAGCGCTCCAGGCGCGAGACGCCTCCGATGGGAAACATGATGATCTCCAGCGTCCGTATGCGGCACCAGCGAGAGACCAGGGCATGGGCGATCTCATGCAGGAACACGGAGGCGAGCAGGAGCACGACGTAAGCGACGCTCATGAGGTCGGACTGCCGCTGCCCAACGCCCACGGAGATGAGAAAGACCAGCAGCAGCAGAAAGGTGAAGTGCAGGCGCACAGCAACGCCGAAGACCCGAATCAGCCCGATGGATCCGGGGATGAAACTGGGTTCGACTTTGCGGTCGCGACCTTTCTCCGACTCCATCCCTGGCCCTTGGAACCACGATAACAGAAAGGGGGCGACGGCCGGGGTTGAAGTGGGGCGAGCTTCAGGGTTCGGCGCCTTCCCCCTCTTCGCCCGGAACCGAGATCCCGTGCTGGCGCATCTTGTTGAACAGGGTCTTGCGGCTGACGCCGAGGGAATCGGCGGCGGCGGTGCGGTTACCCTTGAACTGGGCGAGGCGCTTGATGATCATCTTGCGCTCGACCTGGGTGACCACGGTGTCGAGCGCGTCAGCCAGGGTGCCGGCGCGCGGAGGCTCGGGGAGCAGACCGGCGGGGCGTAAGCGAGCGGGGAGATCAGCCAGCTCGATGCGGCGGCCGTCGGAGAAAATCATGGCCTGGCAGAGGAAGTTTTCCAGCTCGCGGATGTTGCCGGGCCAGGCATAGTCCTGGAGGGCGGGGAGGGCCTCGGGGCTGACGGTCTCGACCTGAAGCTTGAGGCGGGCATTGAGCTTTCCGATGAGGTGGCGGACCAGCGAGGGGATGTCTTCGCGGCGCTCCCGAAGGGGCGGCAGGTCGATCTGTAGAACGTTGAGGCGATAGAAAAGGTCCTCGCGAAAGGCGCCGGTTCGGACGGCCTCTTCGAGGCGGCGGTTGGTGGCGGCGATAACGCGCACGTCCACGTGGATGGCGGTCTCGCCCCCGATACGCGTGACGGCGTGGTCTTCCAGCACGCGCAGCAGCTTGACCTGGGTTTCCACCGGCAGTTCGCTCACCTCGTCCAGGAAGAGGACGCCGCTGGCAGCCTGTTCGAACTTGCCGAGATGAGACTGGCGCGCGTCGGTGAAGGCGCCGCGCTCGAAGCCGAAGAACTCGGATTCGAACAAGGCGGTCGGGACGGCGCCGCAGTTGACGGTCAGGAACGGCCCGCCGGCGCGGGAACTGGATTCGTGGATGGCGCGGGCCACCAGCTCTTTGCCGGTGCCGCTTTCCCCGGTGATGAGCACGGGGGCATCGACGCGAGCCACGCGTTCCAGGGCGTCGAAGACGGCGCGCATTTTGGGTCCGGCACCCACCATGCGGTCCAGGCCGTAGCGAGCCTTGAGCTCGCGGCGCAGTTCACGCACCTCGGTGCGCATGCGCTCGTAGTCGAGGGCGCGGCGTAGGGTGAGCAGGAGATCCTCGTTGTCGAAGGGCTTGGTGATGTAGTCGTAGGCCCCCTGGCGGATGGCCGCGACCGCCGAGGCGATCGAGCCGTGCGCCGTCATGACCAGGCAGGCCGGGCAGGCGCCCAGCTTGCGGATGCGGGCCATGGTCTCCAGGCCATCGATGCCGGGCAGTCTCAGGTCCAGGAGGACGGCGTCGGCGGGTGCGCCTTCGAGGAGCCTGACGGCCTCTTCGCCGCTGGCGGCTTCGGCTACCGTGTAGCCCTGCTCCTCCAGCAGCAGGCGAAGCACCCGGCGAATCTGTTTCTCGTCGTCAACGATCAGGACGCAGGGCATACGTATCCAGAAGTCAGGAGTCATACTAATTTAACGTCACAGGTAGAGCTTTGATCCAGTCGAAGGAGGTCATCGATTGAACCAGCTTGGGCTGTCGATGCAATTGTCGGAGACCAAGGCAGAGCTGCTCGACCACCTCATCCAGAGAGCGAAACACGCGGTTGCCGAAGTGATTCTCCCGCAGGTGGTCCCAGATGTGTTCCACCGGATTCAACTCCGGGCTGTAGGGCGGCAGCGGGAGCAATTGCATCGAGGGCGGGACTTGCAAATCCAGGGCCGTGTGCCATCCGGCGCCATCCAGCAGCATCACGCAGTAGTCATTGGGGAACTGGGCCGCCGTGTGGGCCAGGAACAGTGACATGGCCTCGGTATCCACCCAGGGCAGGACCAACGAGCAGAACTGGCCGTCCAGAGGGGCTCACCGCTGCCAGCCCATAAACGAATTGGCGAATGATCTGGTGGCCCACCACCGGCCGCAAGGGCAGGGGCGCCCAACAACGCCGCTGATCGCTGATGCAGCCAAAGCGCGCTTCGTCCTGAAACAGCAGCCGCAGTCGCCTCCCCACGGGCAATCGGCTCAAGAGGGCGGCGAGAACCTGGGGGAGTTTTTTTTAAATCGCTGTTGGGCCCGCTGGCGGGCCTGCGGGTGTCGGGGGCGCGGCCCCAGTTTGCGCCAGCCGTGTCGGTGCAGCAGGCGGTAGACATAGCCCAGAGACACCTCTCGGCCGGCGGCTTTCACCAACTGGGCATGCAGTTGCTTGGCGGTGACAATCTCCCCCGCCAGGGCCCGCCTTTGCACCTGCCGGAGGAAGGCTTCTTCCTTCCCCACCGACAGGTAGGCCCAGCGCCGCCCCCCGCGTCCCTGCCGCTCGAGGCCTTCCGGACCTTGCCGGTTGTACTGAGAGATCCACAGCCAGATGGCCTGCTTGGAGACACACAGCCAATCGGCGATCTGCCGCGCGGCGAACTCTCCCAGGTGAGTGAGCCAGATGGCCACGCGTTTCTGATAGCTGGGCTTGTCCGGGGCTTCGCGCACCCAGACCTGCATCTCTTCGGTGGAGAGCCAAGGTGTAATAAAGGCCGGTGGTCGCATGGGAAAGACACCTGCCCCCATTATCCATTACTCTACGTTTGATGTCAA
>CAVRZY010000098.1:0-10526 GCA_963725415.1 uncultured Acidobacteriota bacterium | reverse complement strand
ATCGCTATGCTAATTAACGCCCTCCGCTGCCCTGTTTCCAGAACCCCCGCTGGAAAAGCCTGTCTCCAGCCGCAACGCCCTCAAAAGACTAATCCCGGGAGGAGGAACACGCTTGCCTTCCGCTGCTCATTACCGCCCCCCTCGACCTCCAGGAAATCCTGGTCGAACAGATGGCCGTCGCCTTGGGAAGCTTGCCCCGTCGCTCCTCTCGAGCTCCCACCCTCACCAACTAGTCCACCGCCCACAACCCCTCAGTCACTCGCCGGAAGACTGGTTTGACCGCCGAGAACCGAACCCGCATCCCCAGCCCAACATACCCAAATTGACCCCCAACCAGTTCCTACCCCCGTTTCATCCAGGACGCCTCCGGCTTCAACACCCTCTCCCGCCTCTCCTACTACGAAATGCTGTCTCCAGCGCTCCTTCTACCGCGCCCACCACGAACTCGAACGCCTCCGCGTAAAACGTGCCCCCTCTCAAGCAACACCGTGACCCCGCTCCCCGGTTTCTACCTCTTCGGAAACTTCGGATCCGCCTTGATCTCCCGAATCTGCAGAATGTGCCGCTGCTCGTGGGTGGAAATCAGCAGCAACCACTGATACGCGTCGCTTCCCTCCCTTTCCACAACGTGGCTGCGGAGATCGTCATCGGTGGTCCTGGCGTATTCGAGCATCTGCGCATGCAGCTTGCGGAAGGCATCCAGCCCGGCTCGAGATCGCGCAATTGCCCTTTCGGCTCTTCCGCGGCGATGGCCTTCTGGCGCTGGGTCCGGTCGATGCCATACCAGAGAATATCCGCGTCCGTGCCGGACCGCTTCTGGCTGCTCGGCGGCGCCTTCATGGCCTTCCGCAAGTCCTGCCAGTAGATGGGCTCGGCGACCACCAGGTGCTCCACCACCTCCATGATGCTCCATGCCCCTGGGGCGGGCCGGAACTGGAGTTGGGCGGGAGAGAGCCCGGACACCTCATCGACCAGCCAGCTCTCGGTCATTTCCAGGTGCGCGACCAGACGCTGTCGTTCCAACCTGGTCAGGGACGCAGCCAGCGCGGAACCGGCGCCCAGAGCGAACAAGAATACAGCGGCAATCAGTATCGTTTTCATAAGCGCAGAGTTCCCAAAGATTCTACCTTCGGGCGCGATCGCTTCAACGGTTGCCGCCTGGGTACCGTAAAAACTGGGAAAAGCGGCGGAGGTGCGATGTGCCTGGATCCCAGCATTTTGAGGAGTTCTTGCGAGACTGCGCCTTTGGCCTTCGCAACTGGGTCGCCAAGCCGGGCGTGGCCGTCTCGGCGGCGCCGTCGCTCAGTCTGGGAATCGGGGCAACGACGGCCAACTCTACAGCGTGGTCGTTTTTGTGATCCTAAAACTGTTGCCCGTAGGGCAACCTGCCCGCGCTCATGAGCGTCAAGGTGTGGGATCTCGCAGGGCGTGGCTTCCGCACCTGCCAGACAACCGATCAATCGGTGGCACCCGCTCAGCGCAACACCATCTTCCAGGCCACCATTGCTTCGACCATTTTGATGTGATCTGGACGGGCGACGGAGTGCCGCAGCGCCTGCGCGGCAATCACGGCACGGCCTTCACCTTTGACGTGATGGGCGTCCCGCTGCTGATCGGCCGCACCCTGACGCCGGCTGCCGCCGCTCCGGACGCGACCCGGCCTACGTGCTGGTTACAGCTTCTCGCAAGACCATTTTTGCGGCGATCCCGGCGTGCTTGGCCGCGCATGCGGATCAATGGGATGGTGCGACGGCGATCGGCGTGACGCCACGGCCCTTCATTGGCGCCGCGCCGACGTCTATCTCCCGATCGCGTTGATCGCGGCGCGACCCTCGAGGGCGTTCGTTCGGCTGGCCTGATCGGCCGCCTGAAGCCCGGCGCGAACGAGGCCCAGGCCGAGGCCGACCTGCGGCCGGTTATCGAGGGGCTGCAGAAGACAGCGTGCCCAGTTTCACGAGAAGTGGCGTGTGGCCTCTTCCGTTCAAAGAGACTTTCCCAGCGCGGATCCAGAGCATGCCTGTGGATCCTCTTTGGCGCGGGTGGGGCTGTTGTTCCTGGTGCTTGCGCGCACGTCTCCAATCTGTTGCTGTCCAAGGCGGCTTCGCGCCAGAATGAAATGGCCATCCGGGCTTCGATGGGCGCCAGCCGCCTCCGCCTTCTACAGCCGTTCTGACGAGAGCCTGATTCTGGTCAGCGGGCGACCGGCGTCGGCCTGGCCTACCACGGCCTGCAGGCCATCATCGCCATTGTTCCGCCCGACACCATCCCCGATGAAGCCGTGATCACGATCAACGCGCCCCGTCCTGTTGTTCACCCTGGGAATCTCCGCGACCGACCGCGCTGCATCTTTGGCATGGCCCCCGCCTTGCACACCAGGTCGGAGGTGCAGGTGTGCAAGGCGGGGGCCATGCCGAAGATCAGCGCAGTCAGCACGCAGACACCCAGCGTGAACAACAGGACCGGGGCATTGATAGCGATCACGGCTTCATCGGGAATGGTGTCGGGCGGAACAATGGCGATAATTGCCTGGAGGCCGGCGTAGGCCAGGCCGACACCCACCAGCCCACTGGCCAGCGCCAGCACCAGGCTCTCGGTGAGCAGTTGCCGGAGAAGGCGCAGGCGCCCGGCGCCCAGCGCCGCCCGCACCCCCATCTCCTTCTGGCGCGCCGCCGCGTTGGCCAGCAGCAGATTCGAGACGTTTGCGCAGGCGATCAGCAGCAGCAGCCCGACCGCGCCGAAGAGGATCCACACCTGCTGCCGGATCGCGCTGGGAAAGGTCTCCTTGAAGGAGAGCAGGCCCACACGCCACTTCTCGGGAAACTGGGCAGGCTCTCTTCTCCTCAGCTCCTCGATGATCGGACGGAGGTCGGCCTCGGCCTGCGCCTCGTTCACGCCCGGCTTAAGGCGGCCGAGCAGGTGAACGTAGCGCACGCCCTCGACGATCGCACCGCGATGCAGCGCGATGGGGAGATAGACGTCCGCCCCGCGCCACATGAAGGGGCGGGGCATCACGCCTACCACCGTGCGAACCTTGCCGTTCAGGCGCAGTTCGCGGCCTAGCACCCGGGGATCGCCTCCGAACTGGCGCTGCCAGAAGCGGTAACCCAGCACGCAGGCGGGGGGCGCGTCGGGAGCGTAGTCGGCTGGCGTCAGGGTGCGGCCGATCAGCGGCGGGACGCCCATGACTTCGAAGGTGAAGGCCGTGCCATGATTCCCGCGCAGCCGCTGCGGCTCTCCGCCGCCGGTCCAGATCACGTCGCTGATGGTCGAGGCAATGGTGGCCTGGAAGATGGTGTTGCGCTGGGCGATTTCCAGGAACTGATCGGTTGTGTAGTAGGTGCGGAAGCCACGCCCTGCGGAATCCCACACCTTGACGCTCATGAGCGCGTCCACGTCCTTGTAGGGGAACGGGTTCAGGATCACCGCATCGACCACGCTGTAGATGGCCGTAGTTGCCCCGATTCCCAGACTGAGCGACAGCACCGCGACCGCGGCCACGCCCGGCTTGGCGACCCAGTTGCGAAGGCCAAAGGCGCAGTCTCGCAAGAACTCCTGGAATCCTAGGATCGGGCCCATCGCACCTCCGCCGCTTCCCAGTTTAGACGTGCCGGGGCGGCAACCGTTCCGCCGATCGCGCCCGAAGAGTAGAATCTTTGGGAGGAGGAAGGCATCTTCCACGCTGCGCTTATGAAAACGATACCGATTGCTGCTGTATTCTTGTTCGCTGTGAGCGCCAGTTTCGCGCTGGCTGCGTCCCTGACCAGGTTGGAACGACAGCGTCTGGTGGCGCACCTGGAAATGACCGAGAGCTGGTTGGTGGATGAGGTGTTCGGGCTGTCTCCTGCGCAACTCCAGTTCCGGCCCGCGCCAGGGGCATGGAGCATCATGGAGGTGGTGGAGCACTTGGTGGTCGCCGAGGCCATTTACTGGCAGGACTTGCGGAAGGCCATGAAGGCGCCGCCGAGCAACCCGAACCGGTCCGATAGGGACGCGGATGTTCTCTGGTATGGCATCGACCGCACCCAACGCCAGAAGGCCGTAGCCGCGGAAGAGACGAAAGGGCAATTGCGCGATCTGCGGGCGGGGCTGGATGCTACCCGCAAGCTCGATGCGCAGATGCTCGAATACGCCAGGACCACCGAGGACGATCTCCGCAGCCACTTGGTGCAACGGGAGGGAAGTGACGCGTATCAGTGGTTGCTGCTGATTTCCACCCACCGGCAGCGGCACATCCTCCAGATTCGGGAGATCAAGGCGGATCCGAAGTTTCCGAAGAGGTAGAAACCGGGGACAGGGGTCACGGTGTGGCCTGCGAGGGGGCAGGTTTTACGCGGAGGCGTTCCAGTTCGTGGTGGGCGCGGTAGAAGGAGCGCTCAAGGCGCATCTCGTAGTAAGAGAGGCGGGAGAGGGTATTGAAGCCGGAGGCGTCCTGGATGAAGGCGCGGGCGATGAGCTGGTCGGGGGTCAATTTGGGTTTGTTGGGCTGGGGATCGGGTTCGTTCTGGCGGTCAAACCAGTCTTTCGGCGAGTCGTAGAGGGGGCTGTGGGCGGTGGACTGGTCCTGGTAGAGGTGGGACTCGATGCGGGCGAGGCGGGAGAGCTTCCAATAGGCGACGGCCATCTGTTCGACCAGGATTTCCTGGAGGCGGTCGAGGGGGCGGTAATGGGCGCGGAAGGCTTTGAAAAGACGTTCGAAAGCGTGTTTGTCCTCGCCGGGAAGGAGGGCGGCGCGGGCGCGCAGTCCGTGTTTGAGGGCGTTGCGGCTGGAGACGGCTTTTCCAGCGGGGGTTCTGGGGCCAGTGCTACGGAGGGCGTTGCAGCGATTGGCGTGTATTTGTTTCTGAGTGGGCATGAAAAATTTAAATTTGGACGAAGGAAGCCAAATCGAGCAAATGGCTCTTCCACAAACAGGTTAGCAGGGGCGGGGGACGCGGGCGGGGGTGGAAAGTGGGGAACTGATTGAAAAGACGAGGGAAAGATTGTGGGGCAGTGTGTCACTGTCCTCGCCAAGACGGGAAGGGGAGGCAGAGATTTCGACAGACAGACGGCAGCCCGTGTATGGGGATCTATGCAAAGTTCCCACATCGGGACTTGGGGCCCGGAATGCGGTCAGTCTCAGTGTCGGCACAGCCGTGGAGCTTTGCCGAGGCGACGATTTGGGCGCAGACCGCTGGAGAAGGATCAAGAACGCTTGCCTGAAAAGAACGAGAGAAGGTAATCTTGCGCGATTCTTTCGGTTCGTATAGCGCGCCAACGGCTGAAAGCCTCGGCGGCCAGGTCGATCTGGGCGAGTGTCTGAGTGCGGGACCATTTTTGGGAGTTGTCGTAATCCGCCGTGTTGCGATCTTGCTGGAGTTGAATGAAGGCTTTGGCCACCGTCTTCAGGTCTTCGACAACGCTCGGATCTTGACCTGAAACCGGTGACCCAACCGCCTTGTCAGATGCGGACTTCATCTTGCCGTGCTCGAAGACTCGGGCAAGCGCGGCGCGCTGGTCGCTCCTTCTCCAGTTAGCAACGGCCTCCGCTATCAGCAGATGAAAAAGAGAATAATATGCCGTTGACACCGCGCGCCGGAGACTCGCTTGTTTCGGCCTCTTCTTCTCTCTGCGCGCCAGATGGCGAGCCTGCTCGAGGAGATCGTCGGCAAACGCCATCGCTAGGCCCAGGCTTCTTCTTGGAGCATTTCCTGTTCCGACTGGCTTCGGAAGCTGAAGTACGGAAGAAGACCCAACTCGGCCGGCTTTATTTCCCTAAGCAGTCGAGACGCAGCACGCCTGGTGACCTCTGCCAGCCTCGCTTCCCGGCTTGCCTCATCGGACAGCACGATTCGAAAGAAAATGGACGATTCATCGCTCCAGTCCGGACCGATGTCGTGACGGATGCGTACGACATCAGGCGCCAGTTCCTTCTCAACTGCCGCTACGCCGGCAGCAATCTCGGCCTGTCTAACAATGCCCGACGGGACGCGCATGGCCCCTTCCCTCCATTTTTGAGGATAGCGCGCCAGCGGCTACGTCGCAAACACTTCCCTGTGGTGAATCGACGTCGTCAGATGAATGATTGCGCGCCTGAGAAAGACCCCCCAAACGGCGTTCTGGGAGATCGGTTCCCGCAAGTCTTAGAAGTCTTAGGGTTGTATCGGAAGCGAGCCGGCGACGATAGCTTCGGGAGCAGTGAGCAGGCACGCGCCGGTTCGCTTTCGATACAGCCCTAAGACTTCGGGGGCGTTTGGATCGAGCTACAGCTTCTGAGTTCCCTCGACCTTTGCGAGGTCACGGGCAAACGTACCGAGTGGCAAATGTCCGGCCTTCCGAGCAAGTTGCAGCATCAGGCAATCGGAAAAACCCAGAGCCGGACGCGAGCGGAAGAGATCGAGCGCCGCCGCCACGACGTCCGAATCCTGTAGTGCCAGGTCCTTGTGATTGAGCAGCATTTCGACGGCAGTGACAAGCTCGGCCGCGTTTCGTTGGTACACGGCGGCAAGGACCCAGGTGGCCTCGACGAGAGCGAGCACCGATACCCAAGCCCCTTTCTCGACGAAGATGTCGGCCGAAGCGGCTTGCCGGGCATCGTCTCGGGTAATGAGCCGAACGAGGACGTTGCTGTCAACGGCGCGCATGACGCTCCCGGGCGCGTCGCCGGATCCCCTCTTCCATCTCAGCGACGGTGCGCGATTTCGGCGGGTGCTCTGGGAACAACGCTCGATGGATGTCCTCGGACGTGAAGCGAGCCGAGCGCCGCACGACGATCTTACCGCCGTCTTCGTCCCATTCCAAGATCGATCCTGGGCCGATGCCGAGCTTTTGACGAACGCCGGCGGGAACCGAAATCTGCCCCTGCGCCGTGACCTTCGAATGAGCCAGTGCCATAGGCCTCATATTACCACAGTAATGCAGCGCGGTCGAACCTGCGCAGCCATGCCGAGCAAGCGGCGGGCGGCCTCGGGGCGCCATCAGCGGGCCGGCAGGAGGGACCGCTGAGCTAACGTCTCAATTTCCATCAGCGGTCAAGCCGCCCGATGTCCGCCACACCCGGAGTCCGGATACCGGTTCGTGGCGCACATCCGCCTCGCGGCCGTCTGACGACCGCTCCGTGAACGCCGTTGTTTGCCGGGTTAGACGATTAGCCGTCCGGCAGACGTGCAGACTTCCTCGATCGGGACTTGCGGCCCGGCCCGGGCCAGTTGCCTACAAGCGCGTTGCACGATAAGGTGAGAAGCATCGTATCTTGGATGCGTCCCGCTGGGAGTCCGCCACGTGAGGCCGTGCGCCACTGGGTGAATCAGGCGTTAGCCAAGCGGCTGGTCCTGATCGCAGATAGCTTCTGTGGGATCAGGAACGGGTGCTCATTCAGATTGTGAATCAGCCGCTCGATCTCATCCAGCATCTCACTGGTGAACTCCGAGTGCCTGTACTTCAACAGCCCATTGAGGAGCATCAACAGGTTGCTCAGGCCGAACGCCTTCTGCTCACCGGCTGGAAGGTCCTGCTTCGCCTTTTGAAGCGCCCGGCCAAGCTGGCCGATCTTCAGCAGAACGCAAACGGCGAAGTAGGCAACTTCCAGGTAGCCTTTCTCAGCATCAAGGCGGTCGGTCAACGCCGTGATGAACCGATCTCGCTCGTCGTCGGTCCTCAGCCGGTTGTAGTAGGCTACCAGCGCATCGAGGTTGTCCGAACAAAGGGATGCCGCGTCAGGATCGGACACGATCAACTGGTTGATGGGTGAATCGGGCGTCCACGAGTCGGTTCCCACACCCGTGAAAGTGCGCCCCCGATAGACGATGTGAACACTGCCAAGCCCACCAACCGTCCTGCCGCACATCTGATAGCGTGCGAGCCTCTGACTGGAGCGCCGAAACCACTTCCTTTTCGACAGGGTCTGCGATCTCATAGGCGAACTCCGCTGGCCGCTTGGGTGGCTTAGGCCGGTCAGCATCATGCGGTCTGAAGGTCACCTTCTTGACTGAATGCCGGTTACCGAATTGGTCAATGAATGTAACCGAGCGCGCGGTGAAGTCCTCCCCAACCTTCGCCACCGGCGGATAGACCCAAAAGTCGAAAGGCGCGTTCCTGGTCTCGTTGGGCGGAATGTCATAGAACCCGTGCAGATTGTCCTTTGCTGAGCGTGGAACCATCACTATGCCATTGACCCGCTTCCTGCCAAGGAAGCCATAGCGCAGTTCGGCCTGCGGCACTCGCACGGGCACTGAGCTGATGTTCGAGATGAAGAAAGAACCGACGATCTGCATGGTTGGCTCATCACCTCGCTTGCCCATCCCCCACCAGTAGTTGCTCTCTGTCTTCCCAGCGATCTCGAGCGTCTTCTTTGGCACCACGAACCCCTGATGGTTCTTCCGGCGCTGACACTCGTCGTAGACCCAAAACGCGAACTTCACGGATCCGGCGATCACGCCACCGGCTGCCACCGCCACAGCGATCCAGGCTCCAATTGTCGTTGGCTCCATGAGTTCATCCACTCGGGCCGTGTAGTCAACGTCCGGAGTGCAGAAGGCTTCAAAGCGAGCCCACACTGCCTCAGATCTCCATTCTACTCAAAGACGCCCAAGTTGGCTGGTAATCACTGTGGGCGGACTGAACCGGCCCGCGAACAGACCCGAGGGTGCCCCACCCCTAGTTGAAGGTCAGCGGCGGATGCTCCTCCGATTCGAACAGAATCGGCGCTGCTCAGCCCAAAAGCAGAGACCGCCGTGAGCCGACGCTACCACGTGTTGCAGAGGCACTACTGCCAGAATTCTGACGTTCTGGCCGCCTGACAGCCCGGCGGCAGCATGTGTTCGCGCCACGAAGTTATACATGATTCGGCAATAGGAAGAGCTGTTCTCTGCGCGCCGTCTGAATCAGCGAATCGTTGCCTGAAACATCGTGCCATCACACGCAATGCTCTGAACCCGGTGGTGACCACACATCTCCTCGCAGTTCTCTCGCCAGTTCCACTCCCAGCGGCCCTAGAGAGGCCCAGGGCCGTCCACCCAGAGACCCCGAAGTCGGCGAGCCTGTCCGGACGCCAGAGGCACTTCCACCGCCGGAACATGAGGGATAATATCTCTCGAGACTGCCCCGCTCGCCGTAGGGCGGGCGGATGCAGACCATGTGCACATGGATCTGACTACTGCATTCAGCATTGCCGCAAGTCTGTGCTCCTTTCTGGCCGCGCTCTACGAGCTGACACGGGAAGACCGGAAGGCAGCCGGCATTTTCTTTGCTCTTTTCGTTGCTCTCGTCTGTTTCATAACTTTGCCCCGAGCGACCCAAGGGGGACCGCAAACGCACGAGCACTCGCCCTGGAACTGGGTTCTTCCGCTCGTGTTTCTCTTCTGGCTCGCTTGCTTCATGGTCTATCTCAAAAAAGGCCCATGGAAAGTCCTGACCGACCATCGCAAAAAGCGACCGAGCTATCCACGATGGGCCCGGCGTCTTGCATTGAGCGGGATCGTTGCTATCCCACTGCTCAGCCTCGGCGGCTTGACTGTGCTGAAATACTACCAGAGTCACTCCGACAAGGTCCTCATTCTAGTTGCACGCTTCGAGCGCCAGGACTCCCCCTACCGCATCACGAGGACGATCGTCGAGAAGCTGACCGAAGCAACAGGACAGTATGCCGAGGTGCGGATCGTCGCCTTGCCGAGGTTCATCGCTTGGGAAGAAGGGAGCCGCGTTGCCGCAGAGGAAGGCAGGAAAAAGGGGGCCGCGGTTGTCCTATGGGGGGACTACGACAAAACTACAGAGCGAGCTATCGTTACGGTCCACTTCGAGATACTGAGAAGGCCCAAAGAGCTAGTTCTTAAGTCGGCGGGCAGAAGTGTAAACGTATCTGTCGCAGAGCTGGAGCGTTTTACCGTTCAGGAGAAACTCTCTCAGGAGATGGCTTACGTAACGTTGCTGGTCATCGCTGTAGCTCGCTATGAGGTCGGCGATTATGACGGCAGCATAGCGCGCCTCACAACAGCGCTGAAACAAGTGGGCCCTTCCGAGGATGTCAGCGAACGGGACACAGTCTACTACCACAGAGGAAATGCTTACCTTCTGAAACAGGATCAGGACCGTGCCATCGCTGATTATACGGAAGCAATCAGGCTCAACACGAGAGAGCCGGGCGTCTTCTTCAACCGGGCGGTCGCCTACGTACGCAAAGAAAACCTTGACCAAGCTGTTGCTGACCTGTCTCGTGGCATCGAGCTCCAACCCGGCTGTTCGGAAGGCTATCTCTTGCGTGGGATGCTTTATATTGCCAAAGAGGACCGCGATCAAGCGCTCGCAGACCTCACCCAGGCCATTCGACTCCAACCTGAGGCTCGGGCCTACGGACTGCGCGCCGTAGTTCATATCCTCAAAGACGATTATGGCCACGCCGTTGCTGACTTGTCAGAAGTTGTCAGACTCAAACCAAAATCACCCGAGGCTTGGCTTGCGCGCGGGGAAGCCTATTTGGTGACCGGCGATGACGAGCACGCAGTTAGCGACTTCACTCAGGGTATCAGGCTCAGGCCTCATGATGCCGAGGGCTA
>CAVRZY010000097.1:0-82775 GCA_963725415.1 uncultured Acidobacteriota bacterium | reverse complement strand
TCTGCATCTACTCGTTCGCGTATTGCTATTGCGGATCGCGACGCCGCTGGAGTTTTTCCGCACGCTGTCTTCATCGTTGCGATGAGCAGTGGGAAGAGGGCGCGGCTACGCCGCCTACCCGACCCAGGCAATCCGGGTGTAAAGTGTCTGAGAGAACCGCGCCGCGGAGGCGCGGAAGCATGACCGGTCAAAAGCTCGGTCACTACCAGGTGCTGGAGAAACTCGGCGAGGGCGGCATGGGGGTGGTCTACAAGGCCCGCGACACGCACCTGGACCGCCTGGTGGCGTTGAAAGTACTCCCGGCAGAGAAGGTGAGTGATCCGGAGCGCCGGCGCCGGTTTGTGCAGGAGGCCAAAGCGGCCTCGGCGCTGAATCATGCCAACATCGTCACAATCTATGACATCGATCAGGCTGAGGGCATCCACTTTATCTCGATGGAGTACGTGGCGGGCAAGACGCTCGCAGACCTGATCGGGCGCAAGGGGCTGAAGCTCAATGAAACGCTGAAGTACGCCGTGCAAATCGCCGACGCGCTGGCGGCGGCGCACGCAGCAGGCATCGTGCACCGCGACCTGAAGCCGGCCAATGTGATGGTCACGGAGAAGGGAGCGGTCAAGGTCCTGGATTTTGGCCTGGCGAAGCTGACCGAACCTGCCCCAGCCGATGAGTTCGCTCCCACTCAGACTCTGAAGCCGCACACCGAAGAAGGCGTGATTCTGGGCACGGTGGCCTACATGTCCCCGGAGCAGGCCCAAGGTAAGCCGGTGGATGTGCGTTCGGACATTTTTTCGTTTGGCTCGGTGCTCTACGAGATGGTCACCGGACGGCGGGCGTTCCACAGCGAAACGAAGCTGTCCACCCTATCGGCGATCCTGCACAAGGAACCCCTGCCGGTCGCCGAAGGCACGCCGCCCGAGCTGGAAAAGATCATCGGTCGCTGCCTGCGCAAGGACCCCGAACGTCGCATCCAGCACATGATCGACGTGAAGCTGGCGCTGGAAGAGCTGAAGGAGGAGTCGGATTCCGGCAAAGTGGGACAGGCTTTACAGCCTGTCTTGGTCAGGCGTAAGCACCTGCGGCACTGGATCGGACTCGCGGTGGTTGCGATGTTGCTGGCCGCCGCGGCGGGCGTGACCTGGTGGCTGACCCGGTCCCCGAAGCCGACCCCGGCGCCGGTTCTGAGCCGGCTGACCTCGGATTCCGGACTCACGACCGATCCGGCACTTTCGCCCGATGGCAAGCTGCTGGCCTACGCTTCGGACCGTAGCGGACAGGGCAATCTGGACATCTGGGTGCGGCAGGTGGGCGGCGCCGAGCCAATTCGGTTGACGCGAGACCCGGCGGACGACCACGAGCCGGCATTCTCGCCCGATGGCACGAAGATCGCCTTCCGTTCCGAGCGGGAGGGGAGTGGGATCTATGTGGTTTCGGCGCTGGGCGGACCGGCCAGAAGGATCGCCCCAGAAGGAAGGCGACCGCAGTTTTCGCCCGACGGGAACTGGATCGCATACGGGGTCGGGGATGTCGGCGTGCTCGGCTTCAGTATCGCCAGCCGCTGCCGCATTTACGTAGTGCCCGCTGCCGGAGGTGCACCCAGACAGTTGCAGCCCGGCTTTGCTGGTGCGATCTACCCCATCTGGTCGCCGGATGGGAAGCACCTGTTATTTCTTGGCAGTCGTGACAGCAAGCTTCCCCCCGAAGGGATTGACTGGTGGGTCACTCCGTTGGACCCAGGGCCGGCGATAAAGACAGGAGCGTTAGAAGCCGCCGGGAGGGAGAATCTCAGTGGTCCTTTCCAGGGATACCCCTGGACGTTAGTCGCCGCCGCCTGGGAGCCAGAGGGCGACTGGCTGGTCTTCTGCGCCCGTTCCGGCGACAGCACCAACTTGTGGCGGATCCGGATCTCGCCCAAAACCTGGAAGGTTACCGGCTCTCCGCAGCGCCTGACTTCCGGCCCGACGCTGGAAGTGAACCCGTCAGTGGCTTCGGGACCGGGCGAAACCGCCCGCGTGGCGTTTGCGAGCCTCAGCGAGAATGTCGATATTTGGAGCCTGCCCATCGAGCCCAATCAGGGCAAAGTCGTGGGTGAGCTGCGACGATTGACCCAAGACGCCGCTGCGGATTTCCACCCTGCACTTTCCCCGGACGGCGCCAGGATGGTGTTCGTCTCGGGCCGAACGGGCCACGAGGAGGTCTGGACCAAGGACCTCCGCAGGGGCGAGGATTCCGTTCTCACCGCCAGCCGGTCGGACAAATGGGAACCCCATTTCTCGCGGGACGGTTCCAAGGTGAGTTTCTCCAGCTATGAGAACAAGAAATGGAACGGTTATGTCGTGCCCGCCACGGGCGGCGTCCCGGAGATGATCTGCGAAGATTGCGGCGAGTTGAACGATTGGTCGTCGGATGGAAAACACATCCTCGGCCATGATGTCTCTGGGCGGGTGTGGCTGCTGGAGCTGGCCTCACGCCGTATCACCGAACTCATCGCACATCCCGGCCGCTGGTGGGCTAGCGGCCGCTTTTCCCCTGACGAGCGCTGGATCACGCTCCTGGATCTGCCTTCCTGGCACTCGTACGTCGCGCCTTTTCAGGGCGAAGCCTCAATTGGGCAGAGCGCGTTGATCATGATTACGGAGGGGCATATGCGCCCGTGGTCTCCTGACGGTACATTGCTTTACGGCTGGGCAAATAGGGACGGTTTTCTCTGCCTCTGGGCACAGCGCCTGGACCCAGCCACCAAGCGCCCCGCAGGAGCCCCGTTTGCGATTTTCCATTCTCACAGTGCGCGGCTCTCGCTGGCGAACGGGAGCGACCTCGAGGTGGATGTGGCCCGCGACAAGATCGTCTTCAGCATGGGCGAGCGCACGGGCAACATCTGGATGGCGGAATGGAAAGAGCGGTGATGAAATGATCGGCCAGACTCTGGGTCATTACCGGATTGAAGCGAAGCTCGGCGAGGGCGGCATGGGGGTGGTCTATAAGGCCCGCGACACCCGCCTGGACCGCCTGGTGGCGTTGAAATTGCTGCCTCCGGAGATTGCCCAGCCGGAGCGCAAGCGCAGGTTCCTGCAAGAAGCCAAGGCGGCCTCCGCTTTGAACCACCCCAATATCGTCACGGTTCACGACATTTTGGCGGAGGGGCGCACCGAATTCATCGTGATGGAGTATGTGCAGGGCCAGACTTTGGGCCGGTTGATCGGGCCGAAAGGTCTCGCGCTGCGCGAGACGCTGAATTACGCCCTCCAGATGGCCGATGCGCTGGCGGCTGCGCACCGGGCGGGCATTATCCACCGCGATCTCAAGCCGGCCAACATGATGGTCACGGAGCAGGGTCTGGTCAAGGTACTGGACTTCGGTTTAGCCAAGCTCACCGAGCCTGGTCCAGAGCGCGGCCCGACGGGCGAGCTGGCCGAAACTGAGACCGTAAAGGCGGGGGAGCCCACGCTGACCGAGGCGGGCACGATTCTGGGCACGGTGGCCTACATGTCGCCAGAGCAGGTGGAGGGCAAGAAGGTCGATGCGCGCTCGGACATTTTCAGCTTCGGTGCAGTGCTCTACGAGATGGTGACGGGACGGCGGGCCTTTCAGGGCGACTCGAAGATTTCGACCATGTCGGCGATTCTGCGGGACACTCCAGCGCCGGTGAAGACCGTGCGGCCGGACGTGCCCGCCGAGCTGAGCCGCATCCTGTTTCGCTGTCTGGAGAAGAACCGCGAAGCCCGCTACGCGTCGGGGAGTGAACTGCACCAAGACCTGGTGGCCTGCCAGGCGCGGCTGGCTGCCGTCAGCCTCGGCGCCATCCTGCGGCGGCCGCGCTTTGCGGTTCCGGCCACGCTGTTGCTTGTCGCGGTTGTGGCACTCGGCGGGTGGCTGTGGGTACGAAGCTCCCGCGTGCGTTGGGCGCGCGAGGTGGCACTGCCGGAGATTGCCCGACTGATCGGCAAGGGAAGCTACTACAATGCCTTCCATCTAGCCCGCCAGGTACAAAGCTATGTCCCGGGCGATCCCCAGCTCGAGGCGCTCTGGCGCGATACGTCACTCCAGGTTTCCATCCGCACAACCCCGCCGGGTGCCGAGGTCTACATGAGAGAGTATTTCTCGCTTGAGAGCCCGCCCCGGTGGAGACTTGTCGGAACCTCACCGATTCATACCATTCGCGTGCCCGCCGGTTACCTCCGTTGGAGGGTCACCAAGCCGGGCTTTGATTCTTTTGAGGGAGCTTCACCGGGCTGGGGTTGGATGCCCAGTTTTACGCTGCCGGCGCAAGGGACCACTCCGCCCGGCATGGTCCATGTGCCGGGTGGAAGTTACCAATTTGGCAGCCTCGCTCCGGTGCAACTACAGGACTACTGGTTGGACAAGTACGAGGTCACCAACCGGCGGTTCAAGGAGTTTGTCGGTGCCGACGGCTACCAGAAACGCCAGTACTGGAAGCATCCGTTTGTCAAGGATGGCAAGGTACTCACCTGGGAGCAGGCCGTGGCTGAATTTCGGGATTCGACCGGCCGCACTGGACCCTCGACCTGGGAGCTGGGAACCTACCGCGAAGGGCAGGCGGATTTTCCGGTCAGTGGCGTGAGTTGGTATGAAGCTGCGGCGTACGCCGAGTTTGCGGGCAAGAGCCTGCCTACGATCTACCATTGGTACAACGCCGTTGGGCCCTTGCACATGTTCGCTGACATCGTCAAGCTGAGCAATTTCGGCGGAGCGGGTCCCAGCCGGGTGGGAAACCATCAGGGCCTTGGCCCATACGGGACCTATGACATGGCTGGCAACGTCAAGGAATGGTGCTGGAATCAATCTGCGAGCTATCGCTACATTCTGGGCGGGGCGTGGGGCGAACCGGAGTACTTGTTCGGCGAGCCGAACAGAATGCCTCCCTTCGACCGGTCCGCGACCCACGGGTTCCGCTGCGCGAAATACACGGCTCCGCTTGCCGAGACGCTCGCAGCACCCGTCCAGACTCCGTACCGCGACTTCACGAAAGAGAAGCCGGTAAGCGACGAGATCTTCCAGTTCTATAAGAGCATCTATGCCTACGACCGCGGCGAGCTGAAAGCGGCAGTCGAATCGGTGGATGACAGCTCGGAGCACTGGCGCAAGGAGAAGGTTGCCTTCAACGCCGCGTATGGGAACGAGCGGGTGATTGCTTATCTCTTTCTGCCCAAGAACGCCTCCCCGCCTTACCAGACCGTAGTTTTTTTCCCCGGCTTGTGGGCCGTCCGGCTGAAGTCGAGCGAAGACCTGCGCATGGAGTTCCTGGATTTCGTTATCCGCAGCGGCCGCGCGCTTTTGCATCCCGTTTACAAAGGGACTTATGAACGTCAGGCAACCGCCGCGGCAGGCGGGCCTAACTTCGTGAGGGATCGGGGCATCCAATGGTCCAAAGACCTTGGGCGCTCCATCGACTACCTGGAAACCCGCCCGGACATTGACTGCGACAAGCTGGCGTATTACGGGCTCAGCCTGGGTGGGGCTTGGGGGCCGATCCTGACCGCCATCGAGGGACGCTTCAAGGCGAGTGTGCTGCTGGCGGGAGGGCTTCTCCTTGATCGGCAGCCGCCCGAGTCGGAGGCGATTCATTTTGCGCCGCGCGTCAGGATGCCGGTCTTGATGCTAAACGGCCGACACGATTACGCCTTCCCGCTGGAGATCTCCCAGAAGCCGATGTTTCGCCTCCTGGGCACCCCCGAAAAAGACAAGCGTCACGTCATATACGACTCGGGGCACATTCCGCCCAGGAACGCAGTGATCAAAGAGATCCTCGACTGGCTGGACCGCTACCTGGGGCCGGTGAAGATGAAACCGTGAGATGGTGACATGATCGGCCAGACGTTTTCCCATTACCAGGTACTGGAGAAGCTCGGCGAGGGCGGGATGGGGGTGGTGTACAAGGCGCGCGACACCCGCCTGGACCGCCTGGTCGCGTTGAAACTGCTGCCCCCGGAGATTGCCCAGCCGGAGCGCAAGCGCAGGTTCTTGCAAGAAGCCAAGGCGGCCTCCGCGTTGAATCACCCCAATATCGTCACGGTTCACGACATCCTGGCGGAGGGGCGCATCGAATTCATCGTCATGGAGTATGTGCAGGGCCAGACTTTGGGCCAGTTGATCGGGCCGAAAGGTCTGGGGCTGAACGAGACCTTGAACTACGCCGTGCAGATGGCCGACGCGCTGGCGGCGGCGCATCGGGCAGGCATTATCCACCGCGATCTGAAACCGGCCAACGTAATGGTCAACGAGCAGGGTCTTGTCAAGGTGCTGGACTTCGGGTTGGCCAAGCTCACCGAGCCTGGTCCAGAGCGCGGCCCGACGGGCGAACTGGCCGAAACCGAGACGGTGAAGGCCGGGGAGCCCTCGCTGACCGAGGCGGGCACGATTCTGGGCACGGTGGCCTACATGTCGCCGGAGCAGGTGGAGGGCAAGAAGGTCGATGCGCGCTCGGACATTTTCAGCTTGGGCGCGGTGCTCTACGAGATGGTGACGGGACGGCGGGCCTTTCAGGGCGACTCGCGGATTTCGACCATGTCGGCCATTTTGCGGGACACTCCAGCGCCGGTGAAGACCGTGCGGCCGGACGTGCCCGCCGAGCTGAGCCGCATCCTGTTTCGCTGTCTGGAGAAGAACCGCGAAGCCCGCTACGCGTCGGGGAGTGAACTGCACCAAGACCTGGTGGCCTGCCAGGCGCGGCTGGCTGCCCCGCTGGGTCGCTTGCGGTCGGCCCTGCGCCGGCCGAAATATGCCGTCGCCGCCGTGGTACTGCTAGCCGCGCTCGCCGCTGCCGTAAGCTGGTTATGGGTCGAAAGCTCGCGGGCGCGCTGGGCGCGGAACCAGGCGCTGCCGGAGATGGCCCGCCTGATTGAGAAGGGACAGGCCTACGCTGCCCTTCGCCTGGCCAGGCAAGCGCAGCGTTATATTCCCGACGACCCCCAGCTCCGGCAGTTTTGTGAGAAATTCTCATTCCGCGTCTCGATCCGTACTACCCCACCCGGCGCCGAGCTCTATGTAAAGGATTACGTGGCGGTTGACGCTCCCTGGGACTTGCTGGGCAAGACACCGATCGAAAACACCAGGCTGCCGGCTAGCAATGTTCGCTTCAAAATAGCCAAGGAAGGTTTCGCGGCGCTGGAACTGGCCTCTAGGTCTTCGCTATCGTCTCTTGCGACTCAAGTTATCGAGTTCAAGTTGGAGCCGCAAGGAACCAGCCCGCCCGGCATGGTTCGAGTTCCCGGCGAAACCTTCCAATTTCGGAGCGCCCCTCCAGTCCAGTTGCAGGACTACTGGCTGGACAAATACGAAGTCACCAACAAGCAATTCAAGGAATTCGTGGACCGGGGCGGGTACGAAAAGGGCGAATACTGGAAACAGCCGTTCGTTGAGAAGGGCCGGACCCTTTCGTGGGAGGAGGCGGCTGGCCGCTTTCGCGATGCGACCGGACGGCCGGGACCGGCCACCTGGCAACTAGGCAGCTATCCGGAAGGGCAGGAGGACTTTCCCGTAAGTGGGGTGAGTTGGTATGAGGCCGCCGCCTATGCCGAGTTCGCCGGGAAAAGCCTACCCACGGTTGATCACTGGTACAACGCCGCCGGGCTGGGGTTCTTTGCCGACATCCTCCAACTCAGCAATTTCGGCGGGCGGGGTCCCGCGCGCGTGGGGAGCCACCAGGGTCTCAGCCCTTATGGGACCTACGACATGGCGGGCAACGTCAAGGAGTGGTGCTGGAATCAGGCTGGAGGTGCGGCCCGCCGCTATATCCTGGGCGGCGCCTGGAACGAACCCATGTACATGTTCGAAATTCCGCACGCACAGTCGCCGTTCGACCGCTCTGGGACATACGGCTTCCGCTGCGCGAGATACTCCGCCCCGCTCTCGGAAGCGCTCACCGGCCCGGTCGAGATTCCGACCCGTGACTTCGCCAAAGAGAAGCCGGTGAGCGACGAAATCTTCCGGTTTTACAGGAGCATTTACTCCTACGACCGCACCGAGCTGAAATCGCGCGTCGAATCAACAGACGAAAGCTCCCCACACTGGCGCCTGGAGAAGATAAGCCTCGACGCGGCCTACGGCAACGAGCGCGTGATCGCCTACCTGTTTCTGCCCAGGAACGCCGCTCCGCCTTACCAGACGGTCGTCTACTTCCCGGGCCGGCAGGCTCTCTACTTGAAGTCGATCGATAGCCTGGGGGTCGGGTTTCCGGGTTTTGTCATCCGGAGCGGGCGGGCCGTTTTGCTGCCCATCTACAAGGGCACCTACGAACGCCGCAGCGAAACCCCAGCCGAGGGGCCCAGCGCCATCAGAGACCGGACAGTCTGCTGGGCTAAAGACCTGGGCCGGTCGATTGACTACTTAGAAACCCGGCGGGATATCGACCGCGATCGGCTGGCCTACTACGGGATGAGCATGGGCGCTGCCTGGGCGCCGGTCCTGACCGCACTCGAGCAACGCATCAAAGCGAGCGTGCTGGTCGTTGGAGGCTTCTTCTTCCAGAAATACCCGCCCGAGGTGGACGCGTTCAACTTCGCTCCCCGCGCCAAAATGCCGGTCTTGATGATAAACGGCCGGTACGATTTCAGATTTCCACTGGAATCCTCGCAGCTTCCGTTGTTCCGTGCTCTGGGCGCTCCCGAAAAGGACAAGCGCCATGTTCTGTTCGACTCGGGGCACATGCCGCCCAGCATGACGCCTGTGATTAAGGAGACTCTGGATTGGCTGGACCGCTACCTGGGGCCAGTGAAGATGAAACCCTGAGATGACAATGCGAGCCTGAGAAGCCTCGCGCACGCACCACGCATGGCTTGCTGACCGCTGCCAGCTCAGCAGGCCCGACCCTCGGTGAAATCTATTATGATGTGAGAGCGTGGGGATCGACCAGCACCTGACCAGGGAGATTGTCGAGCGCATCCTGCGCGCGGCGGCGCCTGACCGCATCATACTGTTTGGGTCGGCTGCCACAGGGCAGATGACTCGTGACAGCGACATTGACCTGCTGGTCCTTGAGCACGACCCTCCCGACACCAGGGAGGAGAGCGTCAGAATCTGGGACGCGCTGCGTGGTCTCCCGTATCCGTTTGACGTGATCGTGATGTCCACACAGCGCTTCGAAGAGACCAAGGACCTCATCGGTGGCATTGCCTATCCGGTCAACAAATACGGCAGGGTCATTTATGCACCCGCGTGAAGAGGCAAAGCGGGACTTGGTTCGCCAATGGGTGGCGAAGGCCGAGAAAGACCCTGGAGACTTTCCGGAGGTGGCTACCGAGGCCGTCATCTCCGCGGTCGGGCTGGCGGCCAAGGTGCGCAGGGCCGTTCTGGCCTTGCTCGGTCCCGATCTGACACAGCGCTGTGGGGAGGATTGAGTCGTCGTGACCGGCCGCACCATCGCGCACTACGAGATCCTCGAGAAGCTCGGTGAGGGCGGCATGGGGGTGGTATACAAGGCGCGGGACACACACCTGGGGCGCTTTGTGGCGGTCAAGGTACTGCCGCCGGAGCGGGTGGCGGATCCGGAGCGGAAGCGGCGGTTTGTGCAGGAAGCCAAGGCGGCCTCGGCGCTGAACCATCCCAACATCGTGACGATTTACGACATCAGTTCGGATAAAGGCGTGGACTTCATCGCCATGGAGTACGTGGCGGGCAAGACACTGGGCCAATCGATCCCGCGCAACGGGATGCCTCTGGCAGAGGCGCTCAAGTGCGCCATGGAGATGGCAGACGCCCTGGCGGCGGCGCATTCTGCCGGCATAATCCACCGCGACCTGAAGCCTGGCAATGTCATGGTTACTGAAACCGGTCTGGTCAAGCTGCTGGACTTCGGGCTGGCCAAGCTGACCGAGCCCGCGCCCACTGGGGAGGCTGAGGGGGCCGAGACGGAGACGGCGGGGGCGCCCTCGCAGACCAAGACCGGGACCATCCTGGGCACCGTGGCCTACATGTCCCCGGAGCAGGTAGAAGGCAAGAAGCTGGACGCGCGTTCGGACGTTTTCAGCTTCGGCGGCGTGCTGTATGAGATGCTGACGGGGCGGCGGGCCTTTCGTGGGGACTCACAGATTTCGACCATGTCGGCGATCCTGCGCGATACTCCGCCGGCTCCGAAGGCTGTGCGGCCGGACATTCCCGCCGAGCTGAACCGCATCCTGTTTCGCTGCCTGGAAAAGAACCGCGAGGCGCGCTATCCCTCGGGGGCCGAATTGCACCAGGACCTGGCCGCCTGTCAATCGCAGCTTGCGGCGCAGAGGGTGGGGGTCCGGGCGTTCCTGCGAAAACCGCAGTTCGCGATCCCGGCGCTGGTCCTAGTCACACTTCTGCTGGCGATCATCGGCTGGTATTCCTGGCGAACCTCGCGGGTCCGTTGGGCGCGTACTGTAGCTCTGCCTGAGATTGGGCGCCTGCTCGATCAGCAACGAACCTGTGCCGCGTTGCGCCTGGCACGACAGGCGGAGAGGTATTTGCCGAACGAGCCGGAGCTTCGAGCGAATCCGGCAGAACTCTACGCGCCGGACCTCGTTCCACACGGACCCGCCGGACGCTGATGTCTACATCCGGGATTACATCGACACCGGCGACGACGTTCCGTGGGACCATTTGGGCCGCACGCCGCTGGAAGCAATAGTCATCCCGACCGGCCATCTGCGCTATAGGATTGCGAAAGCTGGTTTGAACACGTTGGAGGGAAGCACCGGTTTGAATGTTACCGGCATGCCGACGGTCCTCAGCGTCACGCTGGACCCGGAAGGGAGTGCGCCCTCCGGAATGGTTCGGGTGCCTCCCCAGAAACCAATCGAAGAATTCTGGCTGGATAAGTACGAGGTCACCAACAGGCAGTTTAAGGAGTTCGTCACTCAGGGGGGGTATGCAAAGCGTGCCTACTGGAAACATCCGTTTGTGAGAAGCGGCCGGATCATCGCGTGGGAGGAGGCCATGGCCGGATTCAAAGACGCCACGGGGCGCCCCGGACCTGCTACCTGGGAGTTCGGGACCTTTCCGGCGGGGCGGGACGACTTTCCGGTCAGCGGAGTGAGCTGGCACGAGGCCGCGGCCTACTGCGAGTTCGCAGGGAAAAGTCTCCCCACCGCCCACCATTGGCGGAGGGCGGCGGAGATAGGGGTGCACGCTACCATCCTGCAACTGAGCAATTTCACCGGGCAGGGCCCCGCGCGAGTTGGAAGCTATGGAGGGCTGGGGCCTTACGGGACCTACGACACCGCAGGAAATGTGAAGGAATGGTGCTGGAATGCCTCCGGCGAAAACCGCTACATCCTGGGTGGCGCCTGGAGCGACCCGAAGTACATGTTTTCCGCTCCGGATAAAAGCCCGCCCTTCGACCGCTCGCCAACCAACGGCTTCCGGTGCGCCAAGTACGCCAAGCCGCTGCCCAAGGAACTCACCGACCCGGTGGAACTACTGGTCCGCGACCGGCGGGGTGACAAGCCTGCCAGGGAAGCGATCTTCCAGGTGTATAAGGCCATTCACGCCTACGACCGGACGGAATTGAAGGCGACGATCGAAGCGGCGGACGACACGTCTCCGTATTGGCACAAGGAGCAGATCAGCTTCCTTGCCGCCTACGGGAACGAGAGGTTGATAGCCTATCTGTTCCTGCCCAAGAATGCAGAACCGCCCCTCCAGACTGCCGTCTTCTTCCCCGGGGCGCACGCCCTGGATATTCGAAGTAGCGGGAGACTGGAGACTCAGCATTTTGATTTCATCATCCGGAGCGGGCGGGCCGTGATGCACCCGATCTACAAAGGCACATACGAACGCACCATCGGCGGCTCATTTAGCGCCTACGCCACACAGCCCAACGTTTGGCGGGAACTGGCTGTTCAATGGTACAAGGATCTGGGGCGATCGATCGACTATTTGGAAACGCGTCCGGAGATTGACCGCGAAAAGCTGGCCTACCACGGCATAAGCTGGGGCGCAGCCGAGGGCCCGAGGATGATGGCGCTGGAGCCGCGTCTGAAGGTGGGGGTGTTGCTCTGGGGCGGATCATATGGGAGAGGGCAAATCCCTGCCGAGGTCGATCCTCTGCACTTCGCCCCACGCTCGCGCGTGCCGACGCTGATGGTAAACGGTCGGGACGACTTCCTATTCCCGCTGGAAAGCAGCCAGGTTCCCCTGTTTCGCCTCCTCGGAACACCCGAGAAGGACAAACGCCACTTTGTGGTTGAGGCAGGACACTCCCCGCTCACCCAGGAGGTGGTTCGGGAAGCCCTGGCGTGGCTCGACCGCTACCTGGGGCCGGTGAAGACGCGGTGAGATAGAGTTAAGTAATGGAATGATCGGCCAAAGCTTGGGTCACTACCGGATTGAAGACAAGCTCGGCGAGGGCGGGATGGGGGTGGTCTACAAGGCGCGGGACACGCACCTGGACCGCTTCGTCGCCATCAAGGTTTTGCCGCCGGAGAGAGTTGCTGACCCGGAGCGGAAGCGGCGGTTTGTCCAGGAGGCCAAGGCCGCTTCGGCGCTCAATCACCCCAACATCATCACGATTCACGACATTGCCCAGGAGGGCGGGGTGGACTTCATGGTGATGGAGTACGTGGCGGGGAAGACGCTGGGCGAGTTGATCGGGCGCAAAGGGCTGAAGCTCAGCGAGACGCTGAGGTGCGGGATCCAGATGGCGGATGCGCTGGCGGCGGCGCACGGCGCCGGGATCGTGCACCGCGATCTGAAGCCGGGCAACGTGATGGTGACGGAAAGCGGCCTGGTGAAGGTTTTGGACTTTGGGCTGGCCAAGCTGACAGAAGCGATGGTGGGTGAGGAGGCGCCGACGCAGACGGCGGAAGGCGCCATCCTCGGCACCCTGGCCTACCTGTCCCCCGAGCAGGCCGAAGGCAAGCGGGTGGATGCGCGCTCGGACATTTTCTCGTTCGGCTCGGTGCTCTACGAGATGGTGACGGGGCGGCGGGCGTTTCAGGGAGATTCGAACCTGTCGATCCTGACGGCGATTCTGCGGGACCAGCCGAGGCCAGCCAGGGAGCTGGCCGAGGAGGCGCCGGCCGACCTGGAGAGCATCGTGGCCCGCTGCCTGCGCAAGCGAGCGGGGGAGCGGTTTGAAACCGCGATTGAAGTGAAGCTGGCGTTGGAAAAGCTGCGTGCGGCAACCCTGGAGAGCGGGTGCACGGTTCCATCGATCGCGGTTCTGCCGTTCGTCAACATGAACCGCGATGAAGAGAGCGAGTTCTTCAGCGACGGGTTGACCGAGGAGCTGATCAACGCGCTGGCGCAACTGGAGGGCTTGCGGGTTGTCTCGCGCACTTCGGTTTTTCGCTTCAAGGGGACCAGCGAGGACATCCGGGAGGTGGGCCGCAAGCTCCAGGTGACCACCGCGCTGGAAGGGACGGTGCGGCGCGCCGGCAACCGGTTGCGGGTGACGGCCCAGCTCATCAACGTGGCCGATGGGTATCATCTCTGGTCGCAGCGCTTCGACCGGGAGCTGAAAGACGTTTTTGACGTGCAGGACGAACTGGCGCGGGCCATTGTGGGGATGCTCAGGGTGAAGCTGCCCGGGGAGGAGCCGCGAGGCCTGGTGAAGCGCTACACGGCCAACCCGCAGGCCCACGAGCTGTGCATGAAGGGGCGCTATTACTTTTACAAGTTCACGCGAGAAGGTTTCCAGAAGTGCATCGAGTACTTCGAAAAGGCCCGCATGGAAGACCCGGGCTGCGCGCCGGCCTACGCCGGGCTGGCAGCCACCTATTGCGGCCTGGCCGTTTTTGGCTGGGCCCGGCCGCGGGAGGCCGTGCCCAAGGGCAAGCAAGCGGCGCTGGAGGCGCTGGCGATCGATCCGACAGACGCTGCGGCGCACATGGCCCTGGCCCTCATCCGGCACTGGTACGAATGGGATTGGGCGGGTGCCGAGAGCGAGTACAGGCGCGCTATTGAGTTGAGTCCGGGTGACCCGATGAGCCGCGGACCCTACGCCGAGTTGCTGGCTTACATGGGCCGGCACGAAGAATCGATCGAGCAAGCCAGCAGAGCCGTGAGCCTCGACCCTGTGTCGCTGGAAGCCCACCGGATGCTATCGTTGACATTGTTTTACGCGCGCCGCTATGAGGAGGCCGCAGACCAATGCCGGCGGGCGCTCGAATTGGAACCCAACTTCTATCCGATTCACGCCATTCTCGCCCTGGTCTGCGGGGCGCAAGGCAGGTATCAGGAAGCCCGGAGAGCGGCCGAACAGGCTCGATCCCTGGCGCCGGGAGAACCACTCTGCGAAGGCTTGCTGGGATGGGCGCTGGGGGCGACGGGCGAAAGGGCGCAGGCAATGGCGATCCTCGATGAGGCGATGAAGCGGAGACGCGAGGCCTATTTTCCGGCCTCTATGGTCTCCTTGATCTACCTTGGACTCGGGGACCTGGACGCAGCGTGCCTTTGGGCTGAAACCGCCTTCGAGGAACGCGATCCTCTCCTGGCTGCCGTTGCAGTGTCTCCGCTGGCCGACCCGCTGCTTGCGGACTCGCGGTTCCGTGAGCTATTGAGAAAGATCGGTTTGGGAAACTGATCGAGAGGACACGCCATGATGGGCCAGACCATTGCGCATTACCAGATCCTGGAGAAGCTCGGCGAGGGCGGGATGGGGGTGGTCTACAAGGCGCGGGACACGCACCTGGACCGGTTTGTCGCCATCAAGGTTTTGCCGCCGGAGAGGGTGGCGGACCCGGAGCGGAAGCGGCGGTTTGTGCAGGAAGCCAAGGCGGCGTCGGCGCTGAATCATCCCAACATCATCACGATTCACGACATTGCGTCCGAGGGTGGCCGCGACTTCATGGTGATGGAGTACGTGGCGGGGAAGACGCTGGATCAGTTCATCGGGCGCAAGGGGCTGAAGCTCAACGAGACGCTGAAGTGCGGGATCCAGATAGCGGATGCGCTGGCGGCGGCGCACGGGGCGGGCATCGTGCACCGCGATCTGAAGCCGGGCAACGTGATGGTCAACGAGAGCGGGCTGGTCAAGGTGCTCGACTTCGGGCTGGCGAAGCTGATGGAGCCTTTGACCGGCGAGCTCGCGCCGACCCAGACGCTGAAGCCGCACACGGAAGAAGGCAAGATCGTGGGGACGGTGGCCTACATGTCGCCGGAGCAGGCCGAGGGCAAGCCGGTGGACGCGCGCTCCGACATCTTCTCGTTCGGCGCGGTGCTCTACGAGATGGTGACCGGTCACCGGGCGTTCCAGCGGGACACGCAAGCCTCGACTTTGGCGGCGATCCTGCGCGAGCAACCCAAGCCGGCGAGCCAGGTGGGGGTCGAGACCCCGCGCGACCTGGAGAAGATCATTGCGCGGTGTTTGCGGAAAGAGCGTGAGCGGCGTTACCAGCACATGGCCGACGTGAAGCTGGCGCTGGAGGAGCTGAAAGAAGAGTCGGACTCCGGCGCCCTGGCCGGGGCGCCTCCGGTCCAGCGGCGGCGCCGGCGGGGCCTGCTGTGGGCGGCCGGCGGGCTGGCGGTTCTGCTGGGCGTGGGGGCCGGAGTGTGGCTCAGTCAGTTACGGGAAGCCCCTGCGGCGGCGCCGGTGCTGAAACCCCTCACCAGCGATCCTGGCCGCGAGTACCACCCGAGCTTTTCGCCGGACGGAAGCCAGATAGCCTACGCCTGGAACGGCGAGAAGCAGGATAACTTCGATATTTATGTCAAGCTCATCGACAGCGGCGCCCGCCTGCGGTTGACTACTGATGCTGCCGACGAATACAGCCCGGCCTGGTCCCCGGATGGGCGCTGGATCGCGTTCCTTCGCGTGCTGCCTGGCGGCAAGAACGGGGTCTTCCTGATTTCGCCCCTGGGTGGCCCGGAACGCAAACTGGCGGAGATCCGCACGCCCGGAATGTGGTGGGTTGAAGTGCAGGGTCCCTATCTGGCTTGGTCTCCCGATAGCAAGTGGCTCGCCCTTGTAGACCAAAGCTCTCCAGCAGAACCCTACGCTCTGTTCCTGCTCTCGGTGGAAACGCTCGAACGCCGGAGACTGACCGCACCGCCGGTGCCACTGTCCGGTGACCTGGACGCTGCCTTCTCCCCGGACGGCCATACGCTGGCCTTCATCCGGCATCCGGGCTGGGGCTCCGGCGATCTCTATCTGCTGCCACTCACCGCCGACCTGCGCCCAGGTGGGGAACCCAAGAGACTCACATCGGAAGCGCGATTTGCCGCCAATCTGGTCTGGATGCCCGGGGGCCGGGAGATCGTATTCGTCTCCGGAGCGTCCTATCTCGACCCCAGCTTATGGCGAATCGGGGTCTCGGGCGCCGGCAAGCCGGAACGGCTCCAGTCTTTAGGCGAGGGGATCCGCTTTCCTGCGATTTCCCGTCAGGGCAGGCGACTGGCGTTCGCCAGGGTGTCAACCGACTCCAACATTTGGCGCGCCGAACTCGCCCAACCGGGAGGCAGGGCGAGCGCCTCGGTCAGGCTGATTGCCTCCACACGCGTCGATTGGGCTCCGAACTATTCCCCGGACGGCAAGAAGATCAGTTTCATCTCCGACCGCTCCGGGAGCTTCGAGGTCTGGGTGTGCGATAGCGACGGGAGCAATCCTGTCCCGTTGGCCTCTTTGGGCGACATGTTTACTTTTTTCACCAGATGGTCTCCCGACGGGCGGCGCATCTTGTTCGTTTCCACCGCCGAAGGACAGCGCGAGATCTACGCGATCGACGCCCAGGGAGGCCAGCCACGTCGCCTGACCAATCACCCCGCACACGACACCTTTCCGAGTTGGTCGCGGGACGGAAGGTGGATTTACTTTAGCTCAAGCCGAGGCGGGGAAGAACAGGTCTGGAAAATGCGGGCGGAGGGTGGAGAAGCTCGCCAGGTGACCAGGAACGGCGGCTTGTTGGCCATTGAGTCTCCGGATGGCCGATTCCTCTACTACGTCAAGGGTCGCGGAGTCACCACCTTGTGGAAGGCCCCTGTTGAAGGTGGTCCCGAGACTCAGGTACTCGCGGGGGTGCACTGGTTGGATTTTGCCGTTACGAAGGATGGGATTTACTTCTGCCGGCCGGATCCTCCCCGTTACTGGATTGAATTCCTGAGCTTTGTGACTGGCCGGACCAGCCACATCATTGAGGCAAAGTCGGGCGTACTGGGCATGTCGGTTTCCCCCGACGGCCGCTGGCTCTTGTACAGTCAAATCGACGACTACGCTAGCGACCTGGTGCTGGTGGAGAACTTCCGCTGAGGGGGTTTCGCGCAAAGACGCAAAGATCACGCAAAGCACGCCAAGTTAAAAGGGCATTTTTCTTTGCGTCTTGGCGAGGGCGGAGACGCTGGCACGGGCTGTCGCATCTGTGGACTCCGGGTAGGAACCGTTTCTGCGCCCTGGATGGGGTATGATGATTAGCACTGGGCCGTTTGGAAATGGCCGGAAGAAGGGGCCTCTGGCAAGACCAACTGGGCTCTATCCCATCCGGTGCAGTTCGGAGAACTAAAGGAGACAAGACAAAACATGCTGAAAGACTTCAAAGCATTCGTGATGAAGGGTAACGTGCTTGACCTCGCCGTAGCTGTCATCGTAGGCGCGGCTTTCGGGGCGATTGTGACCTCGATGGTGAACGACATCGTCATGCCGCCGATCGGGATGCTCCTCGGTCGCCTGGATTTCAAGGATTTGTACATAAGTTTGACCGGTCAATCCTACGCATCGTTGGGGGCAGCGAAGGCGGCGGGGGCGCCAGTGATCGCGTACGGTCAGTTCCTGAACACGATCATCAACTTCTCGATCGTCGCCTTCGTGATTTTCCTGGTGGTGCGGTCGGCGAGCAGGTTGCAGCGCACGCCTGAGGCGGCGGCTCCCGCTCCCGCCACAAAAGACTGCCCATACTGCTATAGCGCGATTCCCATTCCGGCATCGCGATGCCCTCACTGCACCTCCCAATTGACGACCCGGGGGAATTGATCCACATGAGGGAGTGCACGTTGAGTTCGATGAATCTCGGAGCGAAGGTCTTTCGAATCACTCACGTTATGAGACTACTGATAGGTTGTGCAGTCTGTGCGTTGGCGCTTGGCGCGGACATCATCGTCCTAAAGAACGGGGACCGAGTCACGGGAACTGTAGTGAAGAAGGAGGCGGCTACCCTGACCGTCAAGAGCGCGCACTTCGGAACCGTTACCCTTCCCTGGGAGCAAGTGGACAGTATCACGACCGACAGTCTGCTAAATGCCGAACTGGCCAACGGGCAGAAAGTGCAAGGCCGGGTGATAGCGGCGAGCGGGAGGGTTCAGATTGGCAGCCAGACGGTAGCGCCGGCGGACGTGAAAATCCTCCGCGACGCCAACGAACAGGCCGCCTATGAGCGTCTGCTTCACCCCGGCTGGGGCCGGCGGTGGGCCGGCACGGCCACCCTCGGATGGGCGGGAACGGCGGGTAACGCGCAGACCAACACACTCTCGATCGGGATGAACGCCGCGCGCGCTACCAACACGGACCGCACCACGGTGTACTTCAATTCGGTGAAGGCCTCCGCGCTGCTCAGCGGTGTGAAGAGGGACACCGCACAGGCCGTCCGAGGCGGCGTGGGATACAGCCGCAACCTGGCTAAGCGCCTGTTTTTCAGCGGCTTCAACGACTGGGAGTACGACCGCTTCCAGGCCCTGGACTTGCGCGTCGCGCTGGGCGGTGGCCTTGGTTACAGCGTATGGAAGGGTGAGCGCGGCCGCCTGGACCTGCCCTTCGGTCTAGCCTGGAGCCACTCGAAGTTCGATCCCGCGCCACTCCCCAAGTTCACTCGCAACGCGGCCGAGGCCTACTGGGGTGACGATCTCAGCTTTAAGATGAGCAGCCGCACCAGCCTCACCCAGTCCTGCCGCATGTTTAACAATCTCAGCGACACTGGCCAGTACCGCGTAAACTTCGACCTGGGAGCCTCCACGCAAATCTTCAAGTGGCTTTCCTGGAACGTGGCATTCTCCGACCGCTACTTGAGCAACCCGGCTCCCGGGCGCAAGACCAACGATCTGCTGTACACAACCGGCGTCGGCGTCAATTTCTCACGCTGAGCACGCGCGCAGGCGAGCTACTATATGGGGAGGGAGACTTCATGATACGAAGCTTCGCAACCTTAGCAATGGCAGGGACACTTTTTCTTTCTTCGTGCGCGAAGAAGGAAAGCGCTGAGGCCGTCAAGCCGAATGCGGAGGCGCCCGCGGCGGCCCAATCCGGCGGCGGGCTGCATGTTTTTGTCCACTTGAAAGACGGAAGCAAAGTGCCAGGGACGATTGTGGCGAGTTCGCAGACCGAGATGATCGTGGCTGGAGACGACAGCATTGAACGCAAGATACCCATGGCGCAGGTCAAGTCCGTCGAATACGGCGAAGCTCAGCCTGCGCAGCCGGCCAGGCGAGCCTCGCGTGAGCCTGCACCGGCGAAGACCTCGGCCAAGAACGAACCCGAGCCGGCTCCGGCTGCGCCGCCTCCGGTGGTCACCACCAAGACCTACGAATTGCCGGTGGGAAGTGAGGTCTCGGTGCGGACGAACGAGGCGATCGACTCGGGCACTACGGCTGAAGGGCAGACGTTTGATGCTGAGGTCACGCGGGACGCGAAAGACGCCAACGGCGATGTAGTGATTCCGCGAGGGTCCAGGGCGCGCGTGGTCATCAAGTCGGCCTCAAAAGGAGGCCGCTTCCGGGGCGCCTCGGATCTGGTGCTCGATCTGCAAAGGGTGACGATCGACGGCAAGCAGTACACGATCGACACTGCGAACCTCGAACAGAAAGGCAAGTCCGGAATTGGCGCCAACAAGCGCACAGCCGGGTATACCGGCGGCGGTGCGGCACTGGGCGCGATCATCGGCGCCATTGCGGGCGGCGGAAAGGGCGCGGCGATCGGAGCGGGCGCCGGCGCCGGCGCCGGGGCGACTACTCAGGTGCTCACCAAGGGGGGCGCTGTCAAGGTGCCGGCGGAGTCGGTGCTTACCTTCAAGCTCGACAAACTGCTGAGGGTCACTGCGGTGCAGTAAATCGAGGGACGGCGGCGCCGTCCCTGTCCCTCACCTCACGCCCTGTTGATCATCTTCCAGGTCATCTCGTGCTTGTAGCACGGGTGGAGAACAAGAGTCGAGCTGGTTTATTGGCCGCGCACGATAACAGTGCGGTCCGCCTCGATCTTGACCTTCTCTTCGTGCTCGCTGCCGTTCGCCGGTGCGATCTTCACGACGTACTCGCCGGGGTTCAGCAGCAGCCCCTGGGCGGAATTGCTGAACTCGTCCGCGTGGCCCATAAACTTGCCGTTGACGTAAACGGCGGCGAACTTGTCCGCGCTGATGGTGCGCAGTCGCCCGAATGGTGGCTGGGGCTTGGGCAGAGCCTTCAGGCTTTGCCTCACTTGGAAGGTCTTGCCGGCGACCACCGTGACTTTGGTCGTGATTTCTTCGTGGCGCGGCTCGACAAGCTTGATCTCGTGCTCACCGGGGGCCACGGCGTACTTGCGCGCCATGCGGAAGTTGGCGGCCGGGCCGACGTATTTGCCATCAATGAACACTCCGGCACGGCCGGGATCGACATGGGTCTTCACGTAGCCCTGTTGTGCGTGGAGCACGCTTGGCAGAGCGATCGCCACCAAAACGGCGAGACTCCGCACGAGGGAAAGCTTCTGGAGAGAATTCATGACTAGGAGACCTCCTTTTTTCGGGGGAAGTTAGGTGCCAGGTATGGGCAACAGAGCGCCATTGGGCTCTTCTATTGGGCGGCCGGCTTCGCAGCCTCCCCTTTACCAAATATAGCAGAGTACGCGACACCGGCGATGAGGGCGCCCAGGATGAGCACGAGAAACGCTGAGGGGGTTTCGCGCAAAGGCGCGAAGATCACACAAAGCACGCCAAGTTGAAAGGGTGTTTTTCTTTGCGTCTTGGCGAGAAATCCGGTGCTGGAGTAAACTTGTAACGCGGACGAGCCGCATCATGATCGGCCAGACCATCGCGCACTACGAAATCCTGGAGAAGCTGGGCGAGGGCGGGATGGGCGTGGTGTACAAGGCGCGGGACACGCACCTGGGGCGCTTTGTCGCCATCAAGGTTTTGCCGCCGGAGAGGGTCGCAGACCCGGAACGCAAGCGGCGCTTCGTGCAGGAAGCCAAGGCCGCCTCGGCGCTGAACCATCCCAACATCATCACCATCCACGATATTGCCTCTGAAGGTGGGCGTGATTTCATCGTGATGGAGTATGTGGCGGGGAAGACCCTGGATCAGTTGATTGGGCGCAAGGGGCTGAAGCTGAACGAGACGCTGAAGTGCGGCATCCAGATAGCGGACGCGCTTTCCAAGGCCCATGCGGCCGGGATTGTTCATCGCGACCTGAAGCCCGGCAACGTCATGGTGACCGGGGACGGGCTGGTGAAGGTGCTGGACTTCGGACTGGCGAAGCTGACCGAAGCCGCCGCGCCGGGAGAAGACGAACCCACCCGCACCCTCAAGCCGCAGACCGAGGAGGGCACCATCGTCGGTACGGTGGCCTACATGTCCCCCGAGCAAGCGCAGGGCCTGCCGGTGGACGCGCGCTCGGACATTTTCAGCTTTGGCGCGCTGCTCTACGAGATGGTCATGGGCCGGCGCGCCTTTCAGGGGGAGACGAAGATCTCCACGCTAGCGGCCATCATCAAGCAGGAACCGGCGCCGCTGGCCGCCGACACTCCGCACGATCTGGAAAAGCTCATCGCCCGCTGCCTGCGCAAGCAACCCGAGCGGCGCATGCAAACCATGGCGGACCTGAAGGTGGCGCTGGAGGAGCTCAAAGAAGAATCGGATTCGGGCAAGCTGGCCTCTTCCCGACCCGCGCCACGGCCCGCCAAGCGGAAATGGCTGTGGGCTTCCATCACGGCCGCTCTGCTGCTGGTCGCAGGCGTCAGCGGCTGGCTGCTCTCGTCGCGCTGGAGAACTCCCGCGGCCCCGCTGCGCGCCACGCCCCTGACCACGGATCTGGGCCGTGAGGTAGAACCATCCTTGTCCCCCGACGGCAACCAGGTGGCTTTCGCCTGGAACGGGGAAAACCAGGGTAACTTCGACATCTACGTCAAGCTGGTTGGGCCGGGCAAAGTGATCCGGCTTACCAGCAATCCAGCGGAAGACCGGGGCCCGGCCTGGTCCCCGGACGGCCTCTGGATCGCCTTCACCCGCCACCTGGAATACGGCAAGGCGCAGGTGATTGTCATCCCGGCGCTGGGAGGACCCGAGAGAGTATTGTGCGAAACTGCGGGCCTGGTACGCGACGAAGGTCTCGAGTTCTCTTCCTTAGCCTGGTCTCCCGATAGTAAGTGGGTGGCCGGCTCCAACCTCGGCGCTGCCCCAGAGCCCGGTCTCGCCGCAGTGTCCGTCGAAACCGGCGAACGGCGGAGACTCACAGACGATGGCGCCGACTTCGGTCCGGCCTTCTCACCGGATGGCCGCACACTGGCCTTCGTCCGCTCGAGCGGCCCCGTCCTGAGCGATGCCTACCTGCTGCCTCTATCCAGCTCGGTTGCCCCGCAGGGGCCACCCAGGCGCTTGACCTACGAAGGCCGGTACACCTTGAGCCCTGTCTGGACCCCGGATGGGCGCGAGATCCTCTTCACCTGCGGTGGAATCCCCAGTCACCGTGGCCTGTGGCGGATTCCCGCGTCCGGCTCAACACGTACTGCGCAGCTTGTCCCGGGCGCCTGTGAAGAGGCGCAAACTGTGTCCATTGCCCGGCGGGGCACAGCGAGCCGCCTGGTCTGCACGCTGGGGTCTATCGATGTCGGCATCTGGGGCGTCGAGTTGTCGGCAAGAACCGAACCTGCGTCCGCGCCTCGCGACCTGCTGCCATCTACTGCCGTTGAGATAGCTCCTGCTCTCGCTCCCGACGGGCAGCGCGTTGCCTTTATGTCTGACCGCTCCGGGACCCTCGAAATCTGGGCCTGCGAGAAAGACGGCTCCAACCCGATCCAGTTGACTTCTTTCGGCCGTGGCATCGCCAGCAATCCGTGCTGGTCCCCCGATGGCACGCGAATCGCCTTCTTTTATCGCAGCGAAGGTGAACAGCGGTCGTACGTGGTCAACGCTACCGGGGGTCCGCCGCGGCCCCTCACCAGCGGAAAGGGAGTGTACACGCTCCCGGCGTTCTCAGCGGACGGCAGATGGATTTACCTGACGAGGCTCTTCGAAGTAGAATCTCAAATCTGGAAGATGCCTGCCGATGCGTCGCGCGAGCCCAGCCGCATCATCCAGGGCAGCGGGTTTTATGCCCAGCCATCGGCTGACGGCAGATCCCTCTACTATTCGAAGACTCCCTTCTCCGCTGAGCTTTGGAGTGTTACCCTCAACTCCCGGGGAGACCCGGCCGGCGAACCGCGCCGGGTGTTGGACTCTCTGGGCGCACCATTGGACTGGGCAGTGTCCGACCGAGGCATCTTCTTCATGCCCCAGACCAAGCCGGGCGAGAAGCTCTCGATCCGGTTTCTGGACTTTGCCACAGGTCAAGCCAAGCACATCCTTTGGATCGAGAAGAAGAGCCCCCACCAGGGCATCTCGGCCTCGCGCGACGGCCGCCGGCTACTTTGGACCCAAATCGATCACGTCGCGAGCGATCTCATGCTGGTGGACAACTTTCGCTGAAGAGGTTTCGCGCAAAGGCGCGAAGATCACGCAAAGTCAAAAGGGTGTTTTTCTTTGCGTCTTGGCAGGCGCCGAGACGAGTCTCGGCGCGGCAGACTGAGAGTCTGCGCCACGGGCCCCTGGCTTACTTTGGCGGGGCCTGGTGGTCGGAGAAGACCAGGGCGGTGAACTGGAAGATGTCGGTGTCGGGGTCCTGCCAGGCGCTTGGGGGAAGGCCGGCCTTGCGGCAGGTTTGCTGGAGAAAGGTCATCCGGTCCCAACCCTGTTCGGTGGGGACCTGAGGAAGGAGCAGGCCCTCTTCGGAGCCTTTCTTCATCACTAACCCGTGCTGGCCCACGCGGATCTCTTTGACGTCCAGCACGCGGCGGAGCGGGGAAAGGACGGAGACTTCGTAGTCCAGCTCAGCGAGTTCTTTGGCGGTGACGGGCGGGAAGCGCTCGTCCTTGACCGCGGCCATGGCGGCCACGTCGCGCACCGTCTCGAAGAGCGGTTTCATGGGCGCCACGTAGCCGATGCAGCCGCGCAGTTGTCCTCTCTTGCGCAGGGTGACGAAGGCGCCGCGCTCCTGCGCCAGAGTGTCGAATCCCGCGGCGGAGGCCTCGAACAACCTGCGCTCGCTCACCACCGTCTCGACGGACTTCTTGGCAATCCTGAGCAGGACCTGTTTTTCCAGCTCGCTGAGGGAAAACTGCGGGCTATCGGCGCCGCGCGGGTTCTGCTGTTTGACGAAGGCCACGGCGCCATAGCCGACCACGCTGCTGTGGTCGCCGGTGGCGTCTCCGGAATTGGCGTACTTGAGCAGCTTCGAGCCCGGTTGGCGCCCAGACGCTCGGCAGCAATCATGGCGGCCACGATGGGGCCGCCGCCGCAAGCCTCCCAGACGCGCAGCTCGAAATTGCGCGACATGCTCAGGTAGTCCCATTCCTCGATGGCCTGGAGGGTCTTGCGATCGAGCTTGACGGCTATGTCGTAGGGATGGAAATGCGAAAGATCGGAGCTGGCGACCAGCAGCGTGTCCGGCCCCTGAATCAGCTTGGCCAGAGAAACGCCCAGGGCGCGACAGGTGTCATAGTCCTGCTGGCCCATGACGATGGGCACCAGCTTGAACGGCCCCAGCACGCGCTGTAAGAACGGGAGCTGCACTTCGAGAGCGTGCTCGGCCTGGCCGCCGGAAGCCGCGTGGCCGCGGCTGGAAAGCTTGATCGAGGGGTTCAGCGAGGCCAGCTTGGCGGCGAAGGCTTTGTCCACCGGGATGGTCCCCAGAGGCGTAGCGTAGGCGTCGCCGTCGTAAACCGAGGAGAAATTGAAGGCCTCGACGTGAGAAGGAGAGATGACCACGACTCTGTCGAACTTGCGGCCCTTCAGCAGGGCGTAGGAGTGAGCGGCCACGCCGCCGGAATAGACGTAACCGGCGTGGGGGGAAACCAGGGCCAGCACGGGTTCCTTGATGGCCGGAGGCGCGGCGCGGGCCAGAAACTCGTCCACCATTTTCTCAGTTCCTTGGGCTGGTCGGGATAGAAAGCCCCGGCGACTGCCGGCTGCCTGACCTTTTGCTTTTCGGCCGCGGTAGCGCAGGCGGGCGTAAGCAGCAGCGCGCCCACGATGAAGTGAAGGGCAATCAAACGGGGAATGTGTCGGCTTCCCATTTAGTTCAGCTCCTTCAGAAACCTGCCGGCCACGGCCGCGAACTCCTCGGGCTGCTCGTGGAACGAGAAATGGCCGGCATTCTTTATGACCACGAACCTGGAATTGGGGAAAGCATCGGCATAGGCGCGGCTGGCCTTTTCGGGCTGCACGTCGTTTTCGCCGTGAATAACCAGCACCGGCGCCTTCACGTTCTTCAGCGCGGGGCGGTAATCGTGCCGCATGCCCATACTGAAGAACATGGCATGCACCATCCATCCGCCGTTCTCCTCGATCCCTTCGTCGCCGGGCATCGATAGCTTCTTGGTAGCGGCCGCAGCCGCATAGTATTTGCCGAACTCTGCGTTCAATGCTTTCAGGTCAGCTTCGGATTTGGAAAATATACTGCCGTAATCAAAATACCGTTTCAGAAAGCCGCCGTAGTCTTGCTTCATGTTTTCGGGTAACAGTCTCTGTAGCTCACCGAAAAGTCCGCCATCCTCGGCAGGCATCACCAGAAGGTCGGCAGGCGCCACGAGAATCAGAGCCTTGATCTTTTCGGGAAACTCGGCGGCGTACAAGGAGGCTAAGAAGGCGCCAAAGGAATGACCCAGAAGGATGAGTTTCTCGTCGCCGAGGATCCTGCGTATTCTTTCGATATCCGCGAGCTGAGCGCCGAGACCGAGGGTCCGGTTGAGGGTCATGAGATTCTGGTAATAATTCGGAGAGGAGAACCTGTCGATGGGGCGGGTAGATTTGCCGCATCCTCGCTGATCATAGTAGATGAACTTGTAATTGGTGGCCAGGGGCTTTAGGCCCGCATACGGGCGACGAATCGGGTAGCCCGGCCCTCCGTGGACGACAAGAACGTTCTGGCCCGCTCCGTCCGAGTAGTGGTAGAGCTTGATATCGTTTTCCACGTTCCAAAAGCTCTCGTCACGGGCTTGCGGGGGAGGGTCGAGCGAGGCGCGCGCGCGGACCATTCCGGACTCGTACAGGGGTTTGTCCTTGAACTGCGAGAAAGAGAGGCCCGGAGCGACAACCAGTGCAAACAGGATCGAGATTCCAATAGCCAGTTTCTTTTTCATTGAAGTACCCTAGGTTTGCCATATGCCGGCGATGGGTTGCTGGCAGTATTGGCAGCGGCCTTTGCGGAGGTGAATGCCCTCGACGGTGAAGCCCTCGCGGTCCACCACCGTGCGGCGGCACTTGGGGCAGTAAGTTTTCTCTGCCGGATGGCCAGGGACGTTACCGAGGTAGACATAGTGGAGTCCCTCGGCGTCACTGATGGCCTTGGCCCGCTCGAGTGTTTCCAAAGGAGTGGGCGGAAGGTTCTTCAGCAGGTACTGCGGATGGAAGCGGGAGAAGTGCAGCGGCACGTCCAGACCCATCTCGGATTTCACCCAGCGGGCCAGCCCCTTGAATTCCTGGTCGCTGTCATTCAAAGTGGGCACCACCAGGTAGACGATCTCGGTCCACATGCCCTGCTTGCGCAAGGTCACCAGGGCGTTGAGCACGTGCTTGAGTTCCCCGTTCACCACCTCGGTGTAGAATTTCTGGGAGAAGGCCTTCAGGTCCACCTTGATGGCATCCACGTGACGGCACAATTCCTTGAGAGGGTCTTCTTCGATGTATCCCCCGGTGACGACTGTGCTCTTCACGCCCAGTGCGTGGCCGGCGTCCGCGACGTCCACCATGTATTCGTAGAAGACGATAGGTTCGCTGTAGGTGTAGGCGATGGAGGCGCACTGGTTCTCCTTGGCCAGCGCAGCCAGCTTCTTCGGGGGCAGATAGGTGTTCTGGACCTGCTCGGGCCGGACCTGGGAAATCTCCCAGTTCTGGCACATCTTGCAGTTCACGTTGCAGCCCGCGGTGGCAACGGAATAGGCCAGGGTGCCGGGGTAGAAATGGAAAAAGGGTTTCTTCTCGATGGGATCGACATGAGCAGCGCAGACCCGTGAATGGACCAGCGTGTAGTAGACGCCGCCGTGGTTCTCGCGAACGCCGCAATAGCCGCGCTCCCGGTCGTCGATGACGCATTCGCGGGGACAGAGCTTGCACTTTATCTTCTTGTAGGGCAGCTTTTCGTAGAACTTGGCCTCGGCAATGAATTGCGCGTCGCTTTCCGCCGCCAGCGCCGCCAGACAGGGAAGTCCGGCGGTCTTCAGAAAAGCCCTGCGATTCATGATGCCCTCCTTCAGACCGGGACCCGCTCGATCAGCTTGGGGTCATTGGTCCCCAGCCGGTGAGCGCGATCGGCGGCCGTAGCGATGTAACGGGGCTCTCGCCCCGAGTCCTTGAGCGATTTCATACCCTTCTCGGCGCGCTTTCGCTCGATAATCTGCCAGCCCGTGTAGTCCAAGGCCACCGGGTCCTGGGCCACGATAAGCCCGTTGAAGGGCCAGGTCCACTGCGGCATGTAAGAAGGCCCGCCTTCGTATTGCGCGGTGGTGGCGTCGCAGATGGTGAGCCGGACCTTCTGGCGGATGGGCGGCAGCATGTTGACGTCGGCGACATAGGGGTCGCCCACGTTGGGATGATACTTGTTGGGGTTGTGAATGGCGCCAAAGAGGTTCTTCAGCGCCATGGTGACGCCCACAATTCCGTGGTCCTTGAGCACGGGCAGATTGATGACAGCGTGGCAGAGCCGGGTGAGGGTGTTCGACAGGAGACTGGCGGCGCTGCCGAAGGTGGCCAGGTCCTCCTCGTAACCCAGCACCTCGTTACCCAGGCAGCGGATGCGCCCCTGGCGGGAGGCCAGGCGGAAGCCGGCGCTTTCCAGATCCGCGTTCAGCCGGTCCCAAATGACGATGTCTTTAGCGGGGATACCGGCCTGCTGGAGGCGCTCGCAAATGGCGTCCACAAGCTGCACATTGGTGGAGATGCCTTTGCCGGCCAGGCAATTCACTTTCAGCCCGACTACTTCGCCGGGCCGCGCCAGCCGCTTCCAGGCCTCCAGGGGAGAATCCCGGTCATAGAAGGATTGCAGGGCGCGATCGAGCAGCTTCAGGAGGCGGCTGGGATCCAGGCCGGTTCCCGATTGGCGAAGCATCGGGTCGCGGGCAATGACCACCCTGGAGGCGCCGGGAAGGGCGCTGGACAGGACACCGGCCGCGCAGGCCCGCAAGAGGCCTCGGCGATCCATCGGCGGCCCTGCCCAGAGAGAGTTCACGTTTTCCGATTCCTTTATAGCACTTCGTGACGGGCCGGGGAATGACGCGGCGATGCAGGCACGGTAATTCGGGGACGGTCCTCCATGAGGTAGACCTCACCCGCCCAGATGAAAAGGGCGAGATTCGCGCCGGTCGCCGAATTACGCGGGCTGGGTGTATACTGTTGCTGTCCGGGATTCCAATCTAGGAGGAAAGTCATGCGATTTCGGTTGGCTCTACTGGCTGTGGTTGTATCGACGCTGGCCTGCGCTCAGGAGTACCGGGCGTTGATTTCGGGCCAAGTGACGGATCCGTCGGGCGCCGCTGTCACCGGCGCCACGATTGTGGCAACCAATGTCAGCACTAATGTCAGCATCACCACCAAGGCCGGCGTTGACGGGCGGTATGTGCTCGCTCAGGTTCCCGCCGGCGGTTATACGGTTTCGTGCGAAGCGCCGGGGTTCAAGAAATTCATCCGCGCCGGCGTGACCGTGAATGTGGGCGATCGGGCGACCATCGACATCCGACTGGAGGTAGGCGCCCTGACCGAGAGCGTCACGGTGACGGCCGAATTGCTGGCCACCGACACGGACCGCTCCGTGCTCAGCCAGTTGATGGATAACAAGGGCGTCAGCGAGTTGCCCTTGAACGGTCGCCAGATCTTCATGCTGGTGCAGCTTTCGTCGGGAACGATTTTCACCCAACAGCAATTCGGCGCCAGCGGCTTCTCCGGCACTCGCGCCTGGGACACCAACGGCAGTGTGACGGTTCACGGAGGCGCGACCAGCAGCAACCAGTTCAACCTGGACGGCGCGTCCATCAACGCCGGAACCGGCGAATGGAAGTTCGCTCCCCTGGTGGACGGCATCCAGGAGTTCAAGCTCGCTGCGCCCTCCTCCGACGCCTCGCTGGGCCTGTCCGGAGGAGGGGTGCTGAACATGACCATGAAGGGCGGCACGAACGAATACCACGGCACGCTTTCCGAGTACGTTCGCAACAACATCTTCGACGCGGTTTCGACGCAAACCAACCAGTCGCCCATCAAGGCCACGCAACACCAGTGGAACGACTTCTCGACGCTGGTGAACGGCCCGATCAGGAAGAACAAGCTCTTCTTCTCCAGTTGGTACGAGGGTTTCCGGGAGCGCGTTCCCTTTCCGACCACGCAGACCGTGCCGAGTGAACTGGAGCGCGCGGGCGACTTCTCGGACACCCGCAACGCCTCCGGCCAACTGATCGTGATCTACGATCCGATGAGCACTGTCGCCTCGGGCACGGGCTTCGCCCGCACGGCCTTCCCAGACAACAAGGTGCCAGCCGCCCGCCAGAGCACGATTTCCAAAAACCTCATGGCGTTCTTCCCCCACTCCAACACGGCTGGCAACGCCTACACCCGCGTCAACAATTGGATCTCTTCGCCCAACATCGGCAAGTACGGCTACAACGCCTGGTATTCCAAGTTCGATTACGTGTGGAACCAGAACCAGCGCACCTCGGGCAGCGTCAGCCAGAACTGGGGCTTCGAGTACCGCGCCTCGAACGGCATTCAGAACAGCCCGGCCAAATCCGGCAACGATCCGCTCCGGCGCATCAACTACGGTTCCACCCTGGACCACGTGTGGACCGTCAATTCGACCACCGTGGTAAACGTCCGCGCCGCCTGGCAGCGCTACATCAACTACAGCGCCCAGGAAATGGCCGACTCCTTCGACGGATCTTCACTCGGCTGGAAGAATCCCATCGGCTCCGCCTCCGCCGTCCACTTCCCGCAACTGGCCTTCTCGGGCTACCTGACGATGGCCACGGGCGGCTACAGCGCCAACCGCATATTTTGGCCGGATCAGGCCTACACCCTGAGCGGCGCCGTCTCCAAGACGGTGGGCCGGCACTTCTTCAAGGTCGGCACGCAGATCGTGGAAACCCGCCCCAACCGCTACACCTCGGGCTGGACCTACGGCAACTTTGCCTTCACCGCCGGCTTCACCCAGCGCAACCCGCAGACCTCCGACAGCACTTCCGGCAACAGCATCGCCTCGTTCCTGATGGGCGCCGTCGCCAGCGGCAATACCGACGTCAATGCGCAGAGCAGCGCCGTCTTCCGGACCTACAGTCTCTACTTTCAGGACGACCTCAAGCTCACCCCGAAACTCAGCCTTAACCTGGGCCTGCGCTGGGATCTACAGACCCCGATCACCGAGCGCTGGGATCGCATGATTGTCGGATGGGATTCCACCACCAAGTACACGCTCGGCAGTGGCTCCACCACGGGTGGATTGGTGTTCGCAGCCCCGGGCGGGCGCACCAGTTGGAGCGCCAAGAACACCGGCTTCCAGCCGCGCTTTGGCCTGGCCTACCGGCTCATGCCCCGGCTAGTAGCGCGCGCCTCCTACGGCATGAGCTATCTGCCCCTGGGCGGCACGGGCGGCCTCGTGACCGTACGCCAGAACGGCTATTCCAGGGGCACTCCCTATAACGCTACCGTGGGCGGTGGGGTCAATCAGTACATGCCCAATCTTCCCGGCGCCTCTACTTGGGAGAACCCCTTCCCGGCCGGGGTCCTCCAGCCTTACGGCAACTCGCTCGGGCTGAAGACGTATGTCGGCCAGGGTGTAACCTACGACGCCCCGGACTATACCGTTCCCTACGTCCACCAGTTCAACTTCGGCTTCGAGTACGAGCTGCCCTGGTGGAACACCACCCTGGAGGCGGCCTACGTCGCCAGCCGCACCCGGCACTTGACCGTCAGCCAGAACATTGACGCCCTTTCGCTGGCGGACCGGCTGCAGTGCGCCGCCAACACGAGCTACTGCACTACCGCGGTCTCGAATCCCTATGCCGGCGCTGCGGAGTTGCTGGGGACCGGGCTGTACAACCCCACCATCACCCGCGAGCAATCCCTCCTCCCCTATTCCCAGTTCACCGGCGTCACCAAGGCGAGCCTCGCCATCGGGAACCAGACCGGGGACCTGGTCGAGGTTCGCGCCAACAAGCGCTTCAGCCAGGGCCTGATGTTCAACCTCGCTTACACCTTCGCAAAAATCATCCAGCCCCGTGGTTTCCGCGAGCCCCAATACACGACTCTGTTCCGGACCCTGGCCGACTACGATCGGCCCCACCACCTGGCTTTCACGTTGCAGTATGACCTGCCTTTCGGGAAGGGCAAACGCTGGCTATCGGGCGCCACCGGCTTCGTCGAGAAGGTTGTCGGCGGCTGGCAGTACAACACTTCGCTCGAGTACCTGGTGGGCACGCCCACCGGCCGGCCCGACGCTTTCAACCTGCGCAACCCGGAGTTGCCTTCCGGCCAGCAGACCTACACTCGCTGGTTCAACACCTGCACCTTGCTCGCCAACGGGCAGCGGGCCAACTGTGCCTCCCCGGACGAGCCCGTGGTGTGGGTCCAGCTCGCGAACGCCTACGTCCTGAGGACCTACGACGACCGGTTCCCGAACATCCGGAATCAGTGGGCCACCCAGGTGAACTTCTCCATGTTCAAGAACATCAAGATCGGCGAGCGCTTCACGTTCCAGTTTCGCGCCGAGGCCTTCAACGCCTTCAATACGCCCATCTATCAGGGCCCCAGTACCTCACTGACCGCGAACAACTTCGGGCAGGTCACCATCGCGCAGCAGAATTTTCCGCGCAACATGCAGTTCGCCTTTCGACTGTCGTTCTAACGAGGCTCCGCCTCAGAGCGGCCTGAGTCTTCACCGCGGAGACGCAAAGAACGCCGAGGGAACGCAGAGAAATTTTGAAAGTTTTTCTCCGCGTTCCTTCTATGCCTCTGCGTCTTTGCGGTGAGGAAGTTTGGCCGGTTTGGGGTCGAAGGCCTCGCTAGCCGAGGAGGCGGTGGGCGGCGGCGAGCTTGGCGGGGATGCGTAGTCCCTGAGGGCAGTGGGAGAGGCAGGTGTTGCAGGCAATGCAGGAATCGGCCTGCCGGTCGAGCTGGGCGTAGAGACGGCGGGCGCGAGCTGTGTCTCGGTAGTCGGTGGCGTAGCGCTCATAGCGCAGGATGTCGGCGATGGGCAGGCGCTGTGGGCAATGACTCATGCATTGGTTGCACAGGCGGCAGACTTCCTGGTCCGCGTAGGCGGTCATTCGGCGGATGGCTTGGGAATCCGCCGCGCGCAGCTCCTTGCCCGCCCCGGAGTAAGTGTCCACGAACTGGCTCAGGCTGTTGATGCGGATGACCGCCGCATCGAGCTGGGTGCGCGTGGTGAGCCAGCGCGCCAGCGCGTGATAGGGTGTGGTTCCCGCAGGGAAGCTCTTCATGAAGCCGCGGTCCTGCGCCATGCGGCCAGCGCCGCGCGCGGTCTTCATGGCGATGGTTCCGAAGCCTTTCCGTTTGGCCAGGGCCACGAACTCGTTCGTCGCCGCGTCCTCGCCATAGGAGTAGAGGAACTGGGCGTGCTCGTAGAGGCCGTCCTGGATCACCGCGGTGAGGATTTCGGCGGCGCTCTGCCCGCCAGGCACCCTCGAGTTGCCGTCGTAGCTGTGCTGGGAGAGGCACAGATGACGCACCAGGCCTTCCTTCTTCAGCCTTTCGAAGGCGCGGATGAAGGCCCGATTCTTCTTAAGCTCGGCCACACTGTGATAGCCGAAGTGGAATTGCATGTCGTCGAAGTAGCGCAGCCCGGTGCGTTTGGCGGCTTGCTTCAGGAACTGGTAATGCGCTTCATCGTCGATCTGGCCGGTTTCATGGTTGCCGCGGACGCGATCCACGCAGATCTGACAGTAGTGGGCCTCGCGATTCTGGAGGATGGCCTGGGGCGGTCTCTGCCACTCATCGGCCCCATGCCAGAAGTTGATGCCGGAGAGGATGCCGGCTTCGACGGCTTCGGGGGCCCAGTCGCCGGCGCCGACCAGGACGGAGATCTCGCGGGCGCTGTTGCCGAGCTTGCGACGCGGCAAGCGTCCGACCTTGCGGGCAGCTTGTTCGATTTCGCTCGGCCCGCTCGGCAGGCCCAGACCCGCAGCAACGGCGGTCTGAATGAATTCACGGCGTTCCATGGTCTTGCAGCTCCTTCACTTCAGTTTGCCTTCGATGGCGCGGGCCAGCTCGAGCAGCGCCTTTCCCGTCTCGGGCGCGCTCTGGTAGGCGACCAGGCGCACGAAGTAAGGACCCTTGCGGAAGGTCAGACTGGCGCCGTAGAGGCGACCGGCGTCGCCCAATTGGACGGGCTGGCTGCCCGCGGAGGATTCGGATTCGAAGATTTTTGTGGCACCTTCCGGCGCTGCCATGATGTGGATGTCCGCCACGGCCTCGGTCTTGTCCTGGTAACGATAGTCGGTGGTTAGAGTTCGCTGGAGGCCGGCCCGGACGTAGCGGTCGGCGTCGCCGTTGACGTACTGCCAGAGATTGGCGGCCTCGAAGGTGCGCGTCTGGCCGGTCCTGCTCCAGGCCGGGACCTCGCCAGTTTCGGGGAAAAGCTGGGCGGGTTTGGGGGCGCAGCCGAGGAGCAGGCACGCTGCTGCGATCACGGCGGCAGAAGCCGACCAGGGGGTCGGCTGGCGGTCCAGGGGGACCGCCCGACAAAGGAGCCTAGTCATCCCGATCCTCTCTTGGGCCGTTTGAGCAGGATTTGGTTGGTTTTCGAGCGGCTTTCTCCGATGCTGGTGACGTAGATAGCCGGGCGGTCTTTGACGGGACACGCGAACTCGCAGGCGCCGCAGCCCACGCAGCGCTCCGGATCCACGTAAGGTTGCCGCACCTGCTTTACTTTACCTTCTGCGTCCATTACCTGCACGGGCCGCAGGTAGATGGCCTTGGGAGAGGTGGGGCACCACTCCTCGCAGACAATGCACTCGGTCGCCATGGCCCAGGGCAGGCAGCGCCCGTGGTCGTAGAACGCGGTGCCGATGCGGATGGGCTTCACGTTCTTGTCGGGCCGTTCGACCACCCACGCCTTCTGGCTCGAGGTGAACTCCCAGATCGCGCCCGTGGGACAAACCTGGCCGCAGAGCACGCAGCTCGGCTCGCAATACCCGATACGCGATACCAAAACGGGCGTCCAGAGGCCCTCGAGGCCGGCTTCAACGAAACTCGGATGCAGGGCGTTGTTCGGGCATACCTTCATGCATTCGCCGCAGCGGATGCAGCGCTCCAGGAAGCTCTTCTCGTCCAGAGCGCCGGGAGGGCGGACGAGCCGGTCATGATGTTCGACGGTCAATCCCGTGGCGCTGCGGAAAAGAGGCAAAAGGGCCGCGCCGGCTGCCAGGCTGGTGACGGCTTTGCGGCGCTGAAGGTTGGGGCCTTCGACGGTGGCCGCTGTGGCGGGGAAGAATTTGAACTTGATCCCGCTTTCGGGGCAGTCCCCGACACAGTTGAGACAGAGATGACATTCGACTTTGCGCCAGCGTGCGCCGGGGATGGGATCGTCCCCGCCCTGGCAGTGCAGCAGGCAGCGATTGCAGTCCTCGCAATGGCTGGAGCTCTTCTCCAGACCCAGGATCGACCAGCGGGACAGGGCCCCCAACAAAGCTCCCAGCGGGCAGAGCGCCCGGCACCAGAATCGCGTGATCCGGAGATTGAGCGCCAGGATCGTGACGAAGATCAGACCCAGAAAGAAACCCTGGCGAAAGTAGGGCTGGCGGAAGCTGAGCAAGGTGTCTTTCAAGAGGAAATGGAGAGCGTCGGCAGCGAAGCGGAGGGCGCGCGCCTGGGTGTGGTACAGGAAGTCGAACAGCGCATTGAAAGCGTAGTTCAGCCCCGGCAGGATGGTAAGCGCCAGGGAGCGCACGGTCAGCGAGATGGGGTCCAGGAGGCCCAGAATCCCGCTTCCGAAAAGGGCCGACACCAGCCCGGCGATCAGCAGGTAATACTTGAGAGCCTGCCATTGCTTGTAACGGTTGGACTCGATCAGTCGCTTGCCCCGCTTCTTTTCGGATTTGAAGTTGCTGAAGAAGTGGTTCAAGGTGCCCAGCGGGCAGATCCAGCCGCAGAAAAAACGGCCCAGAAAGAAGGCGGGGAGGATGATGACCAGGCTCCAGAGAAGCCCTCGATAGAGAGCGCCGGTGGAAAGGGCATTCGAGATGCCAACCAGCGGGTCAGCCTCCAGGAAGATGCTGACGGGGTAAGGGAGTCGAATGTCCCCTTTGGCGCCGCGCAAAGAGCCGCGAAATTCGGTCTGGAAAAGCAGAAACAGGAACAGCGCGAAGAAAACGATTTGCGACAGCCGGCGAAGTCTGGTCAGAGTCAGGTGGCTCAAGACGGATCTTCCTCAGGGTTCCGGCAGCCGGATCTGCATGCACAGGTTCATGGCCGGGGTCACTTCGTTGAACACCGCCAGCATGGATTCGACCAGGTCCACGCCGGTGGTGTTGCGCACCTCTTTTTCGCGCATCGGGTAGAAGAGTTGAAAGCCGGCCCAGCGGCTCTTGGGCGCGGCTTGAAGCAGCCGGCGCAGTTTCAGGAGGCCGGGGAGATTGGCTTGAGAAAAATAGGCCGGCTCGGCTTCCCAGCTTCCGGCCCACAGCAGGAATCCTTCGCGCAGCAAGTGTTTCAGCTCGCGCTCCATGGGGCTGCGCGGGCGGAGCGCCGCGAGCAGCCGGTGCCAGTCCCAGTCCGGGCGCAACTCGCAGTCGCGGGCCTCGCGCGGGGCTTTAACGAAGCCGCGCTCGACTTGCAGGCCACACTTGAAGAGCTGCTCGTCCCTGTCCAGGGAGAGGAAGAACTTCGCGCAGCCGAAGCTGACGTGGGCGGAGAGAGGCTTGGCCGTGCGATTGGCCCGGAGCAGGTAGCCGATCCATTGCCAGTAGACGCCGCGGCCCCAGCGCTCGGTGATGAATGGCTGCCCGTAGCGCGCTTCCAGCGCCAGCTTGAGAATGCGGGTGATGCGCTCGTTCTCTTCCAGGTTGCCTACGCGGATGCCTCGCTGGAAGTCCAGGAACTGTGGTTGAAACCCGACGGCGGCCCTTGGCCCCGGGAGCAGCATCTCCGATTGGCTAGTCATGTTTCCACCGACCGACTTTAGCGGTTACTTGGCATTATCGCAAACGAGAGGCAGCGGCACCTTGCCCTCCCCTAGTTTTGCCGCTCATGGCACAGCAGTCAGCGCAATTCGGGGACAGGCGACGAATTTTGTCCTCCAAATTCGTTGCCTGTCCCCGAATTGCCCTTGCCAAATCCGCCCGTCGAGAAACTAGGGGAGGGCAAGGCAGCGATACTCGTTGCAGGGGCGGGGGAATTCGGGTAGATTGAAGACGATGAAAGCGGTGGAATTCCAGACTACCATCCGTCCCGACAACAGTCTCCAGATCCCCAAGGATGTGGCCGCGCGGATCCCCAGGGACACACCGGTTCAAGTCATTGTCGTATGCCCGGACTCCTCTGAGGAACTGGAGTGGCAGCGGATCACGCAGGAGCAAATCTTCAGCGGCTATAGCGACGGTGACAGCGTCCACGACAAGCTTTGAGCCGGGCGATCTGGTCCTGCTGGCCTTTCCCTTCACGGATGAAGCTGAGACCAAGAAGCGGCGGGCCACGGGGCCAGTGCTCGACCCTGCCGATTAAGTACTCCATTTCACAGATACGGTGACGTATCTGATCGTGCTGTGGCGGGCGCACTCGTGCCTGCCGCGCCGAGACTCTTCTCAAGGCCTGTGGCGGGTCGAGACGAGTCTCGACCCAGCAGCCTGAAGGCCGCGCCACACAAAGTACTAAGGCACAAAGCGCCCGGAACGGAAGTCGTCGATCAATCCCCGAATTAAGTCCAGAGCGACCGGCGGAAATTTCCAGGTCGTTTCGGCGAGCAGATCCTCGAGCTGGGGGATGATCTCCCGCTCGCACAAAAACTCGCTGGTGCGCGCCCGCTGTACAAACGATTCGCAAGTCGGAAAGCGCGTGAAGAACCTATCCATGCCTTTGGATTGGTAGTCCTGTCCGTAGATATGAAGCGATCCGTTCGTCTCGCTATAAGGGCCGACGAGCACCTGGCGTGCGGTCTTTTCCGCCAGGCGCGCGGCAAGCCGCGCTTGGAGATTGGTGATCCCGATCAGATTGTCGCCCCATGCCTTGTAAAGATCCCGACTGCGCCACATTGCGTGCAGGTTCAGGACCAGCCGCCCCGTTTCATCCTCGATGGCCCGCAACTGAACTTCGCCCAGGCACGGCATGTCCGCGGTCATGAAAAGATCGATTTCAGGGACTCGCGTGGTGGCAACCGCTCGCCGGGTGATAGGGTCCTTTGCCAGCTTATCGAGGATCAGCTCGAACTGGTCCATGGTGGTCCCATCGGACCGCGGGTAGGCAGCGAGGCGCTGGTGATAGCAGTAGGGCCACTGGGTAGGCTCGAACTCCTCCCCTTCGCGAACCATGCTCAAAAGCTCTCGGTAGGGAACCACCAGATGATCCTTGGCGCCCAGGAACTCGGCGATGTACTTCCCGCGCTCGCAATAGCTGAGCGCCGGAAACCGCGGCTGGGCGAACGGGTCGCGGATCCGGATGGTGACTCTGGCGTCCTTGCCGGGCGGGTCGAAGAACGTGCCGTCGGAGTTGCGGCGGTCGTACTGGGTGCGCAAGGTGTGTCCGCCAAAGTGGACCGCCTTGAGGGCCCCGTAGTAGGCTTCGGGAATTGAGCCGGCCTCGACGTGGAAAACAGGGAGTCTTCCGGGCTCCTCAGTGCCCAACCGATTCTGGCTGGTCTGGTCCATTCTGTCTCTCCTTCCTGCTGGATCAGGCTGCGCGATGATAGCACATGTTCGCAGCTCGCCGGGAAGCAGAGCGGCGCCACCAGCGCGCTTCCATCCCGGTGGCTGGATTGGCGGCGGCGCATCTTGACATCAGCGTATCAGCGTATCACTCTGGAGTCGCTCCCGTCTCCGGTGGCGAAGGAGTCTCGCAGCCGCTTCGAGAAGATTCTCGGTAGCAGACAAGTGACAGATGCTTACCTGCTGATGCTGGCTCGCCGGCACAACGCGACTTTTGTGACATTTGATACGAGGCTCAAGAGCCTTGCCGGGGCGGAAACGAAGATCCGGGTTCTGGGCACCTGAAGGCGCCAGCCCTCCGCTTCGCCGCGCCTATTCGACCTTGCGGCCCTCGGCGTCGTACTTCTCCAGGGGGCCGTAGTTGGCGAGCACGGCGGCGATTCCGCTGGCGTCCCCTACCGCGATGAGCTGTAGGTTGTCCAGCGGCACGTACTTGCGCGCCGCCGCCGCCACTCCGGGCGGGCCCGCCTTCTGCCTGCGTTTATGAAGGGCGTGTCACGGGAGTAGGCCGTCGTCTCACAGTTTCCGGTCATAATCGGCATGACTTCCGATCCAGAACCACACGACCCTATTTCGCTTCATTGCCCCAAGGGCGCGATAGCCGAGACCGATGCGCACGGAGTAGACCTGGTCCTCGCCTTCCAGTTTCTTGAAATGCAAACTGGGGTGTGCTGGATTGTTCTGAAACAGCCGGTAAGCTTCTTTGGCTTCCTGTCTCACTCCATCGGGCAAAAGGGCGAAGGCTTCCCAGAATCGTCGAGTTGTCCTCGACTCGATCAAAACAGGTCTTCCAGAGGACGGGTTTCGCCCCGGTCGTCTTCGTCGAGAGCCTCCCGGGCCAGTTGTCGCAGTCGATCTCGCTTGGCGGCGAAGCGCTTCTTCCAAGCCTCTTCATCGGCGAGAGAAGCGAGGATCTGAGATGCGATGGCGTCCTGTTCATCCTGCGCAAGCGCGCCGACTTTTTCCAACGCTTTTTCGAGCAGCGTCGTCATATCCACAGCCTAGCAGATGGTCAGCCAACACGGGATTTTGGACCCACCGCCGTTTCACGGGAGTGATCGGCTCCGCATCCGGAAGGAACGATTGTCTCCGTCCATGTCTTGGGGCAAACTTGAAGCAGCACCAGTCTACAAGTGGAAGATCTGAAACGTGATGCTGCCAAACATCCCGGCTCGGAAGCTGAGCGTCAGCCAGCCAGACACGCCCCGCCGGCAAGGTATGGTGCGGCCGCCTACTCCACCTTGCGGCCTTCGGCGTCGTGCTTCTCCAGGGGGCCGTACTAGCTCAGCACGGCGGCGATTTTGCTGGCGTCTCCTACGGCGATGAGCTGCACGTTGTCGAGCGGCACGTACTTGCGCGCGACGCGCTGGATATCGGACGCGGTGACCGCCATGACTTTCTCCGGGTAGGTGTCCCAGAGGCGATGTAATCGGGATCCGTGCGGCCGATGGCGCGGTTGGCCAGGATCAGTTGGGTCTGCACCGAATTGGGCCGGTCCACCAGATAGATCGTTTTGTCGGTGAGCGGGCCTTTCAGCGGCAGCTCAGGCCGCTTGGCCGTCCCGGACTCCCAGGCGCCGATGTGCTTCTCAAGTTTGGCTACGGCGGCGTCCGGCGAGATGTCGCCGGCCACCCCCAGCAGGCTGTTTCCCGGCCGGTAATAGGCCTTGTAGAAGTCGATCAGGTCCGGGCGCTGGATCTTGTCGAGGGACTCCAGGGTGGGATTGTCGATGGCGCGCGCATCGCCTCCGTAGAGAGCCTGGCGGAGGCGCTCGGCGCCCAGGAAGGCCGGAGTCGCGCGCATTTGGAGCAGCAGGCCCTGGCCCACCAGTTCGAGCAACTCGTCCAGGTTCTCGGTGGGCGCCGAGGCAACCAGCCGCGTGACTTGCGCGCCGCCGCCAGCTTCCCAGGCTGGCCCAGTTTCAGGTAAGCCGACATTTCATGCCCTGTGTCCCAGAACCCCGCATCTGGACCGCGAGGCCGACCGGATCCCAACGAAGCCGCAGCAGACGACCAAGGAAAGGACCCGCGCGGTAGTTTGCGAGTGGGCGACCGCTCGGCCGGAATCCGTGCCGTCGATCAGGCACTTTCGTAGTAAGGGCGTTTGCGTCTATAAAGATCTAGCATTTCTCGTCCGAGTAGCCGGTACCTTCGGGCCGAGAGCGATTGTCAACCTTCGGCGATCACGCGGGACTTATGTGGTGGGGTGCGCTCTGTGAGACGCATAGCGCCAATTAGAGTTTTCGGTGGTCAACCTTACTCCTGACCTTCTCCTTCTTCACCGCACCGATTTTGATAGAATGCTGGCGATACTGATTCTCCCTTGCCCCGCGGTCGGATCGGGCACGCGCGGGCGCAATGGATCGGTTTGGGCTGCTGTGGAGGTGATCCGATGAACGGCGACGCGGCCTCCCCCACCGGAGGCTCGAAGACCGCCGATAACACGAGGACGATTCGCCCGTCCTCGGTCTCGACGGCGGCGGCCGGAGCTGCCGGCGCCGCTCCCGTGCGATATCTGCCCGCCACGATCGGTCATTACCGGATTCTTCGTCTGTTGGGCGAGGGCGGCATGGGCGCGGTGTATGAAGCGGAACAGGAGCAGCCCCGCCGCATTGTCGCTCTCAAAGTCATCAAGCCCGGCCTGGCCACACCCGAACTGCTCCGGCGGTTTGAGCAGGAATCGCAAGCGCTCGGTCGACTGCAGCACCCCGGCATTGCCCAAATCTATGAAGCAGGTGCTGCGGACACGGGTTTCGGGGCGCAGCCCTACTTCGCTATGGAGTTCATCCGGGGGCAATCGCTACGAGATTATGCCGAAGCGCACCATCTGAAAACGCGACAACGGCTGGAGGTCATGTTTAAGATCTGCGAGGCGGTGCATCACGCACACCAGCGTGGCATCATTCACCGCGATCTAAAGCCAGGTAACATCTTGGTCGACGAGACCGGGCAGCCCAAGATTCTCGATTTCGGTGTGGCTCGCGTGACCGACCGCGATGTGCAAGCAACGCGTCAGACCGACTTGGGGCAACTGGTAGGGACGCTGGCCTACATGAGTCCTGAGCAGGTGCTGGCCGATCCGCTCGAGCTGGATACGCGCAGCGATGTCTACTCACTGGGGGTGATCCTCTATGAACTCCTGGCCGGACGCCTGCCTTATGACCTAAGCCGCAAGCTGCACGAAGCCGTGCGGGCAATTCGGGAAGAGGATCCTGCGCCGCTCAGTTCGGTGAACCACACCTATCAGGGCGACATCGAAACCATCGCGGCCAAAGCGCTGGAGAAGGACAAAGCCCGGCGGTACGCGTCGGCAGCAGATCTGGCCGGAGACATTCGACGCTATTTGGAAGACCAGCCGATCACGGCAAGGCCGCCCAGTGCCAGTTATCAACTGCAAAAGTTTGCGCGCCGGCATAAGGCTCTCGTGGCCGGTACGGGAACGGTGTTTGTGGTGCTGGTCGCCGGGATTGTGGCCAGCACTTGGCAAGCGATGAGGGCCAGTCGGGCTGAGCAGTCGGCGATACAGCAGCGGGATCGGGCAGCAGGCGCCGAGCAAACGGCCACGAAGGAGCGAGACCGAGCTTTGGCCGCGGAGCGGGAAGCCACCAGTGAGCGGAATCGGGCGGTCGCGGCCGGGGCACAAGCTGCTCAGCAGCGGAATAAGGCCGTAACGGAGAAGCAGCGGGCGGACAACGAGTCGGCTATAGCCAAGGCAGTAACCGATTTTCTGCAAAATGACCTGTTGGCACAAGCCAGTGCCCGCACGCAGGCCCGGCCGGACACCAAGCCCGATCCGGACATGAAGGTGCGTACCGCACTGGACCGGGCGGCTGCGCGGATCGCAGGCAAGTTCGACGCGAGGCCGGCGGTGGAGGCCTCGATCCGGCAGACCATCGGCGAAACGTACAGGGGCCTGGGCCTCTATCCAGAGGCGCAGCGGGAACTGGAACGCGCCGTTGAGCTGCGGCAACGCGTGCTGGGCGAGGACCATCGCGACACGCTGACCAGCATGAATGACTTGGCGGATCTGCATCGGAGACAGGGCAAGTATGCCCAAGCCGAGACAGTTTATACCAAGGTCTTGGAGGTCGAGCGTCGCGTGCTGGGCGAGGAGCATCCCAACACGCTGGCCACCATGAATGACCTGGCATTGCTGTACACAGACCAAGGCAAGTATGTGCAGGCCGAGCAACTGCGAACCAAGGGCCTGGAGGTCGAGCGTCGCGTGAAGGGCGAGGTGCATCCCGAGACGCTGACCTCGATGGGCAATCTGGGGTTGTTGTACCTTTCCCAAGCCAAATATGCGCAGGCCGAGCTAATCTTGGCTAAGACCCTGGAGGGCATGCGTCGCGTGCGGGGTGAGGAGCATCCCGACACGCTGCTCGTAATGGGCAGCCTCGCGATGCTGTACCGCAACCAGGCTAAGTATGTGCAGGCCGAGCAGCTCCAAACCAAGGTCCTGGAGGTGCAGCGTCGCGTGCTAGGTGAGGAGCATCCCGACACGCTGGTCATGATGAACAACCTTGCGATCCTGTACCGCGACGACGGCAAGTATGTGCAGGCCGAGCAGCTCCAAAATAAGGTCCTGGGGATCAACCGTCGCGTGCTGGGTGAGGAGCATCCTACCACACTGGCATTGATGATGAACCTGGCGGCTCTGTACCTTCCCCAAGGTAAGTATGAGCAGGCCGAGGCACTCTATACCAAGGTCTTGGAGGTCCAGCGTCGCGTGCTGGGTGAGGAGCATCCCAGAGCGCTGAGCAGCATGGACGGTATCGCGACGTCCTACCTCTACCAGAGTAGGTATACGCAGGCGGAGCCACTCTTTATCAAGGTCCTGGAGGTTCGGCGTCGCGTGCTGGGGGAAGAGCATCGCGACACACTGGGTAGTACGTTTAATTTGGCGTTGCTCTACGAGAAGCAGGGTAAGTATGCGCAGGCCGAGCCACTCTATGCCAAGGTTCTGGAGGTTCGGCGTCGCGTGCTGGGGGAAGAGCATCCGAACACCACGAACGTCTTGGCTGCGCTGGGCCGGATCCGCATCCAGCAGCGGCAGTACGCCGACGCCGAGCCGTTGCTTCGCAAGGCACTGAATGGTCGCGAGAAGGCGACTCCCGACGCGTGGCAGAGATACAGCGGTCAAAGTCTGCTCGGCGCCAGCCTGGCTGGCCAAAAGAATTATGCGCAGGCGGAGCCGCTGTTGGTCTCCGGCTATGAAGGAATGATCGAGCGGCAAGCCGCCATCCCGGCGCCGGAACGGCCCGAGTTAGATCAAGCCCGAGAGCGGATCGTCCAGCTCTACCAGGACTGGGGAAAGCCGGAGAAGGCGGCCGAGTGGCGGGTCAGGCTCAAGCCACGAGAGGACGCCGAGCAACCTAACCAATAGCGCCGTCGCCCCCCAACATCCGCCGTCCACAGAATAGTGCTTCGGCAACCTGTTTAGCGGCGCATTATGGAGCGATCTGCCGGTGTTGAATCAGGTTTCTAATCCTGATCAACCGCCCTGCGGCCGTATAGTCGGCGTCTCGGAGAGGTGGTTTCCTGCGGTGCTTGACTCGTTGTGCATGGATCACGGCCCACTCGGAAACAACCTGCGAGGGGGCTTGCAGGACGCATGTCGCTACACCTGGAAAGGGACGTTGAGCCGAAGAGGCTGGCAGCCGTCGAGAGCGCCACATCCTGATAAACGCGCCTCCTTGAGACTGGCGCCCCTTTACAGACGGGCGCTCGCGCCCCGCCGGCAAGGCATGGTGCGGCCCCCTACTCCACCCTGCGCCCCTCGGCGTCGTACTTCTCCAGCGGGCCGTACTTGCTAAGCACGGGGGCGATTTTGCTGGCGTCTCCTACGGCGATGAGCTGGACGTTGTCCAGCGGCACGTACTTGCGCGCGACGCGCTGGACGTCCGCCGCGGTGACTGCCATGACTTTCTCCGGGTAGGTGTCCCAGTAGTCGTCCGGCAGGCCGTACTCGCGGGCCTGCACGCGCTGGCTCAGAACGCCGTTCACGGATTCCAGCGACAGCGCGAAGCCCGCCACGATGGCGCGCTTGACGTTGTCCAGTTCCTCGGCCGGAACGGGCTTGTCGCGGATGGCGCGGAACTCGTCCAAGAAGGCGTCGATGGCCGGGCCGGTCACCTCGGTCCGCACGGAGCTAGAGGCCATGAAGTGATTGTTGAATTGGGTGGCCGTGAAGGCGCTGGAGACACCGTAGGTGAAGCCCTTCTCCTCGCGGATGTTGCGGAACAGCCGGGCCGAAGGCCCTTGGCCCAGCACCCGATTCATCACCATGCAGGCGATGTAATCGGGATCCGTGCGCCCGATGGCGCGGTTGGCCAGGATCAGTTGGGTCTGCACCGAATTAGGCCGGTCCACCAGATAGATCGTCTTGTCGGTGAGCGGCCCCTTTAGCGGCAGCTCAGGCCGCTTGGCCGTCCCGGATTCCCAGGCGCCGATGTGCTTCTCGAGCTTGGCGACGGCGGCGTCCGGCGAGATGTCGCCGGCCACCCCCAGCAGGCTGTTTCCGGGCCGGTAATAGGCCTTGTAGAAATCGATCAGGTCCTGGCGCTGGATCTTGTCGAGCGACTCGATGGTCGGATTATCGATGGCCCGCGCATCGCCTCCATAGAGAGCCTGGCGGAGACGCTCGGCGCCCAGGAAGGCCGGAGTGGCGCGCATCTGGAGTAGTTGGCTGCGCTGCTGGGCCTTCCATTTGTCCAGCTCGTCCTGCGGAAAAGTCGGATGGAGCAGCACCTGGCCCACCAGCTCGAGCAGCTCGTCCAGGTTCTCGGTGGGCGCCGAGGCGACCAGGCGCGTGACTTGCGCGCCGCCGGGGCCACCTCCGCGCCTGCCGCCGCCCCGCGGCCCGCCGCCTCCTCCCAGAGAGAGCGTCGCACCCATCTGGGCGAGCTTCTCGGCGATCTGCTGCGAATTGTATTTCTGGGTGCCCTCGCGCATCAAAGCCGCGGTGGCGGCAGCCACGCCGGGCAGGCCCGCGGGGTCCATCAGGCTGGTGGCGGGCAGCAGCAGGTCCAGCTCGACGCTCGGGCTGCGATGGCTTTCGATCACCATGGCCGGCAACCCGCACTCCAGCTTGCGATCGATAGCGCGCGGGAGCTTCACCCGCAGGATCTCTTTGGAGACCGGCGCCAGCTTCTTCTGGACTACGCCTTTCAGCGACTCCGGCGCCTGCGGCGCGGGCTCCTGCGCCAACGCCGCCAGGCAGGCCGCTGTGAACAGTACGGCAATGCTTCTCCTGATCTTCATCGCCCACCTCCCCGCGCTGCCGGAACGGTGATGACCACGGTCCGGGCACTCGCATTCAGGTACTTTTTCGCCACGCGCTGGATGTCGGCCGCCGTGACCGCCTCCAGCTTCACGTGGTCCGTGTTGATCATCCCGGGATCGTTGAACATGGCGGTGTCGCCGCCGAGCTGGATGGCGCGCATCAGGCTGCTCTCGCGCTGGAGGGCCATGCGGCGTGCGGCCGCCCGGGCTTTGGCCAGCTCCGATTCCGCCACCGGCTCGGCCTGCACCTTCGCGATCTCGTCGTAGATCAGGGCTTCGATCTCTTCCGGCGTCCGGCCGGGGCGCGGCGTGGCGCTGATCTGGAACGGGCTGGGCCCGCGGCTGCGCGAGGCGTTGCCAAAAATGGCCGCTGCGATTTGTTTGTCTTTCACCAGCTTCTGGTAGAGCCGCGAGCTTTCGCCACCGCACAGCACCGTGGCGAGCGCGCGCATGGCGTAGGCGTCCGGCTCGTTGCCCGGAACGGTCTTGTAGGCGATCTGCACGCGCGCCAGCCGCGCCAGGTTGTCCTCCAGGCGCGCCCGGCGCTCGGAGGTCTGCGGCGGCTCGCTCACGTCCACCGGAGGCGGGGGGGCCTGCTGCGGGATGTCGCCGAAATACTGGCGCACCTTGGTCAGGGTGGCCTTCGTGTCCAGGTCGCCCACCAGCGTGAGCACCGCGTTGTTGGGCGCGTAGTAGATCTTGAAGAATCCCTTCACGTCCTCGACGGAGGCGGCGCTCAGATCCGTCATGGACCCGATGACCGAGTGCTTGTAGGCGAAGTTCTCGAACGTCAGCTCCTGCATCTTCTCGGAGGACTGGCCGTAGGGCATGTTGTCCACGCCCAGCCGCCTTTCCTCCTGCACCGTGGCGCGCTGGTTATCGAGGTTTTCCTGCGTGATCACCAGCGAGCGCATGCGGTCGGACTCGAGGAACAGCCCCAGGTCCAACTGGTTTTTCGGCAGCGTTTCGTAGTAGTTGGTACGCTCCTGGTTGGTGGAGCCGTTCATGTTGCCGCCGTTGTTGTAGACCAGGAAAAAGTGCTCGCCTGGCCCCACCTTTTCGGAGCCTTTGAACATCATGTGCTCGAACAGGTGGGCGAAGCCGGTGCGGCCCGGCCGCTCGTTGCGCGAGCCCACGTTGTAAGTCACGGCGATGGAATAGACCGGGGCGAAGTGGTCTTCCATAATGATGACGCGCAGCCCGTTGGGAAGCCGCGTATCGGTGAACTGTAATGGCGGGATGGCCGCCGCGGGCGGCGGCGGCGCAAAGAGCGTCATGGCCAGCAGTTGCAGGCTGGAGGCGAGAAGCAGAGGTCTCATCATAGGTCGGTCCCTCAAGTCTAACAGGCGATTATGGACGGCGGTGAAAGGCGGGGTCAAGAGGCGAGAGCGCTGAGGGTAATTCGGGTACAGGCCACGAATTTCGCAACAGCGGCTAAAATCGCGCCAGTCCCCGAATTACGCGAATGGCGGAGCTAGACTTGAGATGCATTCTTTGCTCTGAGTTCGGCCAGCCGGACTTCAATCGACTCGTGAGAGCGCAGCAGATCCGACAGGGTTTCCTCGCGGCTGCGCAGCGCGCGCTCGGCGGGGCGTTTGGCTTCGAGGAAAGGCCACAACTGCTCTTGGATGGGCGGAGGCAGGACGCTGGCCAGGTACTCGAGTGCCGTTCCCCGCAGAAGTTCATCGTCCGTCTGCAACGCATGGAACGCGATGCGCAGAGGCTCCTTCGGCAGGACCAGGGAGAGCAAAGTGAATACGTGCTCCAGGCCGCGGGTGGCGCGGCCCCCCAGTAGTTCATCTTCTTCGCCGCCGTCCAGCAGGCGGTGATTCTCCCAAAGGTTCTTGCCCAGCTCGAGCTCCCTGGAGACGGCAACGAACACACGATCGCTGGCCAGGGGAAGCCCCGGCTTCTTCTGGAGGATGGCTGCCAGCGCTTTAGCGCACCGGAAGCGGACCTCGAATCGCTCGTCTTTCAGGCCCAGCAGCAGGCCGTCCGCCGCAGTTCCGGAGGCGAAGGCGGACAGCACCTTGGGGATGCGGCGGCGAACGGCGAACTCCTCGCTGGAATCGAGCAGCACGTCAATGAGCTGGCCCGTAATGCCAGGCCCGGCACGCCGCAGGGCTCGCACTGCGTTCTCGGCAACCTCATCCCGGGCGAGCAGTGGAATCACGTGCGCCGCCAGCGCGGGGTCAGGGTGCCCTCTTCAAGAGCCTTGCGGACCCGGACCGGATCGCCGGAGCGCAGCTCGGTGATTCGCCGTGGGAAGGGTTCCAGCGGTGTAGGCGGCCGATCTTCGCGGCGCTCAGGGCGCGGGCGGGGACCCAGGTCCAACTCCACCATGGTGCGCATCACGGTGGCGCAGGTGGTCTTGTCCTCGACGTGCTTCAAATCCAGCTCCAGCGCGCGAGTCCGCAGGCTCTTCTCAAGCACTCCGACGTATCCGCGATCCAGTCGCCGGGCAATCCAGATCCCCAACAAACCTACTCCCGCCGCCGTTCCCAGCATGGCCGGCTGGGCTGTCCCGGGGATCAGCCACAACAGGCTGCGGATGATCGCGCTGCCAAGCGTGTCGCCAAGCCTGTCAAACCCCACGTCGATGAGCGGCTTTGCGGAACGCTTCTCGGCCGGGAGCACCGGAGTATAGAACAACTCGTATCCCGACTGGAACACGGAGCTGCGAACCACATTTTCCGAGCCGCGTGCGACGGCTGCGCTGGCAAGCCCCGGCCAGATCGATGCGCCCAAGCTTCCTAATGTGACTGTTGCCGGAAGGGTGCTCACGGTTGTCCCAAGCCCCGATTTCTCCAGGAGCAAGCGCGTTGCGGCGATGTGAATCACGAATGCGATCAGGCTGACGGCAGCGTAAAACAAAGCGTAAAAGCGCTGAAGGCCCTCCTGGGCGTAGGCGGCGGCTTGCTGGACCTGGGCCTTGAAAACGTAATCGATCATGGCGCGGCTGGCGGCGCCGAGGAGCACCAGAAGCGCCAGGTGGCGCAGATACGGAAGTCCTGCCAGGAGGCGGGCAGTGGCTCGAAAGCCGCCGACTGCCGCGCTGGAGAATGCCGCGCCATCTTCCGATGTCAATGGCCGGGGCTGTCGCTCCGCCAAGGGCTCATCGCCCGGTGGCCGGGAACTCCTGGCCGGCGGTGTGAGCATTCTCAGTATGCACCCGCAGGACAAGTGCATCACACTGAGAACCGGCAGCATCAAAGGCACCGTCAGAATCGCAGCGATGCGCTCCGCCAGCAGGCCGCCGATCAGGGCGCCCAGGGTCGCGGCGCCCACAATCTGCCCCATCCGCCTCTTAGCGGTGTGTGGGTCGAAGCGCTCGTTCACCATTGACCAGAACCCGGAGATGAGCACGGCGCTCAGCCCGGCGAAGTGGAGATAGAACACCACCGCCACCGCGCTCTTGAAACGATACACCAGCGCCCATTCGGCCAGGTGCAACAGCCCGCTGGCCCAGAAGGCGCCGGGGACCAGCCGCCAGGGACCGACAGCAGTCATGGCGCGGCAGGTGAGCAACACGAGAGCGATCGAGAACAGCGCAGCTCCGATGGTCATTACAGGCAGAGAAGTGGCCGGGAAGCTGGAGAAGAACAGGGCCTCCCGCGTGGCTTTGGCGGCCACGTGGTGCGCAATGATGACTGCCGCGCCGAGGGTAGCCGCGGAGGCGGCGTAACCAGTCTCCCGCTCACTCATTGGGTCTCGTCCCCATGTGAGTCCAGCTTAACCCGGATTTCTCATCGTGCGGGACCCTGAGTACGCACTCAACTTCGTGGCGCAGCCTCTCCAGGCTGCCGTCTCGGCACTCGTGCCGAGACATGCTGTCAGTGGCGCAGTGGAGCAATCGCGTCGAGACGAGTCTCGACGCGGCAGGCTGAAGCCCGCGCCACAACTGCATCAGACCCGTGGTCCGATGAGAAATCCAGCTTAACTGCTCTCCTGCCGCGCACTCCAGGCCTCTGAACCGAGTTTACGACATCCGCGCTTACTGAGATAGACAGGGCAGGGGCAGTCGTTGCAGGGGCGGGGGAATTCGGGTAGATTGAAAGCGGAGGAATGGCCGAGCGGTCGAAGGCGGCGGTCTTGAAAACCGTTAGTGGGGTGACTCACTCGGGGGTTCGAATCCCTCTTCCTCCGCCAGATCTCACCGCGCGGCCCACCGTCCCGAACCGGGCTTTCAATCCACTTTCACCGCCGGCGCGGTCACATCAAACGATACGGTGACGGGCTGGCCGGCGCGGCGGAAGCGCACTCGAATTGTATTGCCGGATGAGAGGTCCTCGACGCTGTCGAGGGCGATGGTGGCTCCCGCTTTCCCCACGCCGAGAACCGCGATGAAGCGGGCTTCGGCGTACTTCTGATTGGTTTCCGCCGAGAGGTGCCACTCGGGGCGGGTGCGTCCCTGTTCCGGGGGGATTGGGTACTTGTCGGTCTGGAGGATTTCGACTCCGCCGGGGGAGCGCAGAAAGCCCGCCAGCGAGGCTTTCCCGAAGGTCAGCTCCACGCGGCCGCTGGAAGGATCGATGGTGAACGGCGCGCGCCCGTGCAGCCAGAACTTCAAGGAGACAGGACTGGCGGCCTTGACCTCGTCCACCACCAGCAGCACGTCCGGTTTGAAGAACAGCAGGTGGCGGCGATACCTTTCGACGTTGGGTCCGTATCCCGGCGTGGCGTCGCCCACGACGTAGTCGAAGTCGTTGCCGGGCTGGAAGACCACGAACTTGCCGGTGGCGGCCGCGGTCTTGGGCTGGCCCTGGCCATCGATCTCCAGCGCGTTGTGGGCCTTGGTGGTCCAATACCACTCCTTGCAGAACGGGCTGCCGTACCAGGGCCGAATGCCGGTGTTGACTAAAAGAGGCGAGCCGTAGGCGCCCAGCACAATGGCGTTCTGGTCAGCGTGGCTGTGACTGATGTTGCCCAGCGGCGCGGCCCGCATCATGACCTGAACGTTGTCCGGCGGGGACATGAGGCTGGAGTGGAGCGTCACCCAGCCGGCGCCGCGGAACCACTTGGCCTGCGGCCAGCTCGAAGGTGGGCGTGCGGTGACCTTGGGCGGGTCCGGACGGGCGTCACGGATAAAGCCGATGGGGCCGGTCTCGCCGCCGCCCCGCCCCCAGGCCTCGGCAAACCACTGCCACTCCGGCACGCCCCGCATGCGCCCGAAATACGACACCGGCACGGCCGCTCGCGGGTTCGGCTCGCTCTCGGCGAAGTCGCCGAAGCCGACCAGCGCGCCGTTGGGCGGGGCGATGTACATCGGAAAAAGCCCCACGTTTCTGTAAAAGGGTTTCTCGGTGCCGTCGATGCCCAGGCCGGCGCGAAGAGCATCCAGCCACCAGGTGGAGCGGTTGACATAGCTGGACCAGTACGAGTAGCCTTGCGCCCAACCGCCGTCTTCGTCGCCATAGGAGGGATACCATCCCCAGAAGATGGACAGCGCATAGTCGAGCCATTTCTTGGCCTCGGGCACCTCTCCGTGGTAGGCGATGGCGGCCTCGCCCAGGAAGTGCCACATGCGCCCGCCATGGCTGTTGTAAGCCTTCTGCTCGAAGGGCTGGTCGTGCAACCAGTTGTAGGCTTCCTCGCCGCGGAAGCGGATCATCTTGCGCATGGTGGAGCGGTCTTCGTCGCTGAGGGCCTCGTAGGCCCAGTCGTAAGCGCGCGAAGTGATATGGAGGATCGGCATGCCGGCTTCGTCGTTGACGTCCATGCTGGTCGAGCCCGCCGGATTCCAGGCAGCAAAATGCAGCAGCCAGCGGCGCGCGCCTTCGCCGTATCGCTGGTCGCCCGACAGCAGGTAGCAGAAGGCCAGGGTCTCGGCCATTTCCACGGCCCTGGTGGTTTCCCGGAAATTGCGGCTCCACTCCGGAGCGTTCCACTTGCCATCGGTCCAGGGCGGCGGTTCGGGGGTGAGGGGTGCTTTGAGATACTCCTCAGCGGCTCTGACCAGCTCTTCCCAGCGCGCTTTCTGCGGTCCTAGCCGCGCCTGGCGGAGCATCGCCAGCTCTTCCGGGCGCATCATCAGGCGAGGGTGCTTTGCGGGCAGCCGCTGACGGACCAAGTCCTCAGCGGGCCGCGGGAACGGCTGGGCGTTTGGGGCGATGGTAAAGCGGCGGGCCTGGCTCCAGTCCGAACGATTGCCCTGACCGTCCAGGCAGGCGTAGCGCCACCACCATGTTCCGACAGCCAGGGTTGCGGTATGCGTGTACAGGACATACGGCGTCCGGAGAGCGGTGACGACGCCGCTGCGGAACGCCTTGTCGCGCGCAAGCTGGACGGCATAAGCCTCCGCCTCCGGCTCCGGCAGCCAGGCCAGCGCGGGCGGGTTGGTGCCGACGGTCGAGCCGTCGGCCGGCAGATAGCCGATATCGTTTACCGCCGGAGCGCGGTTGGAGACCGGCGGCGCGGCCCCGGACAGCGCCAGCGCCGAACAGATGATGCAGACTAAAACCAGCTTTGCTTTGGAACTCATATGCTGTTCCCTTACCTCATAGAAAGGATATACCTGAGGGCCAGACGCTAGCTCGCTGGTGTGCTGTCCCACTCAAGATGTGACGGTATGCTCTGGAGTAGGGCGGTCCCCCTGGACCGCACGCGGCCCCCTGGCCGCGCCCAGCCCGACCAGGGGGTCGGGCTGCGGGCGAGGGCGCCCGCCCTACCATTGGCAAGAATTGGGAGGGACAGCTCGCTCGCGCTACCTGGTGATCGACCGGGCTCTACTTGACCAGTGCGGCGGCAACGCGCAGGCGCAGTTGGTCCAGTTGCGTATCGGCGATGCGGTCAAAGCGGATTGCGCCGGCGTCCTCTTCGTGTTGGCGGCGCGCCTCTTCGGAGAGATCCAGCGCTCCGGCAACCGCGCGCGCCACGGCCTCGCGGTCCCAGCCCTTCCTGCGGGCCAGCAGAATCATGTACTCGACGTCCTGCTCGCCGCGGCGGAAAGCCTTCAGCCGCAGGCAGCCGAAGGGCTCGTCGAGACCGAACTTCTTGCCCACGTAGAAAACAGTGAGCGGTTCGGCGCGCTCCCAGGCTTCCATGCCCCGGACGGTGTTCCACGGCACGATGCCATCGGCGCCGGTGACCCACGCGCGCCAGCACCACGCCCGCATGCCAACGTTGGTTTCGCGCGGGTGGTTCGTGGTGGCGTAGTTCCAGTAAGTACGCCCGAAGCGGTTACGGTTGTCCATCAGGTACCGGTTCTTGGTGAAAAAATGCTGGCTGGTGCAGTCCAGATCGATCAGGCCGGCAAGCTGGTCGCGGATGAATTCCACGTAGCTGATGTCGGTGCGGAAGACCAGCGGCACGTCCGGGTACTCTTTGAGCCAGCGCGTGCCCAGCCAGCCGAAGAAGCTGAGGGCGCGGTAGTCGTCGCGATGGTTGGGCTCGTCCAGCAGCCACCAGGAGACGCCGTTGGCGGCGCGGCTGCGAGTGGGGTCCTTGTAGTAATACTTGTCGTTGAAGAAGATCTGGTACTTGGTGTTCTTCCAGTTGCGCTCGCGGAGGTGTTCGGCGAACTGGCGGGCTACGGCGGAGAAGCGGTCCTGGTAGTCGCGCGGGAAGCCCTCTTCGATGGGGCCGGATTCCAGCGCGTGGCGGCTGATGAGCTGCTGGTACTCGGCAGCGGTCTTCGGACGCTCGGCGATATTCCACTTATAGGACTTGCGCAGGTCGCCGGGCCAGTTTTCGAACAGCGCCAGATAGATGATGGGCACTGGGACGGAGGCGCGGGGCAGGTCGGCGAATGCCGACCCCGAGACCAGCGGGCCGAAGTGCGCGTCCCAGTCTTTCCAGCTTACGACCTTGGTATCGGCGCCTTCGCCGCTGAGCGGCGGGGTCTGGTCGGGTTCGGTGGTACCGGAGTGGGAGTAGCCGAGGACGTCCAGGTTGGCCCGGTCCAGGTGCGCAACCCGGTGGTAGGCCTGGAGCAGCTTGTGGTACTCGGGGGTGCCGCGCGCGATGTTGTAGCCGGAATTGACGCCGCCGTAGGCGTTGAGGTCCACGGTGAAGTTCAGGTTGTCCGGCAGGACGAAGGGCAGCACGTCAACGTCCACCGCGATGCTGCGCAGCAGCCGGCCGCCGGCGCGCACGGCGATGCTTCCATGGTGAACACCCGGCGCGGCATCGTGCGGGATGTAGATATCGACGAAGACCGGCTGCACGCGCTGGCGGGGGACGCCGTTATCGGCGGCCGGAAGATCGAATGTGCCGCTCAGCGGGATGAGAGGATCGGGGTACCAGGGGCGCGCCGCGCTGGTGTCCTTATCGTCCGGCACCATCCACTCGCGGTAGAGTTGCACGGCGCCGGTCTTCTGAAAGACGGGCGGCAGCTTGCATTCGGCGAAGAGGGGCTTATCGACCGTGACCGCGATGTCCTTGATCGGGTTGTCGCTTTCGATGGCCACCTGGAAGGCCACGAACTCGTTCCTGGCGCCCGTCAGCTTGACCTCCCCCGTCCAGATGGGACCTTTTTCCAGCAGCGCTCCAGTTTGGGGATTGACTTTGTGCAGTTCGGAGAAGGACCAGACCTTCACCGGCCCGGCGGCTTCTGCCGGTGCAGGGGCGCTGGCCGCGGGGCGCGCGGGCAGCGAGGGCCAGGTGCGCGCCAAGGCCCGGACCCTCCCCAGCGGGCTGACAGGGCCGAGTTGTCCCGTAGCGCTGGCGCCACGCGCCGCGAAGTAGTACCGCTTGCCGGGCTGCAACCCCTCCACGACGGCATCCACTTCGTCGTGAAGCGCATTGGAGGTCGCCAGCGGGTTCGGCTTGGGGGCTAGCGGGTCCAGCATCCAGCGAGGCGCGGGCGAGGCGACGCCGAAATTGTTCGCGGTGATGCGGGATTCCGAGTAGCGCAGGTCGTAATGTGCAGCGGTGGCGCCACCGAGGCGGAGGATGGCGCTGCCGGGCCGCAGCGAAGTGCGGCCGAGCGCCTCGATGGAGCGCGGCGCCAGGGCCCGCACGCGGCCGGGCACGGAGGTTGCCCGCGAGCCCTCGACCATCAGGACCGGCGGGTCGCCACTTTCGCGGCTGCTGATGCTGTGGCGCGTGCGGGTCTGCCCCTTTTCGTCGGTCAGCATGAGACCGAACTGGTCGCCGACGGCCAGGGCGGTCGCGATTTGCGGGGGCACGTCGATCTCATACCAGCCATCCCCAGCATCTCGCGCCTTCACGTAGGCGTAGAGACTGCCCCCCAGGCCGAAGATCACGTCGGCCAGATCCGAGCCGGGGTAGGACCACGGCTGGCCCTTCCGCGCAAAGGAGTAGTTCATTTCCCCCTCGGCCCACGGACCAGAGCCGCTGATGGTCGAGATGCCGACCATGGTCAGCGGAACTGGGTCAGGCTTGCGGCGCACGCGGAGAGTAGCCTTCTCGATGCGCAGGCCCTTGGCAGCCGAGAGGTCGAAAGCCAGCAGCGCAAAGCTGTTGCGGCTGTTGACGATCAACTGCTGATCGGAGCCATGGTTGCGGGACTCGCGGGCGTGCGGATCCCAGGGCGGGGACTCGACCCAGTTGTCCGCCGTGGCGGGGCACCGGACGCGCTCCGATGCGGGTGCGCTCGTGCCGGCCAGGGCCAGGGCGCACATCAGAACCGTCGTCTTATGAAACATCGTGGATGTCCTTCCAGTCGAATGTCTGCTTGTTCGTACCTCTCCATTCTGCTCCTGACTGCTGGGTTCCTGCTGACGCCTTCCCCAGCGTGCTGTAATGCTTCAGAAGCTATGAAAGAATGCCAGGGCAGGCCGGGGACCTGCCCCACCGCACTGGTAGGTTGTTAAGGTGGCGCAGGCCCCCGGCCTGCGCAGTCAGCACTCCTGCCGGCACTTGAAGTACGTTGTGGTACCATCCATAGGCGACCGCAAGGAGTCGGATTCGATGCTTGTTGTTTTGCTCATTTTCCTGTCAGCCGTGATTTCGACCGCCCAGACCGGAGGGGTGGAAGTGTGGGCTGCGCCAAGCCTTCATAAAGTGCGGCCAGACGAGCGGCCGCAAGCCTCCAACCTGGTTTGGGACAGGCAGACGAAGACGGTCTCCATCAGCGGCGCGAAGAACGAGCACGTTCCATTCCAGGTGATCGTGACCGCGCCCCCGCCGCCCACCCGCTCCGACAGAGCGGCTTCCGGGTTCTTTGTCGAAGCGAGCGACTTGGTGTCGGAGAAGGGCCGGATCACCCGCGACCGGCTGCGGCTGTACGTCGAGCACGCCATCCTGTGCTACGGCAAGTCGAGCCCGGGCAGCAGCACCGGGTTCTGGCCGGACGCGCTGGCGCCCCTGACGGATCCCTTCAGCATGGCGGCCGAGTTTCGCACCACGGTCAGGAACCGCGGCATCTGGATCGACGTGGTGACGCCCGCCGACATTCCGGCCGGAGATTACGCGGGCAGCGTCCGCATCACCCAGAACGGCAGCCCGGTGGACGAGCTGAGACTCAAGTTGAAGGTTTACGATTTCGCCCTGCCGGCCGAAACTCACCTGATCACCTACATGGGCGTTTCCAGCCGGCAGCTTGCGACCTTCCACGACGTGCAGCCGCGCTCGCCCGATGCCAAGGCGCTGCTGCGAAAGTACCATGCCTTTCTTTACGAAAACCGCATGGAGCCGTGGTTCAACGAAAGCCTCCAGCCGGAGATTCAACAGGCGGGCGACACCATCACGCTGCGATTCGACGAGCAGGCCTACGACCTGTACATGAACCAGTGGCACACCAAGCGCGTGATCCTGGAGGCCGCGCCCAGGGAACTGACCGGGGAGGGGCGGCGCCCGGCGTTCTCGGATGCGCTCAACGCGCGCGTGAAAGCCTATCTCAGCCAAGTGGCCGAGTATTACAGGAACCACGGCTGGTTGAACCGGTTGGTGTTCAACAGCCCGATCGACGAGCCCAACACGGCACAAGCCTTCGCCGACACGCGGAAATGGGCCGAGCTGGTTCACGAGGCCGCTCCGGGGGTGCCCTTTCTGGTCACCAAGTCGCCTGCGGGAGGCAACCCGGAATGGGGCCCGCTGACGGGCTATGCGAACTACTTCTCGGTGCACGGCAATGAACTGAACCGGCTGGCGGTCAAGGACGCCATCCGCAGGGAACAGGCCAAGGGCGGCGAGATCACATGGTACATTTCCTGCGACCAGGTCTATCCTCAGCCCAACTACTTCATCGATGCCTCCGCGATGGAGCCGGTGATGGTGCCCTGGATCACCTGGCGCTACGGCATGCAGGGCATTCTTTACTGGGCGCTGAATTTCTGGTCTCAAACGCCGGACCCGTGGTTGAACCCGGTGACCTACCTCAGCGGCTTTCTATGCAGCAACGGCAACATCCTCAACGGCGAGGGGTCGCTCATCTATCCGGGGAGCAGGGTGCGCAGACACACGGGCCAGAACAACGTGGACGGCCCGGTCTCGTCGATTCGCCTGGAACTGCTGCGGGAAGGCATCGAGGATTACGAGTACCTGTGGCTGCTGAAGTCCCTGGGGGACGAGCGCTTCGCCGACGAAGCCGCCAGGAGCATGGTGGTCGATGTCCGGGCGTTCTCGCGAAATGCGGAGGAGCTCACGGCGATCCGGGAGAAGATCGCAAAACGGATCGAGCAGCTCAAACAGCGCCCCGCAAGCAAGTGAGGTCCAGCCGGTCAAGCACACCGGCTCTTACAGTTGCTTGCCCAGTAGCCGCAGGATGTTCAGTCCGGCCACCTTGGCGTAACGGTCGGGCGGGAGCTTCAGCAGTTCGAGCGCGTGCTTTTCCACGCGCGGGTCCAGTTCCGGCGCGCAGGCGCCGAACAGGATCTTTTCCGGCGGCAATTCGCGCACAGCCATCTCCAGGTACTTGAAACTGCCCACGCCGGATGTATCGACATATACATTGGAGTAGCGCCTGGCAAGATCCAGCGCCTCCATGTGCGCCGGCCAGCTCAACGAGCGGAACTGGCCCAGGTGCGGAAGGATGAAATTCACCTTGGGGTAGGCGGTGGCGAGCATGTGGTAATACCTGCCCAGTGGCTGCCCGCGGTCGGGCTTCGGGTAGTAGAGGACCGGGATGCCGAGCTCGAGCGCCGCATCGAGCAGTTCCCGCGTGGGATGCCCGTCGGACCTCACGCCACGCAGGCCCATCGACCTGACCTCTTCAACCAGCATCTGCCGCAAGCGGCCGGCCTCGCGCTGCGGGCTGTGCGCGGCCAAGCCGATCAGCCTGCCGGCGTGCTTTTCGCAGATCCGGGCCACCTGCCGGTTGGCTTCCGTGTAGCTGTGGTTGCGCGGCGGCATCACGGAGTGCCGGTCGATGCCGGCCTCCGCACCCCGCTCCAACAGCAGGTTCAAGTCGTAATCGACTTCCCGTTCCGGATCGGCCCAAGTCCTCCCCGCGCCCACCAGGGCATGGCAGTCAATCACCAGCGGCTGGCGCGTTTCCTTTTTCACGACGCGCCTCCTTTGTACTTGCCGAGCAGCCGCTGGATGTTGCCGCCGAGAATCATCTCCTCCTGCTGCTTCGGCAGTTTCAGCACGCGGATCTTGAAGATCTCCAGGCGGCAGTCCACCTCGGGCTCGTCCGAGCCGAAGATGATTTTCTCCGGCCCCACTTCCTTGAGAGCCTGCTCCAGGTAACGCGTCAGCACCGTCGCCCCGGTGTCCAGGTAGACGTTGGGATAACGCCGGGCCATCTCGATGCCCGCCAGGTGCTCCCTCCAATCGCTCGAGAGATCGCTGCCCAAATGGGCCAGGATCAGATCGACCGTGGGGTAGGCCTTGGCGATATCGTCGAACATGGCGATGCGGCCGGGATGCCAGAGTACGGGGATCCCCAGCTCAGCCACCGTGTCGAGAACTTCCGGAGTGGGCTTGACGTGCAGTTTCAGTCCCCGCAGCCCCAGGTCGCGGCACTCGCGCAGCAGCATCGCACGGATGCGGCCCTTCTCGTTCACCGGGTCGTGCTTGGCGAAGCCGATGAATCGCCCGGGGTAGCGCTTCACGATCTGCGCAATCTCGCGGTTCGCCTCCTCGAAGGTGTCGTGGGAAATGGGGAAGATGCACGCTTTGTCGATGCCGGCTTCCTTGTTGCGCCGCAGGATCTCCTGCGGATCGGCGATGGTAGTCCAGGGATCGGTCAGCGTGGCGCCCGTGCCCGCATGTGTATGGCAGTCGATCACCGGGATTCGACGCGCCTGCTCGGCCCGGCCCGCGGTGGCGGCCGCGGCCAGCCCGGCGGCAATCAGCAACTCCCGGCGAGAATACGCTTCCGCGCTCTTCATCGTATTTCACTCCACTGGCTGGCTCGAGGTTCTCTTCCGATCCAAGCCACTCTTCATTCTAGGCGCAGTCGAGCGACCGCCGGCCTGTAAACCGGCCAGCGGATGTATACCCCGCTCAGCTCTCTTCTGTGTTGCCCCCGCTTCCGCTCCAACGAGGTACGGCTGTAGCTGAGCGTGATGGCCCACAACCTCTTCGGAGCGATGGTGCGGCGGGGCCCAGAGGGCACCCCGGCGCTGCCGGTGCCGACGTGTTTCTAGGTACTCGGAGGAGGCAGAGCTGGCCCCTTCCTGGGTCGCCGCAGTCGCTGGGGAGGGAAACCATGAAAAAACGGCCCCAACAGAGGTGATTGGATGTATACTGGCTGGTGGCCGGGAAGGCAAAATGGAAATCCTGGCTGAATCCAGGGGGGAGGAGGTTTGTCTATGCGCTCTCGCATATTCGCTGCTATCGCAGGTTTGGCCTGTGCCACGTTGGTCAGCGCCCAGGAATACCGGGCGACCTTGGTCGGCGCAGTGACTGACCAGTCCGGCGCCGCCGTGCCCGGCTCACGCCTGACGGTAACCAACATCGGCACCGGCGTATCGGTGGATGCCGTGTCCAACGAGCAGGGTCGCTATGTGGCGTCCTACCTGTTGCCGGGCCAGTACAAGTTGCAGGTGCAGCAAGCCGGCTTCAAGTCATTCGAGCGGGGTCCCTTCGAGCTGCGCATCAACGACCGGATCGAGATCAACGTGGTCCTCGAAATCGGACAGATGTCCGACACGGTCACCGTGGTGGCCGAGGCCCCTCTGCTGGAGACGTCCACCAGCAGCCGCGGCCAGGTCATCGACAACCGCAAGGTGACGGACCTGCCACTCAATGGCCGCAATCCGTTCGAGCTTGTGAATATCGCGGCGGGCGTGCAGTATTCCGGAAGTTCGCTGACCTATTTCCGCCCGTTCGATAACGGTTCGATCAACGACTTCTCCATCAACGGCGGCCAGCACAGCATGAACGAGATTCAATTGGATGGAGTCCCCAACAACGCCGTCGCTAACTACGGCTCCGTCCAGCAGGTAGCATACGTCCCGCCGGTGGAAGCGACGCAGGAATTCAAGATCCAGACCAACACCTACGACGCGCAGTACGGGCGCACCGGCGGCGGCGTGATCAGCTTGTCCATCAAGCCGGGAACCAACAGTCTCCACGGCGCGGCTTACGAGTATATGCGGCGGTCCCGGTTCGAAGCGAACCAGTACTCGAATAACGCCACTGGCCAGCCGCGTCCGGGCGGATTCATCGATCAATACGGATTCGAATTGGACGGTCCGGTCTACGTCCCCAGAGTGTACCGGGGGAAGGAACGCACCTTCTTCATGTTCTCCATGGAGAAGTACCGCGACTTTCAGCCGCAGCCGGCCATCGGCTCGGTTCCCACGCCGGAGCAGCGCACCGGCGATTTTTCGCAGACACTCACCACCGCCGGCAAGCTGTACACCATGTTCGATCCTCTGACCATTACGCCCAATCCGGCGTTCGACAAGAGCAAGGCGGTGTCTCTGACGAACCCGCAATACCTGCGGACCCCCTTTTCGGGAAATCTTGTTCCCTCAGCCCGCATCGTGCCGATTGCGCTCGCCGTGCTGAAGGATATCCCGCTCCCCAACCAAACCGGCGATGCGGTGACGCATGCGAATAACTACTTCGCAGGACAGGCGGGGTCACTCACCGATTACTACAACGTGATCGCGCGCATCGACCACAACATCAACCAACGCTGGCGCATGTACGGCCGCTGGGACCGTAACTTCCGCGATGGCGGGCGCAAGAATCCCTACGATTGGGACACCCCGGCCAAGCAGATCAGTCATGCCTCGCGCCGTAACGACGGTGGTGTGTTCGACGTGGTCGGCGCATTGAGCCCCCGTACCATTCTGAGCGGACGTCTCGGCTTCAACCGCTTTGTGTACACCAGCATCTACGAGCCCCAGGACCTCTCCTATCTCGGCCTGCCGGTGACCAGCCAGTTACAGTTGCCGGGAAAGTATCCGCTGTTCAACTTCGAAAGTTACATCGGCACCAGCATTGACGAGAAAGACGTGCTGCCTAGCGAAACCTGGACCGCCCAGGGATCACTGCTGCGGAACATGGGCGCGCACTCGGTGAAGGCCGGCGTAGAATACCGCGTTCAGCACTTCGCCAGCTTCGGGCGCAAGAACGGAGGCGGCAGCTATTCGTTCACGCGTGGCTGGACCAGCGCCAACCCGCAGGTGGATGACAAGGGGACGGGCAACGCCATCGGCTCGTTCCTGCTCGGGTACATGAGCGACGGTTCCGCTACTCTGAACGCCACTCCCTACACAAGTTGGCACTACCCGGTACTGTACTTCCAGGACGATTGGCAGGTAAATCGAAGGCTGACTCTCAACTTGGGGCTGCGGTGGGATTACGAAACCCCAGCCGTGGAACGCTATAACCGGCAGAACCGCGGCTTCGATTTCAGCGCCAAGAGCCCTTACACCGTGCCCGGCCTGGACCTGCGGGGAGGCCTGCTGTTCGCCGGGATCAATGGCCAGCCGTGCGGCGCCTTTGAGCCCGACCGGAATGCCTGGCAGCCTCGCCTGGGCGTGGCATACAGGGTACTGAACACGAAGGCGCTGGTCTTCAGAGGCGGTGTGGGCCGCTACTTCCTGCCCACCTCCGACTACGGTGGCAGCCTGGGCTTCGCACGCACCACCACCGCCCAAACCGCCACTGCCGACTACCGGCCGTTTAACACACTCACCAATCCGTTCCCGGGTGGACTGCTCCAGCCGGCCGGACCGCAGGGGGGACTCTCCACGCAGGTGGGTGACGCCGCCACGTTCTACGATCCGCAGCGGCGCATCCCTTACGTCTGGCAGTTCTCGTTTGGCTTGCAGTACGAGATCATCCCGGGTCTGCTGGTGGACGCTGCCTATGTCGGCAGCCGGACCAGCAAGCTCCAGGTGAGCAAAGACATCAACGTGCTCACGCCGGAGCAGCTTGCGCAAGGCACCCCATACCTTTCGCAGGCGGTTGCTAATCCGTTCTACGGCATCCTGCCGTCCAGCACCTCGCGCGGCGCGCAAAGCACGATTCAACGCCGTAACCTGATCGTTCCCATCCCCCAGTTCACATCGATCACGGAAGGCGCGCAGAGCCTGGGCGGGAGCTGGTACAACGCGTTCCAGTTGAAAGTCGAGAAACGTTTCAGCCGCGGCCTCTCGGCGCTGGTTTCTTATACGGCATCGAAGACCATGCAAACTACGGAGTTCCAGAACCCGCAGGACCCGAGGCCATCGCGAGAACTGACGGACTTCGATGTGCCACAGCGTCTCGTGATCTCCGGCACCTACGACTTTCCCGTGGGTCCGAAACAGAAATGGCTGAACCACGGTGTCCTGTCCCACATCATCGGCGGGTGGGCCTTTAACTGGCTGAGCACTCTGCAGAAGGGTATTCCCGTATCCTACCCCGGTGGCTACTACATCTACGGCGACCCGAAGCTCTCGAGCGGGCAGACGCTGAATCACTGGTTCGATACCTCGCCTTCCATTTGGGTGGTCCGGCCCTCCGACACACTGCGCACCGCCAAGATGCGCAGCTCCACCATCCGCACGCATTCGGCGCCGCAGGCCGACGTGACTCTGATCCGCAGTTTCCAGATTCACGAAGGACACCGCTTGCAGTTCAAAGTATCGGCGTTCAACGTGAGCAATACCCCGATTTTCAGCTCCCCGAATACGACTCCGTCCTCGAACCTGTTCGGCGTCGTGCCGATTACTCAGAGGAACCTGCCGCGCAGCGTCGAGTTGGGATTCCGGTACGCATTTTAGGGATCCGAGCTCAAGGCCCTCGCCCAAGCTACCGGCTACTGGGACGATGAAGCTGTCCGGCAGCACATCGAGCTTGCGCTTCTCACGCAAGACAAGCAACAGATTAAGTTCTTCCGCGAATTCTTCAACGCGGTGCTTGCACAGGACGATTCGGACTACCACCCGATGCTGCCAGATCCCGATCCGGGCGAAGTCGATTTCGGCGATGTCCTGTATACTTGGATGAAGCCGGCAGGCCAAAACGGGAATTCCGGCTTCGATCCTTTCCAGCGCGCTCAGCAAAGGAGATAATACAATGACACCTGAAGACAGTCCTAACCGTCGCGAGTTTCTCGCCCCCGCAGCCGCGACTGTCGCATTCAGTATTGTTCCACGACACGTACTCGGCGGGTCAGGCTTCGTCGCTCCCAGCGATAAACTCACCTTGGCCTATATCGGTTGCGGCACTCAAGGAATAAGGGAACTCTTGAGGTTGGTCACTAACCCCGAAGTACAGATCGTCGCTGTCTGTGATCCTGAAAGAGACAACACGAACTACGTGGATTGGTCTAAGACCGGAATCCGCGACAGCATCCGCAAGGCCCTGGAACAGCCTAACTGGGGAGCGGGCGTTCAAGGCATTCGGGCAGGCCGGGAAGTGGCACGGGAAATCATCGAGACCTACTATGCGAAGAAGCGGTCATCCGAGAGTTATAAGGGATGCTCGTCCTACGAGGACTTTCGAGAGTTACTGGAGAAGGAAAAGGGCCTGGATTCGGTCAAGATCATCACCCCGGACCATCATCATGCCACCATCTCCATTGCGGCCATGAAGAAGGGCAAGCATGTCGCTATTCACAAGCCCCTTGCTAACAGGGTGTACGAGGCCAGGTTAGTAGTCGAGACCGCTCGCAAAACCGGAGTTGCGACGCACTTGCTGGCCTGGAGAAGCCCGATCAACGCAGTCAGAGATATGATATTGGACGGCGCAATCGGCACTCTTCGCGAAGTGCATAACTGGACGGATCGGCCGTTTTGGCCTCAATGGCAAAGCATCCCGACTGAAAGACCGCCGGTCCCCAAGAGCTTCAACTGGGACCTATGGCTGGGGCCTGCGCTCGATCGTCCCTATCATCCGTGTTACACCCATGCGGTCTTTCGCGGTTGGTATGACTTTGGAGGCGGCAGCATTGCGGACATGGGCAACTATAGCCTGTGGCCGATATTCATGGCGCTCGATTTGCCTGCTCCGACCAGCATCGAAGCAAACGTGAGCTCAAGCTGCGAAATCGTGGATCAGGTGAGCGGGGTGAAAATGAACGATTTTTCTTTCCCCTATGCCGGTCGAGTGCGTTTCAAGTTCCCCGCCCACGGGCAGTGGCCCCCGCTCTACCTGTACTGGTACGAAGGCGGAATGCGGCCTTGGACGCCTGAAGAACTGGAAGTGGAGGAAAAGCCAATGCCGGCCACCGGAACCATGTTTGTCGGTGACAAGGGAATCATCCTGGGCAACCAGATCATTCCTGAGAAGAAGATGCGGGAATACTTGGCTCAAAAGCCGGCCCAACAGGCACAGGAAGGCAGACGCGGTGGAGGCGGCGGGGAGAGTGAATGGGTACAGGCCTTCAAAGGCGGCAGCCCGTCGGCCGGCAATTTCTTGAATGCGGCCGCGTGCGCGGAAGCCATTTGCGTGGCCGCCGTGGCGATACGAGTCAGCAGAAAGAATTTTAGGGAAGACCACACCACGCCGCCGCTAGAGTGGGACGCCCAAAACATGAAGGTCACAAACATCGCCGAAGCCAATCAGTATCTGTACCGCGAATACCGCGAGGGCTGGAAGCTTTAAATCCGGTGGGGCAGGTCCCCGAGTTGCCCCGGCATTCTTTCACGCCTTCTGAGGCATTACAGCCGCTACCTGATTGGCCCTGCGCGTGATACCCTCGGCCAGACCGCTCCGGGCGACGGCATCTGCCTGCGTTCCGCCCGCTGCATCAATGCCAGCGCGCAGTCACCTTCTGCCTGGCGATGTCGAGCTCCAGCGTGGCCCGGCGGCCGCCGGCCTCCAGGGCGATCCCCAGCCGCGCATCCTGACTCGACTCGAGCCGCGCGATGGCAACGCGCGCATCCGCGTGGCGCGGGTGCAGCACCGCCGCAATCAAGCAACTCGTGGCGGGGCCGGCCTCGGCCCTCAGCAACTTGCCCGCCACCTTTGCCGCCACCTCATCCGGAAGCAGGAATTCGACGTCCATGGCCACCGGGCCATTCCTGACCACGAAGCTGGCGGCGCCGCTGGGTTCCACCGTCTCCTGGGCGTGCATCAGCCATTCAAACCGGGACGGCCGGTTGGCAGCGAGCTCGTCCACCAGGACGATGAAGTCGGGCCGGAGGTAAATGAAATGCCGCCGGAACTTGCTCAGACCAGCCGCCGGCGGATAAATGTTCATCGCATCGCCCAGCAGGTAATCGAAATCTGCGTGGTGTTCCGCCTTGAGGATGGCGCTGCGGGCGCGCGCTTCCAGCACGGCCTTGCGGTTGAACCAGGTTTGGCCTTCGCCCAGTTGCCCCTGGCCGTTCACTAGAACAGTGTTGTGGTTGCGCGTCCATTTGGGCCTTTCGTAACCCGGATCGATGGCCAGCCACTTCCCATAGGCGTAGACCTGGAAGCTGTTCACGTCCGGATGCCCGTGTCCCCCGCCGATCTCGTGCGTGTCGCCGGAACGGCCATCGTAGTATTTTTGAGCCTTGTGCCCGTGCATGGGCCCGCACTTGAATCCCACCATGACGGCTCGCGGATCCCAAGCGCTGCGGCTGGTCAGCCAGCCGCTGTCCTGGCAGTGCCGGAAAGTGGGCAGCTCCGCCAGAGGAGCCGCCTGGAGCGTCTCGTCGTACCACAGCAGGCTGGCCCAGCCGCAGTAGGCCGTGCGGCCCACGCTGCGCCGCAGCATCTCGCCGGCCAACCACTGGGCGTGGTGGTTCCGGTACTCGGCCGCGGTCCGGTATAGAATGTGCGCCGGCCCGTGCGAGTCGTAGGTCACGTGCGAGTCTCCGAACGACATGACGCAGTGGGCGGCGTCGAAATCCGGAAGCGTGCTGTGAATGATGAAATTGGGCAGGCTCTCCAGCCACTTGTACCGGTACAGGTTGTCGTTGAGCAGATCGCGCGCCAGCTCCGCGTAACGCAGGATGGCTTCCGCCGAGTAGGCCCAATACTGATGCCCCTCGGTGGAGCTGCCATCGCGGCTGGAGAACTCCAGGGCCCTCCGGAAAGTCGAATGGGCTTGGCGGACCCAGGCCTCGGCCTGCGGAACCTCCTCCCGCAGCGCGAATCCGGCCGCCGCCAGGCCCAGGTGCTCGACGTGGTTGTGATTGGCCAGCCACAGATCGTGGTGCACCGGGGGCCCGTTGCGCAGCGCTTCGGCCTGGCGCACCAGCTTGTCTCGGACAAACTTGCGCTCCCCCTCCTCGAGCTGATCGTGCAGCCAGTCATAGCCGACTGCGAGCCCGAAGAGGCATTCGCCGCCCCCCAGGCCGTTGTCTTGTTGCCAGTGCGGATACTCGCAGATGCGCAGCATCCAGCGTTTCGCGCCATCGCGGTAGCGCGGCTGGCCCGTGATCAGCCAGACCAGCGCCTGCCAGGGAATGCCGCGGCCGGCCGAACGCATGGCGCTTTCGCTTTCGTAATTGGAGGGCGGCATGCGGTCCAGCAGGCCGTCGGCGTTCTCCAAAACCAGCTTCCACAGTTCGCTGTGCGAGGTCGGAATCTTCCGCCTGAGCTGCTCGAGCCGGGAGCGGGTTACGAACAGGCGCGGCCTGGACGGCTCGCCCGCCTTCCCTCTGCCCAGCGCCAGCGGACCGGCCAGGAAATCTCTGCGGCGCAATGTGGCCTCCTGACTGGCTATTCTAGCGAGGCCTGCGACTTCACGCCGGCCCGAACCCCTCACCGCAGAGGCGCACAGGCACGGAGAGAAATCTATTGAGGGTCCTCTGCATTGCCAATGCCGGGAATAGTCAGTCCGGCAGTCGTCAATTTCCCCGGCACGGGCGCTGGGCCCGCAGGCGCCGCGCGTTGCCACCGAAGGGAGCGGGGTGTATACTTGACTTCTCCGGGAGTCCAAAATCGACATCCCGGATAACACCCGCCAGCGGAGGTGCTCTGTGAGACTTCGTCCTTACCTCGTCCTCGTCGGCCTGCTCGCCGCATGCCTGCTGGGGCAGGAATTTCAGGGGACCATCTTGGGGCGCATTACGGATAGCTCGGGCGCAGTTGTCCCCGATGTTCAGGTCAAGGTAGTCAATACCGAGACTGGCGCGTCCTCCAGCACCAAAACTAACGCCCAGGGGAACTATCGTGTGCCCTTCCTCCTTCCGGGCGACTACCGGGTGTTCGTGGAGCATCCCGGGTTTCAGAAGATTGAACGCCACAACGTGCGCGTATCCATGGGCACCGAGATCACGCTGGACCTGGTGCTGCAAATTGCCGCCGCGGTCGAGAGCGTGACCGTCACGGAAGCCCCCACGGCCCTCAACACTACCAATCCCGAGCTTGGCCAGGTGGTGGAGCGCGCCTACATCGAGAACGTGCCCGTCAGCCTGACCCGCAACGTGCTGAACAACATCTCATTGGACGCCGCGGTGGACGCCTCCGGCGGCACCTATACCAGCAACGGGCAGTCGGGAATCAGCATCGCGGGCGGCGGCGGGATCAGCGGCAATAACGAGGTGATCGTGGACGGCGTGCCCAACACCATCGCGCGCAGCGGCGGCATCATTATCTACGTGCCCACGGCGGATTCGGTGGATGAGATGAAGGTGCACACCACCATGTTCGATGCCGCTTACGGCCACTCCAACGGCGGCGCCATCAGCATCACCACGCGCGGCGGCGGCAATCAAGTGCACGGCACGCTCTACGACTACAAGAGGTGGGCGGCCCTGAACACCAACAGTTGGAGCAACAACCGCCTGGGGTACCCGAAGCCCCCGGTGAGCTACAACCAGGTGGGCTTCAGCTTCAGTGGCCCCGTGTATCTGCCTAAGCTCTACAATGGCCGGAACCGCACGTTCTTCAGCCTGGCCTACGAGCGCGACGACGACAAGCGCGACCTGTTTCGCCAGGCGCGCGTCCCCACGGAACTGGAGCGCAGCGGCGACTTCTCCCAGACGCTGAACTCGCTGGGCACCGGCTACGTCCAAATTTACGACCCCTGGAGCACGGTCGGCAGCGGGTCCAGCGCCACCCGCACTTTGCTCCCGAACAACAAGATTCCGGCGGCGCGCATCGACCCGACCGGCGCCGCAGTGGTGAAGGCTTACGCACCGCCCAACCTGCCCGGGCCGGTCCAGATCGGCAAATACAACTGGGCCGTTGATGGCCTGGTGGCCGTCAAGCAGCGCAACTACACGGCACGTGTCGATCAGCTCGTGAGCGACAAGCAGCGCTTCTTCGTGCGGTACAGCCACCTGGTGCGCATCCAGGATTCCGATGTGATGATGCCTGGCGTGAACTCGTGGCCGGTAGACGGCAACAGCGACATAGGCCAGGACGACCGCTACATGGATAACTTAGGGATCGACCATACGGTTACCTTCTCCCCCACGTGGGTGGCCTCGTTCCGATACGGCCTCGCGATGCGTTGGCAGATGAAATCGAACCCGCGCCAGTTGCTTGACCCGGCGCCGCTGAGCCTGGCGCCCATCATCGCGCAGAACCAGTTCTTCAAGGCTTGGCCTACCTTCAACCTGGACAGCGAGAACTTTCCCCGGTTGGGCTCTACCAAGGGCCCCAACCGTTTCTACACCTCCACCTGGCTGGCCACGGTTTACAAGCAGATGGGAAACCACTCTTTGAAATTCGGCGGCGATTTCCGGCTCCCCCGATACAACATCCTGGACCCGGGATCGAGCGGTCCCGGCACGTTTACGTTCAACAACACCTTTACCCGGCTGAATTACTCTCAGAGCGCTTCCGGGAACACCTCGGGTTCGGCGCTGGCCTCACTGCTGCTGGGCGTGCCGGCTTCCGGCTCGCTGGGGTACAACGCCGCCAGCGCGTATCAGAACACCTATACCGGGCTGTTCGTGCAGGAAGAGTGGAAAGTGCGGCGCAACCTCGCCCTGAACTTCGGGGTGCGCTACGAGTTGGAGACGCCTTATACGGAGCGATTCGATCGCGACATCTTCGGCTTCGACTACAACGCGGCTTCACCCTTGCCGGTGCCGGGGCTGAATCTCCGGGGCGGCGTACTGTTTGCGGGGCTCAAGGGCGTGCCGCGGGGGCAGGGCAACCTGGACAAGAATAACTTCGGACCGCGCTTTGGTTTCGCCTGGAGCCTGAATTCCAAGACCGTGGTGCGCGGCGGCTTCGGTATGTTCTACGCCTCCCCGACGTACAACGACGATTATCTGGGGACCGCCAGCGTGTTCAACGTCACCACCTCGTATGTGGCCAGCACCAATAGCAATGCCACCCCCTACACCACGCTGGCCAATCCGTTCCCGACCGGCCTCCTGACGCCGCGAGGCGCCGCCCTGGGCCTGGCCGAGTTCTACGGGAGCACCCTCGAGTTCGCCGACCAGAACCGCCTCAACCCTTACAACGAGCAGTGGCAGTTCGGGGTGCAGCGCGAAGTGCCGGGACGCGTCCTAGTCGATGCCGCCTACATGGGGATGCACAGCCTGAAGCAAATGGGGAGCTTCAATCTGAACGAGAAGCCGGACGTCTACCTGGCGCTGGGCGCGGCGGAGAACAATACAATCCCGAATCCGTTCCTGGGCATCTTCAGCCCGCAGTCCACGCTGGGACAGGGGAGCACCATCCCCCAGAACCGGCTCTGGAGCCTGTACCCGCAGTACACCAGCCTCACGGTGCACAAAAACGCCGGGCAGGCCATTTACCATTCCGGGCAATTGAAGGTGCAGAAGCGGTACAGCCACGGGCTCAACGTGAACCTGTCTTATGTTTTCTCCAAGCTCATCACCAGCAACACCAGCACCATCATCAACGAGCGGCCTCAGTGGCGTGGGATCGCCGGCAGCGACCGCCCCCACAAGCTGCGCCTCGCGTTCGTCTACCAGTTGCCGTTCGGCCCCGGCAAACCGGTTGGGGCATCGCTGGTGCGGCCGCTGGCCCGCATCATCGAGGGATGGACGCTCTCGGGCTACATCAACTACCGTTCCGGAGCGCCGCTGTCGGTTTCGGGGGCCAATGGCCGGCCCATCATGCTGCGGAACCCCTCCAAGAGCGGCTCCGTTTCGGAGCGGTTGGGAGACATTGTGGACCCGAAGACCGGAAAGGTGTTGAACCCGTACTTCGATATCGACGCGTTTCAGGCGCTGGCCAACCAATACACCATCTCGCCGGAGCCGCCGTACAGGTCCGGCTTCCGCGGGCCGGCAGCCTGGGGTCGCAACCTCGCGCTCGCCAAAGACATGCGGCTGTGGGAGCGGTACAAGCTTCAGATCCGCTGTGAGGCGAGCAATTTCACCAATTCGGTCTCCTGGGGCAACCCGGGCACCAACATGGCTACCCAGGCCACCTTTGGGGTGATCAGTTCCGGCGGCGGCGGCCGCGGCATCCAGATGAGCGCCCGCATGATGTTCTGATAAAGACCCTGGCGCTGCCGAGCGGCTGCTTCCGCCTCGTAGAAGCCACCATTGCACAGGTGCATGCCGGGATCTACTGAGGCTCGCGTAATTGGGTGACAGCACGCTCCCGAGGTGGCGCGGGCTTCAGCCTGCCGGGGTACCCTCTGGGTCGGGCACTCATGCCGGCTCTTGAGCCGCGTGGAAAAGCCAGCGGAAGCGCCGAGATGAGTCTCGGCGCGGCAGGCAAGAGTGCCTACGCCACATCGGAATTTGTCACTGTATTCTGCAAGGCTCAGTAAAGGTGGACCAGCGCCCTAAATCGCAATCAGGACCTAATCGTCTTCTGCCATGACCCGGAAATGGACTTGAAAGCTGCAAGTGCGTTGTCCCCGAGTTTCCCGAGTTTGCCTCAGGAGCGAGAACCGAGTTTGAGCTTTACTGCGCCCGATAGATGACTTTGCCTTTTCTCAGGGTGTACCTGACCCTGGCGAAGTTTCTGACGTCGGAGGCGGGGTCACCGGATAGAACCACAAGGTCCGCGTCGAAGCCCGGGGCCAGCCGGCCGGTTCGCTTCTCCAGGCCGAATCGCTGGGCGGGCGCAGTGGTGAGTGCCGACAGGATCTCCCGATAACTCATGCCGGCCTTCTGCATCAGCGCATACTCATCGGTGGGATCGCAGTCCGGGAGGAAGCCGGCGTCGGTCCCGAACAAGATCTGGCCGCCCGCTCTGGCATAGTCGCCGACCTGCGTAAGCAGCGCTTGCTGTTGCCGGCCGGGTTCGGCGCCCGCCAACAGTTTGAGGGTGGGAATCAGAGTCATGTGTCTTGATTTGACGCGCGCCAGCAAATCCGGGTCCCAGCGGTCCAGTTCTTCGGTGACATGCGCCAGGACGTCCACGCCACCCTCGACGGCCGACTCGAGGCCGTCTCGGTACTGCGGGTGAGCGAATACCAGCTTGCCTTGCCGGTGCGCCACTTCGGCCACTGCTCTGACCAGATCGACCGCGATTCTCACGTGCGCGTTGCGCTCACGATCCACAATTGCTCCCACGTGGAGCTTGATGCCATCCGCTCCTTGCGCCAGCTTGGCAGCAGCCAGCTCGGCGGCTTGCGCGGGAGAGTACAATTCGGGCAGCCGCAGCGGCTTGATGTAATAAGGCGTCCCATCCTTGGCTGCCAACGGCTCGCCGACCGTAAAGATCCGGGGCCCTTGCACTTCCCCGGCTTCGATTCGCGCCCGCAGCGCCTGCGTGTTGACGAACAAGGATCCCAGGTCGAATACCGTGGTGAAGCCGTAGCGGGTCAGCATGCGCTCGAGCTGCTGTGTCAGCCGCGCGGCTGGGAGGGCGGCGGCATTCTCCCACTGCGGGTCGGTGAAGTGGATGTGGCTGTTCCAGAACCCGGCAGCAATCGAGGCGCCGGTGCAGTCCATCACAGAAATGTGCGGCGGCAGTCTGAGACTTGCGGCTTCTCCCACATTCTCAATACGCCCATCACGGATATGAACCACCCCGTTGAAGATGGGCTTAGCATCGGGAGCAGGATAGATTCTTGCTCCCACCAGCGCAAGCTCGCTGCTCTGGGCTTGCAGCAACGCCACCCCAGCCCAGAGGAAGAACAACAGGGAGCGAGCAGAGGACCTGGCAAACCTCCGTTTTGGAATCCCGGGCATCTGCAAGCACTCCGCAAGGTGCGCCGCAGGCGGCAGATGCAGCCGACCTTGAGCGGAGCGCCTGCGGCGTCCGCTACTTGGGGGCCTGGTAGCCTTCCAACGAGTGGTTGTGCTCTTTGTAGTATTTGCCTGCGTCGCCAAGCTCCTTGCTGCCCGCTTTGACGTGACAGAAGGTGCAGGTTTTCTTCTCTTTCTTGCTGTAGTCGAGCTTGCCGAATGAAATCGAGGTGGATACCATGAGTCCCGCCATCAACACAGCCACGGGGATGGCCAGCTTCAGTGTGCGCATCGTGCTCTCCTTTTCCGTTGGAACCAACCGCCTCCTGACCTAGCCTATCAGGTTGGACGATAATGCGTGAAGGGCAGTTGCGGTTTGTTCGGCGAGAAGAACTTGACCTGAGAAGGCAGCTATGAAAATGTCACTTGTCTTTTTTGGCGCGATGGCGTTGGCGGGGTCCGCATTGGCCCAGCCGCTGACGCAGGGTGAGCGCGACCGGGCCATGAGTGAACTGCACGCCACGCGCAAGGCATTCCTGGACTCGGTGGCCGGCCTGTCGAAAGCCCAGTGGAACTTCAAGCCGGGGCCCGACCGCTGGTCGGTGGCCGAGTGCGCCGAACATCTTGCCCTGGCCGAAGACTATTACTTCGACCTGGTGACCAAGCAGCTCATGGCATCGCCGGCCACTTTGGAGAAGGGAGGCGAGACGAAGGGAAAGGACGCCCTGGTGCTGAAGACGATTGCGGACCGCAGCTCGAAACGGCTGGCGCCCGAAGCGCTTCAGCCGGCGCAACGCTGGCCCGCTCCGGAGGCCCTGATGGCTCACTTCACACAAAGCCGCGACCGCACCATCGCCTACGTCCAAACCACCCAGGACGACCTGCGCAGCCACTTCCGCGAGCACCGGGCGGTCGGGCTGATTGACGCCTACCAATGGATTCTCGTGGCTGCGGCCCACACCGAGCGCCACGTCGCGCAAATCAACGAGGTCAAAGCGGCGCCGGATTTTCCCAAGCGCTAGCGGCGCGACTGGCGGCTGGGGAACATTCCTAGAGACTTCGGAGTCTATTTTTCGACGGAGGTCTTCCATGTCGAAAGATTTCTGCAAGACCCTGCGGCGGCTCCCGGTTCTGACGATCCTGCTCGCGCTGGGGGCGGGTAGCAGCCGCGCACAAAGCATCAGCGGCAGGGTCTACGACCCCACGGGAGGCGTGGTGCGCAACGCCCGCGTGATGCTGATGCAGGACTATGTGAAAGTGCAGGAGATCAGGTCCGGGGATGCGGGCGAGTTCTCCTTTTCCGGTCTCGAACCGGGCATGTACCAGGTACAGATCAAGCATCCGATGATGTCGCTGTTCCAGAAGACCGTGATTCTGAAAGACGCGCCGGAGCGGGTCTATGCCGTGCTTCCGCTGGCCCACGCGGAGGACTCGGTCGAGATCAACGCGCAGCTCCCGCCGGGCGTGCAAAGGGGCGCAGCCGCCGCTATCAAAGCGACACGCGCCGGGGGCAGGATCGAGCCGGCAAAACTGCTGGTATTCCGCCCGCCCGCGTTTCCGGCGGGGACAGTTTCAAGGGGCGTGGAGGGCGCCGTGGTTCTGATCGCGACCATGAAAGTGGATGGCAGCCTGAGCGAGGCGCTGGTGCTGGAATCGCCGGACTACGAACTGGAGCAGGCAGCGCTGGAGTCGGTGAAGAAATGGCGCTACCAGCCCATGAAGCTGAACGGCCAGCCGGTCGGAGGCCAAATCACAATCATCCTCAGTTTCCGGCTTCAGTGAGCCGCCGGCAGCCCGCGTGAGGAATCCCTGGAGCGAGGATTGGGTTACACTGTATCCCTAGCTGGCCGTGCCAGCTTGGGAGAGAACCTACTATGACCTCGCGTCGTGATTTCCTGAAGACCTCGACGGCCGCGGGCTTGAGCGGGCTGGCCATCGGCGCCAGCGCGTATGCCGCCGGGAGCGACACCATTCGAATCGGCGTGATCGGCTGCGGGGGCCGCGGCACCGCAGCCGCCATCAACGCCATGAATGCCGGCAAAGACGTCCGCCTGGTCGCCATGGCCGACCTTTTGCTGGACCGGGCCCAGGAGAAGCGCAACGCCCTGAAGGTGCAAAAGCCGGACCAGGTGGCCGTGGACGACGAGCATTGCTTCGCGGGCTTCGATGCTTACAAGAAGGTTATCGAGTGCGTGGACGTGGTGCTGATCGCCAATGCCGCGAAGTTCCATCCCCTGCACATGCGAGCCGCCCTCGAGGCCGGCAAGCACGTCTTCGTGGAAAAGCCGCACGCCATCGACCCGGCGGGCATCAAGCAAGTGGTGGCGGCCTGCGAGTTGGCCAAACGGAAGAGGCTCTCGGTGGTCTCCGGCCTCCAGAGCCGCTATCATCCCGGCTACCGGGAGACCATCCAGCGCGTGCACGACGGCGCCATCGGCGACATCGTGGCCATCGAGGAGAACTTCTTGCGCGCGCCTTATGTGCTCTATCCCCGCAAGCCGGGTCTGACCGAAGTCCAATACCAGGGCAGCAACCAGTACCACTTTCACTGGCTGTCGGGCGACGACGTCCCCCAGTCGCTGGTGCACAATCTGGACCGCGCCAGTTGGGCCATGCGGGAGCAAGCGCCCCTGAAGGCGCACGGCCTGGGCGGGCGCTCGACCCTGCACGGCGAGATCTACGGCAATGTCTTCGACCATCACTCCGTGATCTACGAGTTCGCCAGCGGCGTGCGGCTCTACGCCTTCTGCCGCACCATCCCGGAATGCTACAACGAGACCTCCAGCATCCTGCTGGGGACCAAGGGCCACTGCAACGTGATTCGCATGCGCATGGAGGGGGAGACCAAATGGCAGTACCAAGGCCCCAAGACCGACCCGTACGACCTCGAGCACGTGGAGCTGTTCCAGGCGATCCGCTCCGGCAGCCCCATCAACAACGGCGATTACATGGCCCGCAGCACGCTGATCGCCATCATGGGCCAGATCAGTTGCTACACCGGCAAGGAAGTCACCTGGGAACAGATCTCGGCGTCCGACTTCTACTATCCGCCCAAGCCGGAAGAGTGCAGGGCCGGCATGCCGCCGCCCGTCAAGCCCGATGCCGACGGCATCTACCCGGTGTTCATCCCAGGGGTGACGAAACTGCTGTAAATCCGATGCGGCCGTCCGCGTAATTCGGGGACAGTCCGCCCATGAGGCTGCGCTTCACCCGCCGGGATGAAAACGGCGAGATTCGGGCGAGTCCCCGAATTACGCGGGTCAGCGCGGGGAGGGTAATTCGGGTACAGGCCACGAATTTCGCACAGGCGGCGAAATTCGCGCGAGCCTCCGAATTACGCGGGTTGGTGCGCGGAGGGTAATTCGGGTACAGGCCACGAATTTCGCTCAGGCGGCGAAATTCGCGCCTGTCCCCGAATTACGCTTCCCGCCGTGCTCCCGTCAAAAAAGTGCTGGACGGCAAGAAAATGATGGGCTTCCCCACGGCCAGGAGCCGCAGTATAATATGGAGGCGGTAATGAGGAGAGTGCCATGAGGCTGTCCCTGTTGAGCTTCGCGTTTCTTCTCAGCGCCGGAGCCACCCTGGTGGTCGCCGACGATCTGGGGGACGCATTCCGAAACCTCCAACAAGCAGAATCGAAGAAAGACGCCGCCGGGGTGAAGAAACTGGCGGTGGAAACGTACCGGCTGGCGCGCCAGGAGACCTCCGCGTCCGCTCCCGAAAGCGGGGAGGAAAAGGAAGCCTGGGCCAAACGCGTCGCCTATGTGCACGACATTGAGTTGCGCGTCGAGTACTCGCTGTTCGCCACCGCCGTGGGGACGCCGCCCGCGACGACGGTGGACCTGCTGTCCACCCTGGAGCAGCTAAACCCCAAGAGCAAGTACCTCGACCAAGCCTATAGCCTTTACATGCAAGCGCTGAACCAGACGGGTGCGGCGTCGCAGATCCCGGTTGTCGCGGAAAAGGGCATCGCGCACTTCCCCGACAATGAGGACCTGCTGCTGGTGCTGGCCGACTCGGCGAGGAACCGCAAGCAGAACGACCGAGCGCTGAGCTACGCCGAGCGCCTGGTGGCCGTGCTCAGCAAGCATCCGAAGCCTGAAGGCATGTCTGCTGCCGACTGGGAGCGTAAGCGGAATGCGGCGCTGGGCCGCGGTTACTGGATCGCGGGTATGGTGCACCTTGAGAGGAAGGACCTCTTCGATGGTGACCGGGATCTGCGCGCGGCGCTGCCCCTCATCAAAGGCAACAATGCGATGCTGATCTCCACGCTGGTCCAGCTTAGCCTGGTGAATTACCAGCTCGGCGGCATCCTGCGGGACAGGCAGCGGGTGCTGGAAGCCTCAAGGTTCAGCGACCAGGCCGCCGCCATCCCGGGTGAGCACGCGCTCCAGGCCTGGCGCAACGCGCAGGCCATGAGAAACGAGGCCGCGAAGATGCGCTAGGCGGGCCGGGTCGCCTGGCCTCCGGGCCATTGAGTAGACGAAGGACGAGTGCCGCGCTGCGGCGCCAATGGGCAGTGTGACCCGCCCGATGGGGCCTGACGACACGCCGTAGCCGGCACATGACTCCACAAAGGAGGCGAGCTCTAATGCAGGTGTCATTCCCAGCCAAGGCCTTCCGAGGCGTTCACTGGTCCATTCTTGCGGTCCTGCTGGTTTGCTCCACCGCCAAGGCCCAACGCCAGGGCGTCAACTACGACGAAGCCAAGGTCCCCAAATACACCCTGCCCAATCCGCTGGTACTCCAGAACGGTGAGCGGGTTCGCGACGCGCGGACCTGGAACAAGCGAAGAAGGCCGGAAATCCTCCAGCTTTTCCAGACCAATGTCTACGGGCGCGGCCCCGCACGACCACAACGGATGACCTTCGAGATGTCCTCCATCGAGAGGCAGGCGCTGGGCGGGAAGGCAGTGCGCAAGCAGGTTACGATCTACTTCTCCGGAAAGAAAGACGGCCCGAAGGCGGACCTGCTGATCTATCTGCCCAGCGGTAAGCCGAAACCCGTGCCCGTATTCCTGGGTCTGAACTTTTCCGGGAACCAGGTCGTGCACTCCGACCCGGGCATCCGGCTGGGCGAGGTATGGGTGCGCGACCAGGAGCGCAAGACCATGGTAAGGCGGCAGGCCACGGACAAGTCGCGGGGCGCTTCCGTCGGGCAGTGGCAGCTCGAGAAGCTACTGGCGCGCGGCTACGGTCTGGCCACCATCTACTACGGCGACATCGAACCGGATTTCGTCGGCGGCATCCGGCACGGCGTGCGGCCGCTTTTCTACAAAGCAGGCCAGAGCAGTCCGGCCGCGGACGAGTGGGGCGCGATCGGGGCGTGGGCCTGGGGGCTGAGCCGGGCCGTGGACTACCTCAAAACCGATAAGGACATTGACGCGAAGCGTATCGCTGTCATGGGGCATTCGCGACTGGGCAAGACGGCCCTGTGGGCCGCGGCGCAGGATACGCGCTTCGCCCTGGCGATCTCAAACGACTCCGGGGAAGGCGGCGCGGCCCTGAGCCGGCGCAAGTTCGGCGAAACGGTCAAGGACCTCAACACCAGCTTCCCACACTGGTTCTGCGCCAACTACAAGAAGTTCAGCGACCGGGAGGATGGGCTGCCCGTGGACCAGCACATGCTCATTGCGCTGATTGCTCCCAGGCCCGTCTATGTCGCCAGCGCCGAACAGGATCTGTGGGCCGACCCGCGGGGCGAGTTTCTTGCCGCCGTGAACGCCGGGCCCGTGTATCGCCTCCTGGGGAAGAGAGGCCTGGAAACCGACCAGATGCCCCCCATCCACCAGCTCATCATGGACACGGTCGGGTACCACATCCGCGCCGGCAAGCACGACGTCACCGCCTACGACTGGGAGCAGTACCTGGACTTCGCGGACAAGCATCTCCGCCGCCGCTGAAGCCACAGCCAGCCGGGGCTAGAGTGCTGTCCCTGCCAATTCTCGCCAATGGTTGGGCGGGCGCCCTCGCCCGCAGCCCGACCCCCTGGTCGGGCTGGGCGCGGCCAGGGGGCCGCGCGCGGTCCAGGGGGACCGCCCTACTCCAGAGCATACCGTCACATCTTGGGTGGGACAGCACACTAGTTCACCCACGCCCGGGAAGCCTGGTACTGAGCTACCCGCTCCGGCAGCCAGTCCCTCAACTCGGGCGCCACATAGAAACGCGGCGAGAGCAGATCCTCGTCCGCTCTTATGACTCCTTCTGCGAGAGCGGTCCTGGCCAGCGGAGTCTGCGGATAAATGCGCAGGCCGGCCGTGACCTTTAACTGGTCCAGATTCAGGGAATCGGCAAAGGAAAGGCTCTCCTCGACGCTATCCTTGGTTTCGCCGGGGCCTCCCAGCAGCAAGAATCCTCTGCGCTCGATGCCCGCCTCCTCGAACAGCTTTGAGACCGCCCTCACCTCTTGCGTGCTGAACCGTTTGTTGAAGCTCCGCAGCATCCGCTCGGAGCCGCTCTCGAAACCGAAGCTTATCTGGCCGCATCCCGCCCTGCGCATCAGTCCGACCAGCTCGGGATCAATCCACTTCGGATAAACGAGGCACCACAAATTGATGTCGAGTCCTGCTTGGATGATCCTCCGGCAAAGCTCCTTGGCATACGAGGGCGGCAGGTTGAAGGTGTTGTCAACGAAGTTGAAGTTTGGGGACCCGGCCTCAGCCAGCTCTGCCAGCCACCTGACAACCCGCTCGGGCGAACGTCTTCGTATCGACCTGCCCTCGATGATGGGGGTTGAACAAAAGCTGCAATCCATGGGACATCCTCGTCTGCTCTGGACCGGCACCCAGAGCTGACGGTCGCGAGCGAGGGAAGGAAGCCAAAGCCCCGGCTCGGGGAAAGGCAGATCGTCCAATGTCCCTCGAAAACTCCGGCGCTCCGGCGCGCAGCCCGGCAGGCAAACGCCGGGAAGATCGAAGACTTGTGCGCGCCGGGCCATGCGCTCGAGCAGGGCAGGAAAAACTGCCTCTCCTTCGCCCTGAATTCCCATGTCCCCGCCCAGATATCGCAGGGCGCTTTCGGGGAAGATGCTGTAGCCGGCCCCGCCCAGGACGATGGGAGCCGAACACAACCTCCGGCAGCTCGCCACGACCTCTCTGGCCGGAGCCAGCAGGAACTGCGGACGTTCCATGTTCTGGTCATCGATGTTGCGCACCGAGACGCCTATAACGCTGGGGCGGAAACGCTCGATGGAGTCCCGGATGGCCGATTCTGCGTCTTCCTGGAACATCAGGTTGACTAACAGGACCTCGTGGCCGGCCCTTTGGGTCGCGGCCGCGATGCTGGCCAGTCCCAGCGGCAGGGTGGGCATGTTCAGCGTTTCCGTGTTTGCCGAGATCAGCAGGACCCTCACCAGCCCACCTCGCACGCCGGCCCCAGTCACGCTACAACTTGGGGGCGTAGTATCCCTTCCGCACTCGGACTACCAAGTCCTTCCGGCCTTTCACCTGGAGCTTGATGGCATGAAACTGCCCGTCCGTCCGCAGCGGCTCGGGCCGGTAGTAAATGTTGTACTGGTGCCGTATCTCTTTATCCAGGCTTTCGAACGACTTCCCCAGATCCTCGGTTCTAAACGGAAAGAACGCCAGCCCCCCGGTCTCCTGGGCAAAGTACTTCAGCACTTTGTCCCCGTGTGTCTCGAGGCGGGTGGTGTTGGTTGAGACCGCATAGATCACGACATCGGATTTTTGCGCCATCTCCAAGGCCTGATCCCGCGTGGCCTGACTCTGGTTGTCTTCGCCATCGCTCAACAAGACCACGGCCCGGCGCAGCCCATACCGCGGCTTCTCCGCCCCCAACTTGTCTCGACACGCAGAATAGATGCCATCGTAGAGACAGGTCCCGCGCCCCGGGCGCAGGTCACGGATTGCACTAGCGAGCGCACTGAGCTGGTCGTTGAACTCGGCGACCTGCTCCACTGACGTGTCGAAGCTCAGAACCATAACCCTGTCCACGCGGGGGCGCAGCACCGCCCGGACGAAATCGATGGCCGCCTCCTGAATGAAATGGAACCGCTCACGGACACTGTTGCTGGTATCGAGCACAACAGCTAACCGAAGCGGCAGATCGGTCTGGGCGGTGAACCCCAGGATGTTCTGCGGGTGAGCGCCTTCCATGACCTCAAAGTCCTTCTTGGTGAGACCAGTGATGAATCTTCCCCGCTTGTCGGTAACCGTGCAGAGAATGTCCACGCGGATCACGTCCAGAGCGATGCGGGCCCTCTCGCCAGGCTCCTGGCAAGCGATGCGGAAGCCCAGGCCTGGAGCGAGAGCCACTCCGCACGCCAACGCAACTATGGCAACCAGCGGCCTCATAATAGAACCCCCTATTTGAGTATACGCAGCAGTCAAGCCCCCAAATGGCCCCCGAATTACCCCGAACTGCCCCCGCTCAGCCGAAGTGGCCCAGCACGCGGAGCGCGAAATAGGTCAGCCACTTGCTCGGCTTCCCCTTTTCCTCAACGTCCACCCGCATCTTCCCGTTCAAGGAATTCTCCATGATCCACTTGCCCTCCGGCGTCATCTTCTCTCTGATGACCCGCAGAGGCTCCGCCAGGTGCGCGCTCATCGGCGTGTCCAGCTCCGCCAGCGCGTACATGGCCTCGAGGATGTCGGAATTGTAGTGCAATGGAAAGCCAAACTTGAGCCAGCCTTGTTTGGGCTTCGGCTTTCCGATCCCGCGTTCCGCCAGGAATCGGTCCCGTCGATCGGAAATCCACTGTTTTACGAGCTGACCCTCCGGCAGGTCGCCTCGCCCTGGTTTCCGTTCCAGAATTGCCTGCCACTCCTTTTGGTTCCCGGGCACATACACGAAGACTTCGTGCTCGATCAGGCGGCCGGCCAACATCTTGATGGCCGATTTCATGGCCGGAGTCCGGTCTTGCGGGGGCACTTGAGAAAAACACAGCAGCAGCTTGGGCTGCGCCATATAGCAGCGAGGCAACAGGGAGTAGGCCATGGGGCCGCAGTCGATCCCTCCGTCTCTGACCACCCTTTGCGCCAGAGCCTCTCTCTCCTTCTCAACCACCGGATGATTCCCGTACCCCAGACGCGTCAAGCCGGCCAGGACATTGGCGGTCCCACACTGGCCTCCGCCGCTGATCACCCAGGTGCGCTTGGCCAGCATCGCGCTGACCCCTCGAGCGATGCGCGGGTCCTTCCCATCAGCCAGGAACTGGCCCAGAAAAATCACCTGCCAGTGCTGGCCGGTGTATTTCCAGTAGGCTTTCTCGTCGTTACCCCAGAATTCGTCGGCGTGTTCGAGTATTCCCTGGGTGACTTTGTACTTCATGAGACGCGATTTGGCCCGCTTCACCTGAGGGTCCGTCTCCGGCTTCTTCAGCAGGTTCCTCAGGGTCAAATAGCGAACCGGAGGATTATCCTCTTCTAGCAGCCAATCGATGACTTTTCCGGTGCGTCGCTGCTCTTCCATTGCCTTTTCCCCCTACTGAGGCTCGCGTAATTGGGTGACAGCACGCTGCCGAGGTGGCGCGGGCTTCAGCCTGCCGAGCCGACACTCATGTCGGCTCTTGAGCCTCGTGGAAAAACCAGCGGAAGCGCCGAGATGAGTCTCGGCGCGGCAGGCAAGAGTGCCTGCGCCACATCTGAATTTGTCACTGTATTCTGCAAGCGTCATTAAGAGTAGCTCCACGTACACCGCAATTCAGCGGCTCACCAGGTCGGAGGGCTTCACTCCTTTGGCAAAGCCGCCGAACTTGAAGGGCAGCGGCTTGTATTCGCCGACCAGATCCACCTGCGACTTTGCGGCAATCTGGCGCTCCAGTCCCAGCGCCCAATAACAGGCATTGACGATGACACGGCGAAGGCCTTCGCTCTCCAGATCCTGCGAGGCGCCCATGGTGGTCGCGAATACGCGGGCTGTCTTGCCCTGAGCGCCCGTGTAAGTTTTCACCCAGGCCACCGGCATCATGGGGTCGTTCGGCTTGCCCGCGACCGGCGGGTCGGCCGGCTGCATCCCTTCGAGCACCTGGCCCAGCACCAGCGGCTGGCTGTCGCCGGGCAGCGGAAGGCGGACCGCGTAGACGTCGGTCGGTCCCCAGATGTCGCCGTCCCGGATGCCGCGAAGGATGGGATGCTTCTCCTGCCCCGTGGCGATAAGGCCGCGCGTGCTTTGCTTGAGGTGCTGGCCGTGATGGCGGATCCAGGTCTCGCCCAGCACCTGCCGGCCGAAGCCGCCTTCCCAGTCCTTGCTGTCCCAGGTGTACCTTTGATAGGTCTTGCTTTTCTTCAACTCGAAGGCGTGCGTGGCGGTGCGCAGACCCACGATAGGCCGACCCGATTCGACGTAATCGACGATGTGCTTCATCTGCTCGTCGGGCAGATCGCGGAATCGCGTGAAGATGACCATCAAGTCGGCTCTATCCAGCGCTTCCAGGCCCGGGATGTTGTCGCGCTGGTTGGGGTTGATGGCGCCGTCGTTCGGATCGATCGCGAACAGAACGGTACATCTGAAGCCGTGCCGTTTGGCCAGGATCTTGGCCAACTGCGGCAGGGCCTCCTCGGAGCGGTACTCTTCATCCCCGCTCACCAGCACGATGTGCTTTCCCTTGCCGGGACCGCCCGCGCCTTCCACAACCAAACCCTGGCTGCCGCTCTGCGCCCACGCTCCGAGCGCGCCCGCCAAAAGCAACGACAACAAACACGCGGATCGAGTGAACCTTGTTCTTCTCCTCATTCAACCCTCACCTCGGGGCATTGTAGTACGGGGTCAGTGGAGCGTGCCACAATGCCCCGTGAGCACTGTGGCCAGCCGCTCTCATGGGAATAGCCTGTATACTGAAGGGCAGGCCTGCGATGGCGACAGCAAAGGAAGAGATCCGAAGGATACTGGATACCCTCCCGAACGATGCCAGTTGGGAAGACATCCAGTACTCAATCTACGTTCGCGAACGTATTGAGCGTGGGCGTCGCGAGGCCGACGAGGGCAAGATCGTCGATCAGGAGGAGATCGAACGCCGGATGAAGCGGTGGCTCGCCGAGTAGTTTGGACGGAGTCGGCATGGCAGGAGGTCGAATGCGCGGCCAGCTTTATCTCTCGGGATTCGCCTCGCTATGCGGCGGCGCTCGTTGACGAGGCCAGGTCGGCTGCCCGGGCCTTGGGAACGTCTCCAGCCAGAGGGCGCATGGTGGAAAGT
>CAVRZY010000096.1:0-7804 GCA_963725415.1 uncultured Acidobacteriota bacterium | reverse complement strand
CCACGACGTGACGCTGGAGGGCGGCCAGCTCACCATCGAAGACCGCGGCGCCGGGAAGCGCATCACGCTGGCGGCCTCTCTGGGGCTATAGCGGCGAGGAGTCCTGGCCGGTCTGAGGCGAAGCCTGCCTAGACGCAGACGGCTTGGCTGGATTCCCGGGGCACCAGCTCGAAGGGGATGAGAATCTGCTCGGGGGGGCGCGGCTGGCTGGATTCTTTCAGGCGCAACAGAAGCTCTGCGGCGCGCTCGCCAACCAGCGGGCTGTTCAGATCGATGGTGGAGAGGGGAACGCGCAAGATGTCGGAGTAGTGCAGGTTGCCGGCGCCCACCACCTCGATGTCGTAGGGCACTTCCAGGCCGGCCTCGATAATGGCCTTGATGGCGCCCACGGCCACGGCGTCGTTGAAACACACTACGCCGTCCAGGCGCGGGTTGACGGTGAGCAGCTTGCGCATGGCCTGATAGCCGGCGGCGTCGCCGGAGCCTCCGCTGGCGACATAGCCCGGCGCCAGCTTGAGGCCGTGACGTGACAGGGCGGCGGCATAGCCCTTGCGAGCGTCCGAGGCCGGTGGAAGTCTGAGGGCCGTGAATGTGCGCGATGTGGCGGCAGCCGCGCGCAATCAAGTGCTCGGTGGCCAGGGCGCCGATCTCGACGTCATTGGCGCCCACGTAGTTGGCCGTCCAGGCCGGGAAAAGTGCGGTCGATCAACACGTAGGGCAGCTTGTGCTTTTCGATCAGCTTGAACAGGCCGACATCGTCGGGCGGCTGGGCGGAAGCCAGGATCAGACCTTCCACTTGGGGGCAGCCCAGCAGCAGAGAGACCACCTGCTGCTCGGAGGCCGCGTCTCCCTCAGAATTGGCGATGAGCACGGTGTAGCCCTGGGGCCGCAGGATGCGTTCTTGAGCACTGCCGACTCCGCGGCCCCGGCACTCAAGCCAACTAGCGCCCGGAGAGAGCGGCTTGGCTTTCCGTCCAGATTTTGTGGGTACAGGGCGGGTTTGGTGCTACAATGGCCGTAATGCTGATTGGCGAGGACCGATTATTCGGGTACCATGCCAGCCCCTCAAGTCAGGCAAGCCAGCTGGATGGTCTCCACAAGCCGAAAATGGTGATGCAGTGGGCGCGCCAGATGGTCACGCCTTATGAGCAAGCGCTGAACAGGCGCATTCGCGCGATTCTGAATCGACCCTGCAGAGTCACGAGGCCCCAGTTGTTTCCCTGATGCGAGGGGCCTTTCCGACAGCAGTGAATGCCCACCTAATGGGAACGGAGTTCGCGCCGCTCCTCAAGGCTTCGTGCGGGACAGAGTCGTCTCTGCAAACCGAATATCATCCTGAGCTACATCCTCTCGACTTCGAATGGTACTTCACACGCGAGTGCGCGAAACACGTGGCGCAACTGTTCGCTGGTCCACGTCGAGAAATCCTCTGTCTCGGAGTACCAACGGTCGGCGCGGCGCTAGCTGCCAATTCATCGCAGAGAATACGCGTCTGGATCGCAATCCTGCAGTTCTTCGGCGGTTTCCAGTCCTGCGCAGGGCTTGGTCGCTGCACTTGGACGACATCACACACGCGTTCGAAATCGGTTGTGGGGCTGACGTGATAATATTCGATGCCCCCTGGTATGCTCATGACGTTCTAATGTGGGCGGCAATCGCCGTGCAGTTGGTCAAGCCTTCAGGCATTCTGGCTTTCTCGCTCTTTCCGCCGCTGGTCAGGCCCAGTGCGACCGCCGAGCGACAGGAAATTCTTGAGTTCGTATCCAGCGTCGGCGACGTCGAGGTCGCTGAGGATTCTCTCATCTACGACACCCCGCTTTTTGAGCGGGAAGCCCTGAGGGGTGCTGGTATCGAAGACCCGGGGAACTGGCGTCGGGGAGATCTTGTTTTATCAAGGTCAGGCGGACCAGAGCGCATAAGGAGCGACCGCAGCCAGGTAGCTCCGCCAGGTCAGTTTGGCGCACGTACCGGTGGTGTCCGGTCAAGTCGTGAAAATCCGAATGCTGCACCAAGGACGATCCAGCACCGGGGAACCGATCTCGAAGATTGGCAGCCTCCCAAAGTTTCGTCTATCTCGACTGTTAGTGCGCGCGACGCACTACGAAATGTGATTGATCTCTGGACATCAAGAAATCGGGTTGCCAAGGTAGGTGATTTCCACCTGGTGATGAAGGTGCTTTCTCGGATGCAGCACGGGGCGTGCCTCTTTGAGGCGATGCGAGATATTGGTGCCGTGCGAGCGTTTCGCAACACGTCACATTCTACTGAGCAACGTATCCATGAGGTATTGGGAGGCAGTGCATGAATCGTTCGGCCATCCTGAGATTCAGCGACGCGGAGGCGTCCACCGTCATTGCTCATCGCGAAATCCTTCGTGACAAAGGTGCGACATGGTGGGGCTGGTGGAAGAAGCAAACAGAGCATTTCCGCGCGACGTGCTTCACCGCCTCAAGTCAGAGCTTGCGAACCGACCCATCGAGATCGGGCTTGTGAAGAGGAAAGGGGAAGAGGAACTCTATGTGGCTCCGCGTCAACTATCTTTTGGGGCTCCTCTCCCAAAAGTGTAATTGTGTTTGAAGCCCTTTGATTGCAAGGAGATGCCGGTTAACGGGCTCTTGAGAAGCACCTCGGCGTATTTCTATCCTTCGAAGTTGTTCGCCAAAACACAACGAAGGAGAAAGACCGAGGTGCTCATAGAGACTTTTATCAGAAAACAACTGCGCCTGAAAGCGCACACGGTTACCCACGTGGTGGAAACCGACGAGTCGATGGTCGTGCACATCGACCGCCTGGGCCGACGGTTGTTGCGCTGCGGGGTCTGCCAGCAGCGGTGCCGGGAGGTTCACAGCACGAGGCCCAAGCGGGAATGGCGCGATCTGGCGATGAGGAAGTTGCCGTTGAAGCTGCGGTACTGCCCGCGCCGAGTCGATTGCCCCAGGTGCGGCGTGCGAGTGGAGGACTTTCCCTGGGCCGAGCCGTGGGCGCGAGTGACCACGGCGCTCTCCAAGGCTGTGGCGGTGCTGGCGCGCGAGTTGAGTTGGCAGGGAGCGGCGCGCCAGTACGGACTGAACTGGAAGAGCGTGGCCACGATTGTGAAACGGGCTGTCGACTATGGTCTGCGCCATCGCGCGCGGCCATCCGTGCATGTCATCGGCATCGATGAGGTGAGCCGGCGCAAGGGACAAGTCTACCTTACGGTGGTCTACGATCTGGAGCGGCGGGTTCTGCTGTGGGTCGGAGAAGACCGCACCGAAGAGGCGGTGAAGAAGTTCTTCACCGAGGAAATGGGCCGCCGACGCTGTCGGACGCTGCAGGTGGTTTGCATGGACATGTGGGCGCCGTACGCCAGTCTGGTACGGGAACACGCGCCCAACGCGCAGATCCTGTTTGATCGGTTTCACATCGTCAAGCATCTCCATGAGGCTGTGGATGCGGTTCGCCGCGAGCTGTGGCGCCAGCTCACTTCCAAAGAGAGAGTGACCGTCAAAGGAACTCGCTGGCTGCTGCTGAAGAATCCGTGGAACCTCAACCAGGATCAGAACGAGCGGCTCTCGACGTTGGTTCGCTGGAATACACCGCTGGTGCGCGCCTGGTACCTGAAGGAAGCCTTCCAACTGTTCTGGGCCTACCAACAGCCGTGGCGTGCCGAGCAGCATCTGCGCAAATGGATGAACTCGGCCATGCGCTCGAAGCTGGGGCCGTTCAAGAAATTCGCAAAGATGCTGCGCTCCCACTTGGATGGAATTCTCCCCTGGACCAAAATCCGCCTCTCCAACGGAGCCGTCGAGGGCATGAACAACAAGATCAAGTCCATCGTATCCGTCCGGTGAACCCATCTTCCGCGTTTTGAGATCACGGCTCATACTGTTCTTGAGTTGCCAACGTGTGCTGGATGTGCGCGCACACGGTAGGGCGATTCGGGAAGAGTGACACATGGGCAAGAAGCGAGATGCGGAGAAGGCGCAGCGCTGGCAGCGGACGATTCGCGAAGCGGCGCGGAGCGGCCTGTCGATCCGGGAGTTTTGCCGCCAGCGGCGGCTGAAGGTCAGCCAGTTCTACTGGTGGCGGCACCGACTGAAGGAGAGCCGGCAGCCGTGGACGAGGCGGAAGCCAGCCCACGGGCCGGCGAGCTTTGCACTGGTCAGCCAGGAGTCGGGGACCATGGAGGCCGGCATCGAACTGGTGCTCGGCGACGGCCGACGGCTGCGCATCGCCCGGGGCGTCGATGAGGCGACTTTGCGGGCGGTCCTGGCGGCCATGGAATCTTCGGGATGCTGAGCTTTCCGGCGGCCATCAAGGTCTATCTCTGCACGGTGGCCTGCGACATGCGCCGCAGCTTCGACGGCCTGTCGATGATGGCCGAACACATCATCCGCTGCAATCCCTTCTCCGGCCACCTGCTGGTGTTCTGCAACCGGCGCAGCGACCGGCTGAAGATCCTGTACTGGGACCGGGACGGGTGGGCCATCTGGTACAAGCGGCTGGAGGCGGGCACCTTTCAGTTCCCGTTCGCGGCCACCGGGCGCCAGGAGATCGCGGCCTGGGAATTGGGGCTGCTGCTGGAGGGAATCGATTTGCGCAAGGGACGGCGGCGCAAGCGCTACTGCCTGCCGGCGGTGGCGATGACGAGCCAGGAGAGCGGGGAGCCAGCGGCGCTGCCGGCCGGAGCCTGATTCAATTTTTTCTGATCCTTATCGTATTTTTTTGTTGACAAATGCCGATAGCTCTGCTATGCTATCGGTGTATGTCTCCAGCCCAGATCCAGCGCCGCATCCAGCAGCTCAAGAAGCAACTGGCCGAGCTGGGGCCGATGCATCCGGGCAGCCTGGGCGAGCAGTACAACGTCTGCGGCACGCCGGGCTGCCGCTGCAAAGACCCCAAAGATCCCCGCAAGCACGGGCCGTACTACCAGCTCAGCTACACCTGGCGCGGCAAGAGCAGCACCCGTTTCGTCCGCCCCGAACAGCGTCGAGGCGATGCGCCAGAAGGTCGCCAACTACAAACGGTTTCGCGAACTGATCAACGCCTGGGTGGACCTGGCGGTGGAACTGGAGCGGGCCGAGCGGACTCAGGCCAAGGCAGCCATGGAGATTGATCGCCACCACCTGCCCGAAGACCCGGCCGCCCTGCAGCAGATGGTGATCGGTCTGCTGGAGGAACTGGAGGCCAAGGAGCGCCGGCTCAAGCGCGTGCAGCACCTGCTGGAGCAGTTGCTGCGCTGGCGCTACGGGCAGAAGCGCGAACGGGTGGATGAGAACCAGTTGTTCCTGTTCGCCGCCGGGCTGGTCAGCGCCGGCCAGGACCAGGCGCCCTGCCCGTGCCGGAGGACGCCCCGCCCGCACCCCAGGCCGCCAGCCCGGCGCCCCAGCCCAAGCCCAAGGGCCACGGCCGGCAGCGTCTGCCGGAATCGCTCGAGCGGCGGCGCGTGGTCTTCGACCTGGGCGAGCAGGAGCGGCACTGCCCGGAGTGCCAGGGCGAGTTGAAACACATCGGCGAGGAGATCAGCGAGCGGCTGGAGTATGTGCCGGCCTCGCTTCTACGTGATCCAGGAAGCCTGCCAGAAGTACGCCTGCCCGAAGGGCTGCACGGTGGTCACGGCCAACAAGCCGATGCAGCCCATCGAGAAGGGCCTGCCGGGGCCGGGCCTGCTGGCGCAGGTGGCCGTCAGCAAGTACGGCGATCACCTTCCGCTGTACCGCCAGGAGGAGATCTTCCAGCGCCAGGGCGTGGAGCTGTCGCGCCAGACCATGTGCGGCTGGATGCGGCAGTGCGCCGAGCTGGTCAGCCCGCTCGTACGAGCTGATGAAGCAGCGGGTGTTGGATTCCAAGGCCGTGCAGACCGACGACACGCCGGTGCCGGTGCTGGACCCGGAGCTGCCGCGCACGCGCACCGGCCGGATCTGGACCTACGTCGGCGACGCGGCATCCCTACACGGTTTACGACTACACGCCGGACCGCAGCCGGGATGGGCCGGATGCATTCTTGAAACCATTCCACGGCTTTCTGCAGGCCGACGCCTACTCGGGGTACGACCACTTGTACACAGATCCCGAGCGCGGCATCGTCGAGGTGGCCTGCTGGGCGCACGCACGGCGGAAGTTCTATGAGGCGCAGTCGTCGGACCTGATGCGTTCGACGGTGATGCTGGCCTATATCCACCTGCTGTACGACGTGGAGCGCGAGGCCCGCGACCGCCAGCTGAACGCCGCGAGGACCGCCTGCGCACTGCGCCAAGCCAAGTCGCGCCCCATCCTGGACGACATCCAGGCTTACCTGGAGGCGGAGCGGCCGAAGGTGCTGCCCAAGAGCCCGGAGGGCCAGGCCATCGCCTACACCTTGTCGAACTGGGCAGCGCTGGTCCGCTACTGCCAGGACGGCGATCTGGAGATCGACAACAACGGCGCCGAGCGCAGCCTGCGCGGGAGTGGCGGTGGGCCGGAAGAACTGGATGTTCTTCGGCAGCGACAACGGCGGCCGGACGGCGGCCGTGCTGAGCAGTCTGATCGCCACCTGCAAAAGGCTGCGCGTCGATCCATCCGCCTACCTGCGCGATGTGTTCGGGCGCATCAGCGGCCATCCCCATAACCGGACTCGAGGAATTGCTTCCCGACCGCTGGGCGGCGGCACGGGCGCCGTGACCTCCCGGCCCGTATCGGATCCTCGTCAGGCGGACCCACGGCGTTCGTCTTTGATCTTTGCCAGGGGGCGTGAAACATTCGAAACCCGGCTGGTATCCCCAGGACGCACCAGAACAGAAGAGGCGGAAAATGTCTCTTCGATATTTCGCGCCCTATTTCCGTTGTGGGCGGATGCCCAGAATCCCGGGTCACCCACGCGGGTCTGCCCACACCGCGAGCGCCCTCACACAACCCAGTATCACCCCTGATCTCAGAACGTGGAAGATGGGTTGGCCGGACGGATACGGATATTCAACGTCGCCAATTCAGGTCTGATCTTTCTCGCCACGGCATGACCCTCGCCCAACGAACTGGTCGCCGGCAGTTCCCGGTTCTGTTTCGAGGTGCCAACTGGATTCCACTATGATGTGCAGAGCGAGTCTGGGGACGAGTTCTGGATTCTCGACCGCCTACGGAACAGGCACTGGGTACGCCACGCAAACGTTGATCCCTGGGGAAACCTCAGAGCATGACGCTTGACCAACTTGGCGCGACGGATCACCCGGAAGAAAATTCCTTCATTGAATCGCACGTTCGAGGGCCAACAGAGCCGGCCTGCCGCAAACAACGATGGCTTCAGGGAACAGCAACAGGACGATAATCCGGCTACCGAGCTTGCCTGCCCCGTTTTGACCCAAGGTCGGCTGAAGTGTACATGAGGTGGTTCACGGTGGTCTGCACTCTAGCCCGACTTTCGCAAATCTGAAGCGATAGAGCAACGGCGACGAGCCTTCTACCCTCTTTAGGACGCACTTTTCGCTTGCAAACCGTGCTCGGATATGGCTAGATGAAAGAAGTGAACATATTCGAGCGCCAGGTAGGAGGTCGGCGGTATCGCATCGCTTCCCAATCGCTGTGGGATTCCGCTCGGCAGCGGCCCTTCGCGCGCCAAGCCGTTTTAGGTCCGGCGGACCCGCCCCCGGTGGCCGACTTGGGATTGACGCGGACGGTCGGGACGCGACGAGTCGGTGACGTGGGAGCTTTGGTGTGGGTAGCCGAGCAACTGGACTTGATCAAGCTCATCGATCAAGCCTGTGGTATCACGGCATCGGCCGGCGGCCCGACGATTGGCGAGATGGTGCTCGCCGTAGCGGTGCAGCGAGGCTGTGCGCCGGCGGCCAAATGC
>CAVRZY010000095.1:0-11654 GCA_963725415.1 uncultured Acidobacteriota bacterium | reverse complement strand
CGCTGAAGCCGTCCATCATCACCGTGCCCGCCGGAATCGGCTTCGGAAAGTACTTCTTGCCGTGGCCGTAGGCGCTCACCGGGCGGCTGGCCGCCACCCAGTTGCACACGTCCAGGTTGTGCACCGCGTTCTCCACGATCAGGTCTCCGGACAACTTCACGTCCTTGTACCAGGCCGGTCGGGTCTGCTCGGCTTCCGCTGGCACGGGTGTGCCGTGACGCTGCGCCTTGATCACCCAGGCTTCCCCCAGCACTTTCTCCTGGTGCAGTTGACGAATCATCTCCCGCAGCCCCGGCATGTACCGCAACTGCTGCCCAATCTGCAAGAACGCCTTCGAGCGCCGCGCCGCGCGCAGCACCAGATCCACCTGCTCGGGCGTGATGCCCAGCGGCTTCTCGCAGTACACGTGCTTGCCCGCCTCCAGGCACGCCGCCGCCATCTCGGCGTGCAGGTAGCAGGGCGTCGCCACGACCACCGCGTCCACGTCCTTGAACTCCAGCACCCGCCGGTAATCGGTCATAGAGCGCGGGTTGTCCCGTTTGGCCAGGCTCTGCGCCTGGTCTCGCGCCTGCGCGTCGATGTCGCAGATCGCCGTGATCTTGACGTTCCGCTCCGCCAGTACTTCCTCGACCAGTGATTTCCCGCGCCGGCCCACGCCGATAAACGCCGTGCGAATCTCCTGTTGCGGCGCCGCTCGGAGCGAGGCGCCCGCCACCGCCGCGAGCATGAAATTCCGTCTGTGTGGTGTAGTATTCATTGGGAAGCTAATATACCCTAGAACCCACCCCCGGAGGTAATCGATGCGCCGCTTGGTCCTGATGCTTTTTCTGTTCGCCTCACTCGCGCTCGCACAAGAGGGTTTCGTCTCCCTCATGCCGAAACACGACGTCCGCGAGCTCTGGATCATCGAGGGCACCCCGCCCGAAACCTGGTCCGTCAAAGACGACATGATCGTCTGTATCGGCAAACCGAACGGCTTTCTGCGAAGCAAGAAGGTCTATAAGGACTTCATCTTCCGCGCCGAGTGGCGCTTCAAGACCGAAGGCTGGACCGGCACGCCCGAGCGCTGGCCCAACGCCGGCTTCTTCATCAACGCCGGTGAAATCAAGGACGGCTGGCCCATCTCCCAGGAGGTGCAAGGGTACTTCGGCGAGGCCGGCAGCCTCTTCGGCGTCCGCGGCGGCAAAGTGACCGGCGCCAAGCGTGGCCCCTTCGTCAAAGACCGCCCGCCCTTCGGCGAATGGGACCGCTACGAGATCACCTCCAGAGACGGCCGGGTCTCCGTGGTGCTCAACGGCAAGCTGGTCAACGAAGGCTGGGACATCTACCCCGCCCAGGGCAACATCTGCCTCCAATCGGAAGGCTGGGAAGTACACTACCGCAATGTCGCCATCAAGGAGCTGTCCAAATGACCCCTCTTCGTGTCCTCTGCGCCCTCTGCGCCTCTGCGGTGATATCCGCGGCCCAACCACCCACAGAGCTGTGGCTCCGGGGCTACTCCGTCATCCCCACGCCGCGAAACGTCCAACTCGCTGCCGGCGATGTCCAATTCGATCGCACCTGGGCTCTGGAGGCGGGCAATCTTCCAGCCCAGCACATTGCTGTCCGAACACTTCGCGCCGACCTGGCCGAGTTTCATGCCATTGTCCTGAGCGGCTCCTCCGGCAAAACCATCCGCTTGGCTGTAGCCCCGGGAACCGTCGCCACCAAGGCCGCCCCCGAGATCGACCGCCAGGCCTACCGCCTCCGCATCACCGACAGCCTCATCGAGATTACCGCCAACGGCGACCCAGGTCTCTTCTACGGCGTGGCGACGTTTGCGCAGTTGCTCAAACGCGATCCCGCCGGCCGCCTGCTCCTCCCCAGGGTCACCATCGAGGACTGGCCCGCCTTGCAGCTCCGCTTCCTCCACTGGGACACCAAGCATCATCAGGACCGCATGGAAACCCTGAAGCGTTACCTGGACTGGGCCGCCCGCCTCAAGGTCAACATGATTGGCTTCGAGCTTGAGGACAAGTTCGAGTACCCCTCGCACCCCGTCATCGGCGCGCCCGGTGCCTTCACCACCGCGCAGTTGCAGGAGCTTGTCAATTACGGCCTCGAGCGCTACATCCAGATCGTGCCCGAGATCCAGGCCCCCGCTCACCTGGCCTACGTCCTCAAGCATCCCCAGTTCGCCCACCTGCGCGCCGACGGCAACAACTATCAGAGCGCGCTGTGCGACCCGCGCACCTACGACCTCATCTTCTCGATGTACGACGACGTAATCAAAGCCAGTCGCGGCGTAGACTACCTGTTCGCCTCCACCGACGAGGTCTACTACGCCGGCATCGAGAGCCTGTGCGCCAAGCCCTACAACCCCGAGAACCGCAGCCTTCAGTGGGTCGAGTTTGTCCAGAAGGCCCGCGACTTCCTCAAGCCGCGCGGCCGAAGGATGCTGGTCTGGGCCGAGTATCCCTTGCTTCCGGAACACGTCAAGCTCCTGCCGCCCGACATCATCGACGGCGTCATCGGCGAGCCCGAGTACCTTCCCGCCGAGAACAAGCTCGGCATTCGCCAGATGGCCTACGTGTCCATGCAAGGCTCCGAGCTTCTGTTCCCCGACCATCTCAGCCTCGAGACCGAGCGTGGAATCTCGAGGGGCCGCCTGGAGTCGGCTTTCGAGTCCATTTCCTTCGGGCGGCACTGGAAGGGCAATCCCATCGGCGTCTTCGGCGCGGCTTGGGACGACTCCGGGCTGCACAGCGAGACCTTCTGGCTGGGCTGGTCGGCCGTGGCCCAGTACGGCTGGAAGCCCGCCACGCCCTCGGTCGAGCAGCACGTGGCCGAGTTCATGAACCTCTACTACGGCCCGCGCGTCACCGGCATGGTCGAGATCTACCGCTCGCTCCAGCGCCAGGCCCGTGCTTGGCAGCGCACCTGGGACCGCGTCCCCTCGCGCGCGCGCGGCCCGGGTTACGGCAACTCCGACGGCAAGGGCATCGGCACGGCGCGCTCCGATATAACGCTGTCCCCGCCGCCTCTTCCCCAAGGACCGGATCTCAAGGTGCAGCCGGTCCTCGCGGACAAGTACAGCAGATTCCTCACCGAAGCCCGCAGCCGCCTGCTCGAAAACGATCAGCTCGTCCACGCCCTCCAGGACAACTTCTCGCGCGTGGACCGCAATCGCTACAACCTCGAGGTTTTCCTCTCCCTGGCGCGCTTCATCGGCCACCACTGGCGCTTGCTGGTGGCCCTCGCCGATTCGGAAAACTCGCTCCGCCAGGCCGAGGCCGCGGCCCAGAGAAAAGATCCCCGCCGCGCCGTCGGCCACATGGTCGCCTCCTACAATGCCATCGACCGCCTCCAGCAGGAAGGTCTCAAGACTTTCGACGACCTCAAGACCGTGTACGAAAAGAGCCGCTTCCCCAAAGGGCAATCCGTCGGCGGGCGCAAATTCGTCCACATTCTCGACGACACCAAAGATCACTGGGCCGACCGCACGCCCGACCTCAGCTTCATGATGGCCCCCGAGCAGGGCATCGGCCTCTCCCCCTGGCGCAAGCAGCTCTTCGAGCTGATTCAGACCTACGCCAAACAGCACAACGTCCCCGTCAGAGGCCTCGGCGAAGCCCGCCTCGAGGAGTAACTGCGTGCCTTCTCTGCGCCTCCTCTGCGCCCTCTGCGTCTCTGCGGTGAGTTTTGGGCAATGGCTTGAGCTCCGCAAGGACCCCGCCGGCGCACGCCGCGGCTCCGCCATCCGCTACGCCTCCCAGGTAGAGGCATTCTTCCTGTGGGGCTTCATGAACTCCGACCCCGACCTGTTGCAGGAGAACCCCCTGATGGAAGTCCCCGAGTACGATATGGTAGCCTTCGATCCGGCTGCCGGCTTATGGCGCAACCATCTCCCCGCTCACATGGAGAAAGACTGGTCCCTACGATTGCCGCTGGCCTCTGTGCCGCGAACTTACTCCGGTATTACCACCGGAAGCGAGCGCACCGTGATCCGCGGGACAACCGAGGACCGCGAGGGCGTCCCCCGGCCCGACCTGAACATAGTCTTCGATCAGGTCACTTACCATCCTGTTACTAACTCCCTCTACTATTTCAGCGGCGGACTTACAGCGGCTTATAACATCACCCGGCGGCGCTGGTCGGACCTCGCGCCCCTCCACCGGCCTCCGCCTGTATTGGGCGGCTCTCTGGCCTACGATCCGGTGCACGACGAGATCGTCCTGTTCGGAGGCGGGCACGTTGCCGAAAAAGCTCCGGACGGAAGAATCGTGGGTTACACCGGAACCTGGGTCTATCGCATCCGCCAGAATGACTGGGAACAACTGCCGTTGAACTCCCAGCCCCCGGCGCGTATGAACACGCGCATGGTCTGCGACACCCGCAACAAACTGCTCGTGCTGTTCGGAGGCGACGCTCAGAGCCATTACCTCGCCGATACGTGGCTCTTCGATTTGAAGACCCGCGCCTGGCGCCCCAGCAGAGCGCCGGGCGGGCCGCCTGCGCGCGCCGGCCATTTCACGGTTTACGACCCTCAGACCGGCTGGGTCATCATCGGCGGCGGATACAACCGCAGCGACCTGACCGATATGTGGGCCTACGACGCCGCCGAGGACCGCTGGCGCAGCCTGCCCGGTCCGGTTCCCACCGGCTTCTACATCACCGCCGACATCGCCCCGGAGAAACGGCTCATCGTGCTGGTATCCAACACGCCAAAGCCCGGCGACCGGACAACCTGCAACGTCCTCTTCCCGGTGCGCACCACTTACAGCTACCGCATCGAAAAGGAAACCGCGGCGCGCTCGCCTGCTCCGGTCCAACCTCAACAGCCCATCCCGAAGCAACAATGGGACAGGACTCCGGTCTCCTCCGCGCCCCCGGACCTCGACTCTTTTCCTCTCAACCAGTGGATACGCCTCCGTGACGGCGGCCGGCCGGCGCCCACCCGCACCTGGGGCAGCGCCACCTTTGACGCCCGCCGCGGCTGGATCCTGTACTGGGGCGGCGGCCACTGCGGTTACGAAGGCAACGATGTGGACGCTTACGACCTGGCGTCCGGCGCCTGGCGCCGCGGCTTGAATCCCGAATACCCGGAGCGCCTCTGGAACCACGGCGTGCGCCTGGCAGGAGTCACTTTCCAAGGCGCCCCCTGGACCGACCATGGGCGCAAGACCTACGCCTACGACCCCGTCACGCAGAAAATGGTCATGGTTCGGACTATCCGGCTCACCGCCGGCTACCAGCCCGACTGGCTCCGCTCTTTTCCCGGTCAGCCCAGAGTGGCCCCGGATGCCCTGGTCTACCCGCCCTCCTCTTACGTCAAGTACGCCACCTGGAGCCACGACGCCGAAACCGGCCACTGGGAACTGCTGGGGCCTGCGCCGCTCGGACTGGATACGCTCCTCAGCACGCCCCACGGCGTGATGGGCGTCAACGTGGACTGGCCGGCGAGGCTCAACGACCCCGGCTACCAGCTTCCCTGGAATCCTTCGCAGCCTCCCACAGACAACGCCGTTTTCCTGCTCCGGGGTTCGCAGTGGGACAGGCTCGGCACAGCACAGCCGTCGCCGCAGAACCTCTACGAGATGACCGCCCTGGCATTCGACTCCACGCGCGACCAGGTGATTCTGCACGGGGCCGGCCAGAAGCGCGACGAGCTGTGGACCTTCGATCTGAAGACCCGTCGCTGGAAGAACATGCAACCACCGGTTCTCGCGCCCCCCGTGTGCATGCGCGAAGCCGTTTACCTTCCCCGCCAGGACGTCTTCTTCACCTATGGCGCCGCAGCCTGGACCTACAAGCCCGGCGAAAACGCTTGGCGCAAGATCGATCTGCCTCTCCCACCCGGCGTCGAGCCACGCCAGGCCGCCGGCCAGAATCGCGCCATGGTCTACGACCCACAGCGCGACCTGATCCTCTTGGTCCTGGGAACCGGCGGAGATGCCGGAACTGCCTCCGTCTACGCCCTGCGCCTCCGCATCCAGTAACCCCAGTGAGGCTTCAGAGTGCCACCGGGATGTCGCAACATGAATCCGGCAGGAGGAGAGCTCTGCGGTGCAGTGTCCGGACCGCCTCGCGCAGCCGGCCATCTCGGCCCTTCCCACCCGCCCTCCGATCAGGCAATAATCTATCGATGATGAAAAAAATTCTCCCTCTGAGTTCTCTGGGCCTGTCCATTGGACTTCTGTCGCCGGCTGATTTCCCCAACGCTGAGATCACCAACGGTCAAATCCGGGCGAAGATATACCTGCCCGATGCGAAAAATGGATACTACCGCGGCACCCGCTTCGATTGGTCGGGAGTCGTTTACAGCCTGCAATACAAGGGGCACGACTACTACGGACCATGGTTCCAAAAGACCGATCCCAAGGTTCGTGATTTTGTGTACGAAGGCCCGCACATCATCGCCGGGCCCTGTAGCGCCATCACGGGTCCTGTCGATGAGTTCAGACAGCTCGGATTCGACGAGGCAAAACCCGGCGGCAACTTTATCAAGATTGGCGTAGGGGCCCTTCGAAAGCCGGACGAAAGCAGGTATGACAATTACAGACTGTACGAGGTCGTCAACCCGGGCAAATGGACGATCAGGAAGAATCGTGATTCCGTCGAATTCACCCAGGAGCTGGCCGATTTGTCTTCGGGCTATGCTTACGTCTACCGCAAAACCGTGCGGCTGACGAAAGACAAGCCGGAGATGGTGCTGGAACACAGACTGAAGAACGCCGGAACCCGCGCCATCAAGACCAGCGTCTACAATCACAATTTCCTCGTGCTGGACAGGCAGCCGCCTGGTCCGGACTTTGTGATCACCGTTCCGTTCCAGATTCAGACCCGGCGCCCTCCCAACAAAGAGCTGGCCGAAATTCGCGGAAACCAGATCGTTTACCTGAAGGTGCTGGAGAACCGCGATGTCGTAACAACCCCGCTTCAGGGGTTCAGTGACAGCCCCAAAGATAACGAGACTCGCATCGAGAACAGCAAACTAGGCGTGGGCATGAGAATTACGCGCGGATCGTCCGCTATCCAGTGCATCTCTGTGGTCGATCCGCACAGTGATTGCGATGGAACCCTTCGTCGCTGTGGCGATCGAGCCCGGGAACGAATTCACCTGGAAGAGTACGTACAACTACTACACTCTCCCGGCGGCCACAAAGTGAACGACACCAATCGTCAATCCCGCAATCGTCAATTCCCCCGATACGGCCGCTCTGCCCGCACCTGCCGCTCGCTCCGTTGTTGGGTTGCGGCCATCCCTCGCTATGATTTTATCGCGTAGAATGTCTTCGTGGCTCCATTTCTCGCCCTCGCTCTCCTGGCTATTCCGCCCACCGCCGCGGTTTCTCCGCTCCACCCGCGCATCTTCGTGCGCCATGACGCCGCAGTCGTCGGTCGAGGACTGAGGCTCTATGCGCTGCGTGACCGCCTGGGCGACCCAGCCTACGCCGCCTGGAGGAGAGAACCGTCGGGGAAAGGCGCTGCCGCCATCCTCGAACGCGCGGCCCGCTATCTGGAGGACGGAAGCGCCGCCCAGCTCGAACCCGTCCGCACCTTCCTCCTCTCCAACACCTTCTCTTATGCCAGGCATGATGTGGGCGGCTTCCTCGCCGGCGCCGAGATGGCGACCGCCTTCGATTGGATCTACACCGGTCTCTCCGATGCGGATCGCGCCGCCGCCATGGCCAACATCGTCACCACCGCCGATTCCTCCGTCAGTTTTCTGCGGCGCGGCCAGCCCGACATCAATCACAACTACACTTACATGGCCCTTAACACCGTAGCCGTCTGCGGCCTGGTCCTCAAAGGGGAGGCGCAGCCCTACAACCAGAAGGCCGAAGAATACCTGGCGTTGGCTCGCGAGTTCATTGAAGGCCCCGGCCGGGTCCTCGACACCTGGAATGCCCGCCAGGGCGCCTGGGCCGAGGGCAGTCACTACACCTTCCACGAAACCGTTCGCAACCTGGTGATGATGTTCCAGGCCTACCGCACCGCTTCCGACATTGACTACTTCACAAGGGTCGAAAAGCGCCACGGCGATTTCCTGGCCAAGGCCGGGCGCTTCCTCGTCGCCTCCACCCGGCCCGATCTGACCTTCGAGCGCATCGGTGACTGCTCCTCAAACCGCTCCCTGGCCAACATCACCGTGCCGCTGACCGTCGAGGCGCTCGCCTCGGGATTGAACAACGCCGCAGAAGCCGCGCGCTTGCGATCCTTCGCCCAGGCCCTGCGCGAAGCTTACGGTCCCAACGCTCTGAACTCGTCCTTCGACTGGGGCATGCGCATCTTTCTGGAGCCCCGCGCACCCCGCAAGCCTGTCTACACAACCCTTCCACTCGCCATGAGACTCGGAGAAGGCACCTACGAACACATCATGTTCCGCAACGGATGGACGCCCGATAGTGGACCAGGCCCGTCGTCTCTAAAGCAAAAAAATCAGAAACGGTATGGTCATCATGATGGGTGGAGCTCACCCCGGCAATATTAACCTTCTCCTCGGCGATGATGGTGGTAATATCGCGGATAAGCCCCACCCTGTCCCAGGCTTCAACCTTAATCTTAACCGGATACAGAGAATCAGTCGGCTCCCACCCCACCCCAACCAGCCTCTCCTTCTCATCCTCATGAAGTACATTGTAGCAGTCCTGGCGGTGAATAGTCACCCCCCGGCTGCGGGTAATATAGCCGATAATCCTATCCCCGGGCACGGGGTGGCAGCAGCGGGCGAGATTGGTGACCAGGTCCCCCATCCCCAGCACCTGGATTGCCGACTGTGGCGGCTTGGGCGGGGCGGCGACCGCCCTTGCTTGGGGTTGCTGCTGGGCGGAGAGCTTGACCGCAATCTGATGGGTGGAAACGCCGCCGTAGCCAATCGCCGCCAGAAAGTCATCAAGGTTATCGTATTTGAAAAGCTTGGCCAGCTCCTCCCGCTCGCTGGGTTTTATCCCCAGGTGCCTCATCTCCTTTTCCAGAAGCTCCCGGCCCCGCTCAATATTCTCCGTCCGTTCCTGCTGCCGGAACCACTGTTTTATCTTCTCCCCGGCGTGAGATGTCTTGATGATAGCCAAGGTGCGGGTTCAGCCAGTCCCGGCTCGGGGCTTTCGCCGTCTTGGAGGCCATAATCTCAACGACATCACCGTTATTCAGCTGATAGTTGAGTGGCACCAGCTTGCCGTTAACCTTAGCCCCGATGCAGCGGTGCCCCAGCTCGGTATGAACCCGGTAAGCGAAATCAAGGGGGGTGGCACCCTTGGGCAGGTCCTTTATCTCCCCCTTGGGGGTGTAAACAAAGACCTGGTCAATAAAGATATCGGTCTTAACCGATTCCAGGAATTCTTCCGCCCCGCTGAGCTCGCGGTGCCAGTCAATCAACTGGCGCAGCCAGGCTATCCTCTCCTCAAAGTGGATATCCGTCTTCTCCCCTCCCTTATAGCGCCAGTGGGCGGCGACACCATACTCGGCAATATGATGCATCTCACGGGTGCGAATCTGAACCTCAAGGGGAATCGTCCCCAGACACATTACCACGGTGTGCAATGCCTGGTAGCCATTGGGCTTGGGGTTGGCGATAAAATCGTCAAACTCCCCAGCCGAGGGGGTGCCACAGGCTATGGATAATGCCCAAAGCATGATAGCAATCAGGCACCGTGCTCGCCAGTACGCGAAGGGCGAGGAGGTCGTGGATATCATCAAAGTGTTTGTCCTGGGCGGAATACCTCTCCATCTTGCGGTATATGCTGTAGATATGCTTGGGTCTGCCCGATATCTCCGCCCTGAGGTTAGCCCGCTCAAACTCCCCCTGCTAGAATCTTGAATCACCTGGGCGATAAAGTTCTCCCGCTGTGCCCGGCGGGCGGCAACCAGGTTGGCAATCTGGCGGTATTTCTTTGGGCTCCAGGTAGCGGAAGGACAAGTCCTCAAGCTGCCACTTCAACTCCCAGATGCCGAGGCGATGAGCTAAGGGGGCGTATATCTCCAGGGTCTCCCCGGCGATGCTCTGCTGCGCCTCCGGCGACAGCGCGTCCAGGGTGCGCATATTATGCAGCCGGTCCGCCAGCTTGATAAAGACCACCCGGAGGTCCTCCGCCATCGCCACCAGCATCTTCCTCAGGTTCTCCGCCTGCGCCCCGCTGGCGGCGACACCGGAAGCGGTCCGGGAGAGCTTGCCCAGCTTGGTGGTGCCATCAACCAGCTTGGCGACCTCGGGACCGAACTTGGCTTCAATCTCGGCAATAGGTATGCCGCAGTTCTCCGGGACATCGTGGAGCAGGGCGGCCGCCAGGGTGCTGGCGTCAAGCTGGAGCTCAGCCAGAATCAAGGCCGTCTGCAGGGGGTGCTCAAAATAGGGCTCCCCCGACTTGCGCACCTGCCCCTGGTGCGCCTTCAGGGCAAAATTATAGGCATCCTGAACCAGAGCTATTTTCTCCGGCGGAAGATACTGGGCCTTTTCTTTTAGCTGGCTGAAACTCACCTTTCAAGTATAACGCAAGCAGAAAATGAGTGCAAAAAATCTTTATCTACCTCATCCCCCTTAATCCCCCTCTCCTTGAGAAGGAGAGGGGGAAGAGATTTATAGAAGAGGGGCGAACGCCCCTCTTAAACACCCCTCACTTAGGTCCACAGGGCTAAGCCCTTTAAGGATGGGTAGGTGGGAAGAAGACAATGGCAAGGGGGATAGGTCATCACAAAATCTCTCTTTACAAACCAAGCATTAATACTGTATTCTAGCTCTGAGAAAAGCCATGTTGTACCGGGCACCGCGCGGGACCTCGGACATCTTGCCCCAGGAGCAAGCCTACTGGCGCTATATAGAACAGAAGGTCGCTGAAACCGCCAGGCTCTACGGCTACGAGCGCCTTGACGCCCCCGTCTTTGAGGACACCGGGCTTTTTGCCCGCAGCGTCGGCGAGGACACGGATATTGTCACCAAGGAGATGTACACCTTTGCCGACCGCGGGGGTAACCAGCTGACCCTGAGACCGGAGGGCACGGCGCCGGTCTGCCGCGCCTATCTTGAGCACGGGCTTTATAATCTCCCCCAGCCGGTAAGGCTTTATTATCTTGCCTCCATCTTCAGATACGAAAGACCGCAGGCGGGAAGATACCGCCAGCACTATCAGTTCGGCTACGAGGCTATCGGCGACGGCGACCCCGCCCTTGACGCCGAGATTATTGATATCGCCTGGCAATTCCTGCTCTCACTAAAGCTGAAGCACCTATCACTCCAGATAAACAGCATCGGCTGCAAAAAATGCCGCCCGAAATATGTCGCCGCACTGAAGGCTCACTATAAAAGTTATGCCCAAGACCTCTGCCCCGAATGCAAGACCAGGCTTAAGAAAAACCCGCTGCGCCTGCTTGATTGCAAAAAGCCGTCCTGCCAGAAAATAGCCGGCTCCGCCCCAAAGACTACTGGCTACCTCTGCCCCGAATGCGAGGAGCATTTCAGCAAGTTAAAAAAATACCTGGAACTGCTCAGTCTCCCCTACGCCGTAAATCACCACCTGGTGCGGGGGCTGGACTACTACACCAGGACGGTGTTTGAAATCCAGCCCGAGGGCGGGGGCGCCCAGAGCACCATCGTCGGCGGCGGAAGGTACGATGACCTGATTGAGGAGCTGGGGGGAAGCCAACGCCGGCTATCGGCTTCGCCGCCGGTATTGAGCGGA
>CAVRZY010000094.1:0-25455 GCA_963725415.1 uncultured Acidobacteriota bacterium | reverse complement strand
GAACGCATTCATCGCAGCAACCTGGTCGGAATGGGCGTACTCCCGCTCCAGTTTAGTCCGGGTGAAAACGCCGCGTCACTGGGCCTCAGCGGGCGGGAGGTCTACGATATTGAAGGGATCGACGATCACATCCAGGCGGGCCAGAAGCTTGTGGTGCGCGCGCGGAGCGAAAAAGGTGGCGTGAAGGAATATCGAGGCGTTGTGCCGCCTGGATACACCTGTCGAAGTGAATTACTACAAGAATGGCGGCATCCTCCCCGCGGTGCTGCGCAGCTTGCTGCGCGGGTAGGGTTGTGCAGTCGCCGCTCCGCCGCCAGCAAGGTCTGGATCCGTTCCGCCATCTGGTCGAAGGTGCGTGCGAGCTGGCCCAATTCGTCGCGCCGCTTCGACTTCACGCGGGACGAAAAATCGCCCCGGCCAAAGCGTTCCACGGCCCTTTGCAGGGACCGCAGCGGAGAGGTGAGATGGAGGGTCAGGCCGTAGGACAGCAAGACCACCGCGCCCACCAGCCACAGATACTGGGGCAGAAAGAACGGCAGGCGGCCCCGCTGGCCGTGGATGATCAAGAAGAACCAGTAGTGGCCCTGATCGGTGGCGTGCGCGATCACCACCGGCCCGCCGCGGAAGAACGGAATCACGGGGCGGCGCTGCGCACTCGCCAACAGGTCCCGCCGGTCCGCTCCCGTCAGCAGGTCTGTTCCGCTAGCATCGGTGAGCACGCCTTCCGCCTCGAACACCGACCGAAAGCGGCCCAGAAATGCGGCCAGGCCCTCGCGCCCGCGCGTCTCATAGGCGTGCCGCGCCTCTTCCAGCGGGAAGGCCAGCAACCGGGAAAACAGATGCCCCCGGCCGCGCGTGGCGGTGAGGCTGACTTCCGTAGTGATGACGAACCCCAGCACCGTAATGACGGTGGACACCAGAAACCACAGCAGGATTTTGACGAACAGCGATCTCATTCCTGCGCGCTCTCCTCGGCGGTGCCAGGCAGAACTGGTAGCCCATGCCGCGCACGGTCCTGATCAGCGTGCGGTCGCGCTCCAGTTTTTCCTGCGGAGGTGGCTGATGTGCATATCGACCGACCGGTCGAACGCCGTGGCTTTCCGGTTGTAAAGGCTCTCCATCAGTTCGTCGCGGGAATGACCGCCCGCCCCCCGCGCGCATCAGCACTTCGAGGATGTCGAATTCAAAGGTGGTCACCTCGTGCGCCGGCCGTCGCGAATGACTTCCCGCGATCCGGGATCGAAGATGACGCCGTTGATTTCGAGGCTTGCCGCCTACGGCCGGCCGCGCGGTTCTGCGCCGCAGGATGGCCCGGATCCGGGCGGCCAACTCGCGCGGATTGAACGGCTTCGGCAGATAGTCGTCGGCGCCCAGCTCCAGCCCGATAATCCGATCGACGTCTTCCCCGCGAGCGGTCAGCATCATCACCGGCACCCGGCTGTTTCTGCCGCAGCCCCCGGAGAATCTCGAACCCGTCCAGGCCCGGCAGCATCACGTCCAGAATAATGAGGCCGTAATCGCCCGCAGCGCGTCTCCAGCCCCGCGGCCCCGCGTATTCGAATTCCATCGTGAAGCCTTCTCGCTTGAGGAACTCCTTCAGCAGCGAGCCCAATTCCGCGTCATCGTCGATCAACAAGACCTGCACGACCCGAATTTACCATGGGCAGGGGTGTCACGCGCCGGGTCTTTACATTCTTTTACGTGCTGCCGACGCGGTCTTTACACCTGCACCGTACTCTACAATAGGAGGTCACAGGATATGACAAACAAGCTTCGATTGGTTGGAGTTTCCGCCGGGCGGCCGGCCGCCGGACCGCTGCTGGCGCAAGGACCAGGCCCGGGAATGATGGGCATCTTGGGAGGGCTTCAAGCCCGGCGTCTGGAGGCGCTCAGCCTGGTGCTGGGCCTGACCGACGCTCAGAAGGCCCAGGCCAAAGGCATCTTTGATGCCGCCTGGGAGCGGCTAAACCCCTGTTGCCCGAGTTGAGACAGGGCCACGAAGCGCTCCAGAAGGTCGTCGAGAGCGGCGCCGCATCCGATCAGCAGATCCAGCAACTGGCCGACGCCCAGGCCAAGCTCATCTCTCAGTTGATCGCCATCCACGCCAAAGCCGCCGTCAAGTTCCGCGCTCTTCTAACCCCGGAGCAGCGCGACAAAGCCCACCAGCTTCGGGGTCTTATGAGGCCGTCAATCGCCGGAGGGATGAGAACGCTCCGCCACCGCGCCGGCGCGCCCCAGTAGTCAGCAAGCCATCAGCCACAGCGCCTCAAGCGGAGGGCTGAGAAGGTGTGAAAAAATGCCAGAGCCGGTCGGGGACCTGCCCCACAAAACTGGCAAGTTGTTGAGGTGGCGCAGGCCCCCGGCCTGCGTTGCCGGCAGCCCAAGTCAAGCGGGCATTTTTTCACAGCTTCTGACGGCTACGGCTATCGCAGCCGGCAGAGCGGATCCCCTACCACGATGTTGTGCCAGCTCAGGGCCGGGATCGCAAGATAGTAACTCTCCGCCAGGTTGCGGCCCTGAAATACGCCGGCAAAAGGTAGTCCGGGCGGGGAGTGAATTGCAGAAACGGCTCGTACACGTGCCCGGACCCCCCCGTCACTCCTTCATGAATACAGTCCGTCGTGAGTGATTGCGGCGAGCCCGCCAAGTAACTGGCCTTATCCTTCCAGGCGCCGATGTTCCAGCTTTCCGGCGGGCGCGCAAAGGTGCGGCCGTTGGTAGAGACGTACTCCGTCACGATGGCGCCCGGCAGCCACTGGAATCCCAAGAAGCGCCGCTTCCGGTTGGGATCGTTGACCCCCATCCCGCGTATCCGATCACCTCTCGCTGGCCGTACAACACCGTGGTGGTCTCGTCCATCACCACGCGCTCCTTCGGCAGCAGGATCGCGGCCGTCCGCAGCCAGCGTTTCCCGGAGCGTCGGCGCTGGCCCTTGAGGTCCAGCACGAACCTCCCCCGATTCCCCGCCGCCAGCGCCCGGTCAATCATCCCCTTCACGTCCACAAAATCATAACCGGCCAGCCGGGTCACCAGATACATTCCGAACTGCGGGTGGCGGAACGGCTCGTCTCTCCGCCCGAAGAACGGATTCCTGAGCGGGCCAGCGAGCGGAGGTTTCTTGCCGCGCAGGTCTTCGTAAAGCAGAGTCAGCTCCGAGTCAACCGCGGCGGCGTCCGTGTCCCGGCCCTCCACCAGCTCCCCGTGATCCGCAAAGGAACTCCCAAGGTCGTGACGACATACAAAACCCTGTCAACGAGGTTTCTGGATTTCAGGCATGCTGCAATCTGGTGCTGTGATTCCGCGTTCTGTATACCTCACGGGAAGATGGTCTCCAAGCGGTCACCTCCAAAGCGCACACGTTTCCTTTGGGGATCGACCGTCTCTGGACATAGTAGTTCGCGATCTGCTGCGACAGAGGCGACGACTTGTTCACGACCACCAGAACGTTGGCCGGAGACTGCGCCAACACGGCGCATGAAGCCACCGTTAGAAGCAGGCCGAATCGGCGCACAGGCCCCATGCTACAATCGCGCCGGATCGCGCGCAACCGCTACTCGTTGCGTATTGGAAAAGACTGGTCGCCGCTCAGCCTTCGTGGATCACCTGGAACCCGGTCAGCCGGCCCAGCCGCTCGATCGCCACGATGTGGTCGCCATAGAAGACCACGCGGTGCAGCAGGTCCCGCGTGCCGGGCATGAGCCGGGCCGGTCGGCGACGGCCGCCGTCCAGCCCTCCAGAAGCTTGCGCGCATCCTTGACCCGGGTGCGGATCTTGGTGCGGCAGCCGCGCTGGTTATCCACGTTGCCGAGCGCCTCGCCGGTGGACACCAGCAGCTTCGCCGGCTCGGCGAACCGCGCCACGGTGACCGGGTCGCCGACCGGCATCAGCACCTGCATCGACACGCCCTTGTGGTCCTCCAGGTGGGAGCGGACCATGTACGGCGAGGCTGGGCCGGCCGATGCCCTGCAGCTTCGTGGCGGCCGCCACGCAATGGGCGTGGATCACCTCGTTGCGGCTGGTGTCGAAGACCGGGTCGGAAACGAAGCCCGGCTTGCCGGAGAACGAAGTCACCAGCAATTGCGTCATGGTGGAGTCCAGGTCGCACTCGCAGACCCCGTACAGCCCGGCGTCGTTCAGCTTGGAGAAGGCGATGCAGGGATAGGCGGGCAGTTCGCGCGCGGCCGAACCCGCCCAGGCAGTCGATGGCGATGGCGTTGGCTTTCTCCTGCTTCAGCATCTTCTGAAGCGCCAGGTACAGGCGCATGGAGTCGACGATCTCCTCGCGGGTCGGCTCCACCACCCGCGGCCGCGCCTGGATGAACTCTTCGGCCAGCTTGCGCGCCTGTTCGACGTCGACCGCGTCGTAGAGCGGCTTTCAGATCCAGGTAGGTGGGATAGCCGAAGGTGGTGCCGAACTGCTCTGTGTAGCCCTCGGCCTTGGGGCGGGCGGCCGGCGGCGAGACCAGCAGCACCTTGCTGTGGCGCAGGTGATGGATGGTGCGGAACAGGCTCACGTAGGGATCCAGGTCGGCGAAATCGCTGCTGGCGATCAGCTCGAGCTTCATCCCCTTCTGCATGTAGGCGGCGGCGTGCGTCCAGTCGTGGCCGGCGTAGGGAACGGGAACATCAGCGTCGGTTTGCCGGAACTCGACCAGCTTCCGCAGCAGTGGCAGGATGATGGTGATCATGTTGAAGGCCAGGACGACGTCGGCGTCGCCGGGCTTCAGCCACTCTTCCTGGCGCTGCGGAGCACCTCCCCGCCGGTGAACGGATCTGGCCCGGATACCGGCGCTCCAGCTCGGCCAGCCGGGCTTCGATCCCCGCCACATCCTGGTTAGATCCATGTCGGGACGGGGCCAGCCGGCCCGGCGCCGGCCAGGTACACCTTCCTGACCGTGGCGGGACCCGCCCAGGGTCCGCTCGTCAAATCCCCCTCGGCAGCGGGGAGCGTCAAGAAGCCGGGCGCGCCCGCCGAAGCCAGCATGAACCCGCGTCTAGTCAGAAGCATGGCGGTATTGGACATCGCAGTCACCTCGGTGCTTTTTGGACAACCAGCATATCGCTGAGAGTATACACCCATCCGCCGCCCTGGGAAGGCGCTCGGCCCGGATTGGAGGTGCGGCCTGTTCTTCCTCCTTCAAAGGGGAAGAAGACTCGTGGCTGCGGCATTCCCACTGTTTGTCTGTCTAACCGCACCACCCGGGACCACTTGCTACAATTAGTAGCAAGATACAGCGCCACAGGGAAATTCATTATTTCTATCGCGCCGATTCATATTTTGTTTCGGGAAGGCGCAGCCCGCCAACACTATGGATCTCGACCAACTCCACACCTTCCTTGAGATCGTGCGGCTGAAGAGTTTTTCCAAAGCCGCCCAGACCTGCTTCCGGACGCAGCCGGCCATCAGCGCCCAGGTGCGCCAGTTGGAGCAGGAACTCAACACCGCCCTGTTCGAGCGCTTTGGCAGCCGTATTTCTTTGACGACTGCCGGGAAGATCTTCGCGCAATATGCCGAGCAGATCCTGGAGCTGCGCCGGCAGGCCCAGAACGCCATCCACGAACTGGAACGCACGCCTCGCGGTGGCTTGTCATTGCTGCCAACGAAGCCACCTGCATCCACGTCTTGCCGTGGGTTTTCTCCGAGTACAGCCGGCAGTTCCCGCAGGTCCAGTTGCTGGTCGAGCGGATGTATGGGGCCCGCATTATCGAAGCCGTGCTGGAGAACCTGGCGGACTTCGGCATCACCCGGTACCCGCCGATCAGGAGCGGAAGCTCGAAGTCGCCAAGATCCATTCTGATGAAATCAAGCTGGTCGTTCCGGCCGGCCACCCGCTGGCCACGAAAGCCGCCGTGCGCTGTGAAGAACTGACCGGCTTCCCCCTGCTCCTGCCGAAATCCGGCTCCAGCCATTGGCCCAGACGGGCGCGGGTGGTTCCGGATTTTGGCAGGAGCAGGGGGAAGCCGGTCAGTTCTTCACAGCGCACGGCGGCTTTCGTGGCCAGCGGGTGGCCGGCCGGAACGACCAGCTTGATTTCATCAGAATGGATCTTGGCGACTTCGAGCTTCCGCTCCTGGATGGGCAACTGGGTGATGCCGAAGTCCGCCAGGTTCTCCAGCACGGCTTCGATAATGCGGGCCCCATACATCCGCTCGACCAGCAACTGGACCTGCGGGAACTGCCGGCTGTACTCGGAGAAAACCCGCGGCAAGACGTCGATGCAGGTGGCTTCGTTGGCGGCAATGACCAGCTCACCGCGAGGCGTGCGTTCCAGTTCGTGGATGGCGTTCTGGGCCTGCCGGCGCAGCTCCAGGATCTGCTCGGCATATTGCGCGAAGATCTTCCCGGCAGTCGTCAAAGAAATACGGCTGCCAAAGCGCTCGAACAGGGCGGTGTTGAGTTCCTGCTCCAACTGGCGCACCTGGGCGCTGATGGCCGGCTGCGTCCGGAAGCAGGTCTGGGCGGCTTTGGAAAAACTCTTCAGCCGCACGATCTCAAGGAAGGTGTGGAGTTGGTCGAGATCCATAGTGTTGGCGGGCTGCGCCTTCCCGAAACAAAATATGAATCGGCGCGATAGAAATAATGAATTTCCCTGTGGCGCCGTATCTTGCTACTAATTGTAGCAAGTGGTCCCGGGTGGTGCGGTTAGACAGACAAACAGTGGGAATGCCGCAGCCACGAGTCTTCTTCCCCTTTGAAGGAGGAAGAACAGGCCGCACCTCCAACCCGGGCCGAGCGCCTTCCCAGGGCGGCGGATGGGTGTATACTCTCAGCGATATGCTGGTTGTCCAAAAAGCACCGAGGTGACTGCGATGTCCAATACCGCCATGCTTCTGACTAGACGCGGGTTCATGCTGGCTTCGGCGGGCGCGCCCGGCTTCTTGACGCTCCCCGCTGCCGAGGGGGATTTGACGAGCGGACCCTGGGCGGGTCCCGCCGTGGTCAGGAAGGTTTACCTGGGCGGCGCTCGGGCCGGCTGGCCGCGCCCCGACATTGATCTCCAGCAGGAGGTGGCGGGGATTGAAGCGCAACTGGCTGAACTCGAACGCCGCTACCCGGGCCAGATCAAGTTCACCGGCGGCGAGTTGATCCGCAGCGCCCAGGAGATGGACGCCTGGCTGGCACAGCCCGGTGACGCTGATGTCGTCCTGGCCTTCAACATGATCACCATCATCCTGCCACTGCTGCGCAAGCTGGTCTACTCCGGCAGACCGGCGCTGATGTTCGCCGTTCCCTACGCCGGCCACGACTGGACCCACGCCGCGGCCTACATGCAGAAGGGGATGAAGCTGGAGCTGATCGCCAGCAGTGATTTCGCCGACCTGGATCCCTACGCGAGCCTGTTCCAGACTGTTCACCACCTCCGCCGGAGCAAGGTGCTGCTAGTCTCACCGCCGGCCGCCCGCCCCAAGGCCGACGACTTCACACAGCAGTTCGGCACGACGTTCGGCTACCCCACTTATCTCGATCTGAAGGCCGCTTACGACGCGGCCAACGTCGAGCAGGCGCGCAAGCTGGCTGACCAGTTCGTCAAGGATGCGGCCCGGGTGGTGGAGCCGACCCGCCAGGAGATCATCGACTCGGTGCGGCTGTACCTGGCGCTTCAGCAGATCCTGAAGCAGGAGAACGCCAACGCCATCTCGATTGACTGCCTGGGCGGGTTCGGGCGCCGCGAACTGCCAGCCTACCCGTGCATCGGCTTCTCGAAGTTGAACGATGCCGGGCTGTACGGTGTCTGCGAGTGCGACCTGGACTCCACCATGACGCAACTGCTGGTGACCTCCTTCTCCGGCAGGCCGGGCTTCGTCTCCGACCCGGTTTTCGACACCAGCCGCAACGAGGTGATTCACGCCCACTGCGTCTCGGCCACCCGGCTGAAGGGCATCCACGGCCAAGCTTCCCCCTACCTGGTGCGCTCGCACCTGGAGGATCACCAGGGCGCCTCGATGCAGGTGCTGGCGCCGGTTGGCGACGCGGTCACCGTGGCGCGGTTCGCCGGGGCGAAGAGGTTCCTGGTCTCGACCGGCGAGGCGCTGGGCAACGTGGATAACGAGCGCGGCTGCCGCACCAAGATTCGCACCCGGGTGAGAGATGCGCGGAAGCTGCTGGAGGGTTGGTCGGCGGCCTTGACCGGCGGTCCCGCTATGCCCGGCACTCGCGACCTGCTGCACCGCGTGGTCTTTTACGGGGATCACATGCAGAACATCGAGCGGCTCGGGCGGCTCACCGGCTTTCAGGTGATCCACGAGGTCTGAGCGGCGACCAGTCTTTTCCAATACGCAACGAGTAGCGGTTGCGCGCGATCCGGCGCGATTGTAGCATGGGGCCTGTGCGCCGATTCGGCCTGCTTCTAACGGTGGCTTCATGCGCCGTGTTGGCGCAGTCTCCGGCCAACGTTCTGGTGGTCGTGAACAAGTCGTCGCCTCTGTCGCAGCAGATCGCGAACTACTATGTCCAGAGACGGTCGATCCCCAAAGGAAACGTGTGCGCTTTGGAGGTGACCGCTGAGGAGACCATCTCCCGTGAGGTATACGAAACCCAGATCGCGGCGCCAATTGCAGCATGCCTGAAATCCAGAAACCTGGTTGACAGGGTTTTGTATGTCGTCACGACCTTGGGAGTTCCTTTGCGGATCACGGGGAGCTCATGGGGCCGGGACACGGACGCCGCCGCGGTTGACTCGGAGCTGACTCTGCTTTACGAAGACCTGCGCGGCAAGAAACCTCCGCTCGCTGGCCCGCTCAGGAATCCGTTCTTCGGGCGGAGAGACGAGCCGTTCCGCCACCCGCAGTTCGGAATGTATCTGGTGACCCGGCTGGCCGGTTATGATTTTGTGGACGTGAAGGGGATGATTGACCGCGCGCTGTCGGCGGCGAATCGGGGGAGGTTCGTGCTGGACCTCAGCTCCAGCGCCGACGCTCCGGGAAACGACTGGCTGCGGACGGCCGCGATCCTGCTGCCGAAGGAGCGCGTGGTGATGGACGAGTCCACCACGGTGTTGTACGGCCAGCGAGAGGTGATCGGATACGCGGGATGGGGCTCGAACGATCCCAACCGGAAGCGGCGCTTCTTGGGATTCCAGTGGCTGCCGGGCGCCATCGTGACGGAGTACGTCTCTACCAACGGCCGCACCTTTGCGCGCCCGCCGGAAAGCTGGAACATCGGCGCCTGGAAGGATAAGGCCAGTTACTTCGCGGGCTCGCCGCAATCACTCACGACGGACTGCATTCATGAGGGAGTGACGGGGGCGTCCGGGCACGTCTACGAGCCGTTTCTGCAATTCACTCCCCGCCCGGACTACCTTCTGCCGGCGTATTTCAGTGGCCGCAACCTGGCGGAGAGTTACTATCTTGCGATCCCGGCCCTGAGCTGGCACAACATCGTGGTAGGGGATCCGCTCTGCCGGCTGCGATAGCCGTCAGCCGTCAGAAGCTGTGAAAAAATGCCCGCTTGACTTGGGCTGCCGGCAACGCAGGCCGGGGGCCTGCGCCACCTCAACAACTTGCCAGTTTTGTGGGGCAGGTCCCCGACCGGCTCTGGCATTTTTTCACACCTTCTCAGCCCTCCGCTTGAGGCGCTGTGGCTGATGGCTTGCTGACTACTGGGGCGCGCCGGCGCGGTGGCGGAGCGTTCTCATCCCTCCGGCGATTGACGGCCTCATAAGACCCCGAAGCTGGTCGGCTTTGTCGCGCTGCTCCGGGGTTAGAAGAGCGCGGAACTTGACGGCGGCTTTGGCGTGGATGGCGATCAACTGAGAGATGAGCTTGGCCTGGGCGTCGGCCAGTTGCTGGATCTGCTGATCGGATGCGGCGCCGCTCTCGACGACCTTCTGGAGCGCTTCGTGGGCCTGTCTCAACTCGGGCAACAGGGGTTTAGCCGCGTCCCAGGCGGCATCAAAGATGCCTTTGGCCTGGGCCTTCTGAGCGTCGGTCAGGCCCAGCACCAGGCTGAGCGCCTCCAGACGCCGGGCTTGAAGCCCTCCCAAGATGCCCATCATTCCCGGGCCTGGTCCTTGCGCCAGCAGCAGTCCGGCGGCCAAGGCCGCCCCGGCGGAAACTCCAACCAATCGAAGCTTGTTTGTCATATCCTGTGACCTCCTATTGTAGAGTACGGTGCAGGTGTAAAGACCGCGTCGGCAGCACGTAAAAGAATGTAAAGACCCGGCGCGTGACCCCCTGCCCATGGTAAATTCGGGTCGTGCAGGTCTTGTTGATCGACGACGACGTGGAACTGGGTTCGCTGCTGAAGGAGTTTCTCAAGCGAGAAGGTTTCACGATGGAAGTCGAATACGAGGGGCGGCGGGGGCTGGAGCACGCGCTGCGGGGCGATTGCGACCTCCTTGTGCTGGACGTGATGCTGCCGGGCCTGGATGGCTTCGAGATCCTGCGGCGGCTGCGGCAGAAAAGCCGCGTGCCGGTCATCATGCTGACCGCTCGCGCCGAAGACGTGGACCGGATCATCGGCCTGGAACTGGGCGCCGACGACTATCTCCCGAAGCCCTTCAATCCGCGCGAGCTGGCCGCCCGGATCCGTGCCATTCTGCGACGCATAACAGAGCGGCCGGCCGTGGCCGGCAAGCCCATCGAGGTCAATGGCGTCATCTTGGATCCAGGCACGCGGGAAGTCCATTGCGACGGCCGGCGCATCGAGGTGACCACGATCGAGTTCGACATTCTGGAAATCCTGATGCGCGCGGCAGGCCGGGTTCTTTCGCGCGACGCATTGATGGAGAGTCTCTATAACCGCAAGGCCTCGCCCTTCGATCGCTCCATCGATATGCACATCAGCCACCTAAGGAAAAAGCTGGAAACCGGCCGTGCCCTGATCAAAACGATACGCGGGGTGGGCTACCAGTTTTGCCGGGGCCCGAGGAAGAAGCGGTGGAATGAGATCGCTGTTCACGAAAATCCTGCTGTGGTTTCTGGTGTCCACCGTCATTACGGTGCTGGGGTTCGTCATCACTACGGAAGTCAGCCTCACCGCCACGCGCGGCCGGGGGCATCTGTTTTCCCGGTTGCTGGCCTTCCCGCTGGAAGAGGCGCGGCACGCCTATGAGACGCGCGGGCGCGAGGGCCTGGCCGCATTTCTGGGCCGCTTTCGGTCGGTGTTCGAGGCGGAAGGCGTGCTCACCGATGCTAGCGGAACAGACCTGCTGACGGGAGCGGACCGGCGGGACCTGTTGGCGAGTGCGCAGCGCCGCCCCGTGATTCCGTTCTTCCGCGGCGGGCCGGTGGTGATCGCGCACGCCACCGATCAGGGCCACTACTGGTTCTTCTTGATCATCCACGGCCAGCGGGGCCGCCTGCCGTTCTTTCTGCCCCAGTATCTGTGGCTGGTGGGCGCGGTGGTCTTGCTGTCCTACGGCCTGACCCTCCATCTCACCTCTCCGCTGCGGTCCCTGCAAAGGGCCGTGGAACGCTTTGGCCGGGGCGATTTTTCGTCCCGCGTGAAGTCGAAGCGGCGCGACGAATTGGGCCAGCTCGCACGCACCTTCGACCAGATGGCGGAACGGATCCAGACCTTGCTGGCGGCGGAGCGGCGACTGCTGCTGGACATCTCCCACGAACTGCGGTCTCCCCTGGCCAGGCTGTCGGTGGCGGTCGAGCTGGCCCGATCCGGCGAGGACCGCGAGGCCGCCTTGAACCGCATCCAGAAAGAGGCCGACCGCCTCAACGCGCTGGTTGGGGAGTTGTTGCAGGTGACCCGCGCGGAAGGGGATCCCTTTTCGTTGCGCCTGCAAGCCCTCCGGCTGGATGAGCTGCTGGGCGAACTGGTCCAGGACTGCATCCTCGAAGCGGAGGCCAGAGGCTGCCAGCTCGACTTCCAGGCGCCCCGCCCGGTCAGCATTCAGGGGGACCCCGAACTGTTGCGCCGGGCGGTCGAGAACGTCATCCGCAACGGCATCCGCCACGCACCCCCGGACTCGCCGGTCCGAATCACTGTGGAGACCGACGGCAGTGCATGGATCCGCGTGCGAGATTACGGTTCCGGGGTTCCCCCCGAGCACCTGCCGCACATCTTCGACCCCTTCTATCGCGTGGAAACGGATCGCAACCGCACCAGCGGCGGTGTCGGATTGGGCCTGGCCATCGCGCGCCGCGCCGTCGAGCTGCACAAAGGCCGCATCCAGGCCCGCAACGCGCAGCCGGGATTGCTGGTGGAGATCGAGCTGCCTATTTCACCGGCTTGAGCAGCTTCATGTCAGCCGGAAGAAGGAAGAGACTGTCGGTCAGGCTCTGGTTGACGGTGACAGTTTCCGAGTAGATCTCGAAGATCTTCTCGCCATTGCGCACGCGCTGGATGGCGTGGGGCCACTGAACTCCACCGCCCACATCGCGATACTTGGAGTAGACCGCCAACTCTTCGATTCGCTCCCGGGTCTGCGGATCGCGGCGGTAGAAGGCCTGGCGCAGGGGGAGTTTCGAGGAGCGGTGGAACAGCACGGTCACGGTGCGGTTGTCGGCATCCGTGATATCGACCACCTCGACGGGCTGATTCTCGAAGATGTCGGCGCCCCGGGAGTCGAACAGCCACCCGGGTTCTCCGAGCCGCTGGCGGAGGATATAGAAGATGTTGTGCAGCGTGCTTTCCTTGTACCGGTCCAGGGTCTCCTGCGGAAGCGGGCGGGCGCCGCGGAAGGTAATCTGGTAGCCTTTGCCGTCGGTAAACAGGACCGCGCCGGCGTTCTCCTGTTTGCCGAACGACTGGCGCTCGCGCACCCACAGACTGCCGGGGACGGGCGGGTCCGGGCGCCTCAGGTAGCGGGTGTAGATGGTGGCCCGGGAGAGTCCGGAGAGCTCTTCTCGAAAAAACGAATAGGCCCGGCCCGACTCGACGCGGTCTTGCATGGCCAGGAAGCGGTCGCCGCCCAGCGCCGCCAGGGCTTCCTCGATGACGCGCTGGCCGCGTTCCTGCCGGGTCTGAGGAAAGGCCGCACACATACACAGAAGGACCGGAAGAAAGATTCTCATGGCTGTTTGCTGATCTCCTCCACCTTGAGACCGCCGTTCAGTTTGAATTCCTGAAAGGTGGTGGCGCCGAATCTGGCGCCTGCCCGGTTGATGGTGATCTTGCGAGGCGCCCGGATTCCGTCCACCTCCATCCATTCATCGTAGACTGCCTCCACCTGAGATGGCGGCTCTCCGACAGACTGGTAGGACTGCTTGACCGGCAATCCGGTCTTGGGATCCATCTGGAGGCGCACGGCGTTGCCTTGCTTGTCGGAGATCTCGACGACATCGGGACCGGCGAGGTTAACCGTGCGATCCGCCACGCGGTCGCTCAACAGCAGGCGGAAAAAAGCCCGAAACGTTTCCCCCTCGGCCTGTTTCAGCACCGGGGCTGGCATCGGCCCCGTTCCCTGCGGCCCGGAAATCCAGCCACCCTGGCCGTCGAAATCGCTCGAGATTTTCCCGAACGGAAGCGCGACATCCTGGCGGAAGTGCGAGGGCGCGATCCAGCGATTGGTCTGCGTGGCCTTCATCACGGCGCCCGCCGATTGAAACTCCACCTGGGCCACGCTGGTGAAATCCTTGACCGCGGCCAGCCTCTCCGCCCCGCCCAGGGCCTGTTGCGCGCGTTGAAGCAAGCGGCGGGCCTTTTCGACGCTCTCCACATCCGGCTGGGCAGACAGCAGCAGGGGTAAGCAAAGCAGCAGAACAGGCATCGATTCTATCTTAAGCCGTCAACGAAAGCGTGTGAACCCGGGATTTGTCCGCCGTGGAGGGCTACTCGTACCGCAGCGCCACAACGGGATCCAGGCGGGCGGCCTTGGCGGCGGGCCAGATGCCAAAGAACAGGCCCACCCCGACCGACACGACGATGCCCATCAGGGCCGCCCACAGCGGCACGGTGGTGGGCAGATTGGGGAACACCAGCCCTGAGGCCACGGAAATCAGCCAGCCCAGGGACATGCCCAGCACCCCGCCCAGGCCGGTCAGCACCACCGCCTCAGTGAGGAACTGCACGATGATGTCGCTGCGCCGCGCTCCCACGGCCTTGCGCACGCCGATCTCGCGGGTCCGCTCGGTGACCGAGACCAGCATGATGTTCATCACGCCGATGCCGCCCACCAGCAGGCCGATCGAGCTGAGCACCACCATGACCAGCGCCGTCACCGACATGATGCTGCGGAAGTCTTCCAGCATCTGCTCGGGCGTCGAGATCGCGAAATTGTCCGGCTTGTCATGAGGCACGCGGCGCTCGATGCGGAGGATGCTGCGCACTTCGTCCATGGCCGGGGCCAGCCGCCCTTCTTTGGCGATGACCACCAGCATGTTCTCCTGGGCGTTGGGGAACATCTTCTTCATGGTGAAGTAGGGCAGCAGGATGCGGCGATCCTCCTTGCCCGGGAAGGAGGCCGCGGGGCGTTCCATCGCCCCGATGATCTGGAATTGGTGGCCGTTCACCTCGATCCACTTGCCCACCGGGTCCACGTTCGGGAACCAGGACTTCTGGATATCCTCCCCGATCACCACCACGGGCAAGCGGCGCCTGTTGTCAGTCTCGCTGATGAAACGGCCGTATCTCATCACGGTGCCACCGAACGCGTAGGCCTCTTCGGTGCCCGCGAGATCAAACTGGTAGAGGTCGTCTCCCTTGTAGCGGGCGCGGTCAATCCCGCCCCGCATGAACAGGCTGGGGCTGAGCAGATACGGGCTGACGTACTGGACCGAGGGGCAGCGCTCGGCGATGGCCCGGGCGTTCTCCAGCGACAGCGGTTTCCGCAGCCGTTCTTCCGCAGAGAGGTGGCCGAAGCGGGGACCGATGTTGAACTTGAACACCAGTATCGTGGTGGGCCCCATGCTGCGGAAGATGTTGCTGATGGTGCTGTCCAGGCCGGTAATGATCGAGCTGACCGCGATCACAGTCCCGGTTCCGATGATGACGCCCAGGACCGTCAGGAAGCTGCGCAGTTTGTGCGCCCGGATGGTGCCCAGGGCCATGCGCGCGCCGGAGTTGAAGTCTCCCCAGGTCATTTTTCCATCCGCAAAGCTTCAATGGGATCCATCCGGGCGGCGGTTCGCGCCGGATAGATTCCGAAGAACAACCCGACCGACGCGGACAGCCCCACCCCGATCAGGATGGCCGAAGTCGGCATGCTCATGGGCACCGGGGTGAAGTTGCGCACTACCACCACGACAACCCAGGCCAAACCAACCCCCACGGCGCCCCCGGCCGCGGCCAGCATCGAGGACTCCACCAGGAACTGGTTCAGGATGTCGCGCCGCCGCGCCCCGACCGATTTGCGGATCCCGATCTCGTGAGTTCGCTCTGTCACCACCGCCATCATGATGTTCATGATCACCACCCCGCCCACCACCATGAAGACCGAGACCACGGCCACCGCGGTGGCGGATATGGCGCCGGTGATCTGGTCCCATTGGGCCACCAGCGAGTCGGAGGAAAAGATGCCGAAGTTGTCGTCCTGAGTGGGACGGAGGTGGCGGTAGGAGCGCAGCAGCACCCGGACTTCATCCTGCGCCTGGAACAGGTGCGCGCGGTCCAGTGCCTTGGCGGCATAACCCATACCCATCCGCGCGCCGTACATCTTGAAGTAGGTCTGGATGGGGATCATCACGAAGTTGTCGCGGGACTGCCCGAAGACGCGTGCCCTGCGCCTTGGCCACCCCCACCACCTCGAAGGGACGCCCCTGGATTGCGATCACCTTGCCGAGCGGATCGGTGTTGGGGAAGAACTTGTCTTTGAGGTCGTTGCCGATGAAGGCCACCGCCAGGCGCCGGCGGTCCTCGATGTCAGTGAGGAAGCGGCCCGTAGCGGTCTTGGTATTGGTGATGACCCCGATGTTGGTGCTGACGCCGGTCAGACGGCAGTCCTCGATCAGTCTCCTTGCCGTAGGTAACGTTCACCCGCCGGCCGCTCTGCATGCCCATGGTGCTGCCGAGGGTGGCCCGGCTCCTGAGGAAACTCAAACTCCTCCTCGCTGAGCTGGGGGTTCTTCCGCAGCATCTCCGCCCACTTCTTGGGGTCCCAATGGCCCATCATGGGAAAGCGTTCCACGCGGAACCCGTCGGCGCCCATGTCGGATACGGTCTCCGCGATGTAGACGTCCATGCCGTGGATGACCGACATGACGGCGATCAGGGTGGTGGTGGCCAGGATGATGCCCAGCAAGGTGAGGAAACTGCGCAGTTTGCTGCTGCGGAGCGAAGCCGCAGCGACCGACAAGGCTTCGACAAATGAGGCGGTAGACCGCATCACTAAAGGGACGGAATCGGGCGGCGTTTTGTTCCGTGCCGTTCCCTAATCCATTCTATTATCACCCAGTCGGCCCAGAACCGTGGGCGACGCCGCGACAGGAAGCCCAGGTGGCCGCCGTGCTCGACCGCCAGCAGTTTCAGGTGCGGGTTCTCCCGAAGGGCCGGCTGCTCGAAGACTTCAAACGGGATCACCGGGTCATCCCTGGCTTGAAGCAGCAGCACCGGAATCCGTATGCGGCTGAGGAAGCGGCTGGCGGACTGCGTTTCGTAGTAGTGCGCGGCATTCCGGAAGCCGAAACCGGGCGCGGTGAAGCGCTCGTCGAATTCCCGGATGCTTTTGAGGGCGTCTAGGCCATCCAGCCGGTACCGCTCCGGCAGATAGCGGTGCTTCACGCGGATCCGTCGCTTGAGCTTGCGCAGGAAGCGCTGCTCGTAAACCCGGTTAACCGGCGCCTCCAGGCAACGCGCGCACCCCGCCAGATCGATGGGGGTGGAAACCACGCAGATCCCCGCCAGCAGAGCTGGCGCCTGCTGTTCCAGTTCGCCGGCCAGCTTCAAAGCGACGTTGCCGCCCAGGGAGTAGCCGACCAGGAAGATCGGCGCCGGGCCCTGCCGGGCCAGTTGGCGCAGCACAAACAGCACATCGCTGGTCAGCCCGGAGTGACAGGTTGTCGGGCAGAGAGCTTCTGTGCCGCCGCAGCTCCGCATGTTAAACCGATGCGCCGTGAAGCCCGCCGCCAGCACGGCTTGCGCCATGCTTTTCATGTACCCGGACTGGCTGGACCCCTCCAGGCCGTGCACCAGCACCACCTGACCGAGAGGCGCCCCTGGCGGGCGCTGGCTGTGCACCAGCACCTGCACTTCGGGCTCGGTACGGTACAGCCTGGCCTCCACCGGAAACCTGCGCTCATCCAGCCCCCGCGGCCAGTAGTGCGCCGCCATGGTCAACAAGTGTGGGTTGGAGAATAGCGGGACAAAAGGCTGCAAGGGTCTATTCTAGCTGAGCGGCTAGCCTTCAGCCGGGAGATACCCGCCTGGTCTTAATGAGGCTTGCAGAATACAGTGACCAATTCCGATGTGGCGCAGGCACTCTTGCCTGCCGCGCCGAGACTCATCTCGGCGCTTCCGCTGGCTTTTCCACGCGGCTCAAGAGCCGACATGAGTGTCGGCTCGGCAGGCTGAAGCCCGCGCCACCTCGGCAGCGTGCTGTAAGCCAATTACGCGAGCCTCGGTAGGTGGCACAGGACACTGGCTGGTCCTGACGTGATAGCTTGAGGCATGGACAAGCTGAAGCTTATCCCACTGGGGCTATGCGGCTTTGCAGCCCTCCATGCGCAGACCCTGGCCGGCGTCATCGATATCCACGCGCACTCGGATCCTGACAGCATAGCTCGCTCGATCGACGGGGTCACGCTCGCCAAGCTGGCCCAGTCTAAGGGGTTACGTGGCGTGGTGCTAAAGAACCACTTCGAGCCCACCGCTTCGCTGGCTTGGCTGGCGCGCCAGCAGGCCCCCGGAATGGAGGTCTTCGGCGGCATTGCTTTGAACCGCTCGGTGGGCGGGATCAATCTCGCCGCGGTCGAGCACATGGTGGGCGTGAAGGGCGGCTGGGGCCGCATAGTCTGGATGCCCACTTTCGACGCGGAGAACCAGGTGCGGTCCTCGAAGGAATCCAGACCTTTCGTGCCCATCTCGAAAGATGGCCGCCTTCTGCCCCAGGTGGGGCAGGTACTGGACCTGATCGCCAGGCACAGACTGGTGCTGGCCACCGGCCACTCCTCCGCCTCGGAAAACCTGCTGCTGATCAGGGAAGCGAAGGCGTGCGGTGTCGAGCACATCGTGGTCACGCACGCCATGGCGCCGCCCGTGGGGATGAAGATCGAGGAGATGAAGCAGGCCGCCGATCTGGGCGCCTTTATCGAGTTCTGCTACAACCCTGTGCTCGGTCCCAAACCGGTTCTGAGTATCGAGCAACTTGCCAGTGCCATTCGACGCCTCGGTCCGGAGCACTGCATCCTCTCCAGTGATCTCGGCCAGGCGGCCCATCCGCTTCATCCCGACGGCTTGCTGGCGTTCTTCCGGGCTCTTGGTGAGCGAGGCTTCACCGCCGCCGAAGTCGACCGCATGGCAAAAGCCAACCCGGCTAAGCTACTGGGGATCCCCTGACCCTTTCCCTGCGAAAATGTTACCTTAGCTGAGTCTATGAAGGTCACCCATATCAGTACGGCCGTGATCGAGTCCAATTTCGACTGGACCATCGTCAAGATCGAGACCGACGAGAAGATCACCGGCTACGGCGAGGCTTTTCTGGCCCCGGAATCCCGGCGGTGATCCGGGAATTCGCCTGCGTCCTCCTGGGCGAGGACCCTACCTCGATCGACCGGATCCTGCGAAGGTTGCGCGGCCGTTGTGTGCACGCCTCGCCCGGCCTCACCATGCACGCTATTTGCGGCATGGAAGCGGCCCTCCTGGACATCATTGGAAAGAAGTACCACCTGCCGGTGTGGCAGATCCTGGGTGGCAGGTATCGCAACGAAATCCGCATCTATGCCGACTGTCACGCCGGAGAAGCGCTGGAAAGCCTCGGCCCGCTGGTGAATCCGCGAACGCCGCACTGGATGCTGAAGGAGGGTGAAGAGTCGCAGCAGAGCGTCATCAGCCTGAAGCACCATGGCTGGGACGCCGCCAGGGAGGACCAACTGACTCCGGCCTCCTATGCGCGCCAGGCCAAGGAGATGGCGGAGCGCGGCTTCGACATCCTCAAGTTTGATTTGGATGTCCCGGCGCCTTACGAGACCGATGAATACAATCGGGACCTAAGCCGGGCCGAGATCGAGTTTGCCTCGGCCTTGGTCCACGCGGTTCGAGAGGCCGTGGGCCCGAATGTCGGGCTGGCGGTGGATTGCCACTGGAGCTATGGGGTACAGGCCGCGGTGGAGTTGGCCCGCGCCCTGGAGGGTTATAATCTGCTCTGGCTGGAGGACCCCATCCCGCCGGAGAACATTCCCGCCCTTGCCGTGGTCCAGCGCAATACCCGCACCCCAATCTCGACCGGGGAGAATCATTATCACCGCATCGATTTCGAACGCCTTATTACGGAAGCGGGCCTCCGCGTGCTGGCGCCGGACGTGCAGAAGATCGGCTTATGGGAGGGCCGCAAAGTAGCCGATCTGGCGGACCTGCATTACGTCAACCTGGCGCCCCACAACATCAGTGGCCCGCTGGGGACTATGGCCGGAGTCCATCTCTGTGCCGCGATTCCCAACCTGCTGGCGCTGGAGTGGCACGCCGCCAGCGTCCCCTTCTTCGACGAGCTGGTGAAGAACAGGCCGGGGCCGATGATCCAAAGAGGCAGAATCCGTGTCCCGGACGCGCCCGGTCTCGGTATCGAACTAGACCAGGATGTAGCGTATAAGTACCGGAAGCGCAGCGAGAAGTTTTTTGAGTGACGACGGCTTCATGCATCAAAGGACTCCCTCTATGAAAGTCAGCAGACGAAGTCTCTTGCTAACTACGGCTGCCACCGCAGCCGCACAAGATGTACCCAAAGCCCAGACTCAACGGCCGGCCGCTCCGGTTCCCATCGGGCGGAGTTTTCGAGGCGAGGCCCTGCGGGAGATCGCCTTCCCGCTGGGCGGCATCGGTACGGGAACCGTCTCGCTGGGCGGCTTCGGCAACCTGCGGGATTGGGAGATTTTCAACCGGCCGAACAAAGGCGGGATTCTGCCCTTCACCTTTGTGGCTTTGCGGCTGGCGGGCGGCGGTCTGGCCAAGCCTTTGATCCGGGTGCTCGAGCGGCGGCCGTTGCCTCCCTTTAGCGGCGGCTCCGGCGTGCCACGCGAAACGGCCCTGGGCCTGCCCCGCTTTCGGGAAGCCATCTTCACGGGCGCCTATCCGTTCGCCCAGATTCGTTTCCAGGATGCGACGCTGCCGGTCGAGGTCTCGCTCGACGCCTTCAACCCCATGATTCCCCTGGAAATGGACGACTCCGGCCTGCCCGTGGCCTTGCTGACTTATAGTCTGACCTCCCGCGCCGCCTCGAAGCTGGAAGCGGCGCTGGCCTTCTCGATCATGAATCCGGTGGGCTACGATGGAGTGACCAGGCTGCGCGGCCGGCGCGCCCCGTTTTTCGGTGCGAACCTCAACGAGTTTCGTAGCGAAAACGATCTCCGCGGCTTGTTCCTAAGCTCGCAAAAGTACCCGCCGGAGGCGACCCGCTACGGTTCGATGGCCCTGCTGACCACCGGCAGCGACGTCTCCTGCCGGCTCGAATGGGAGCACGGCGGCTGGTGGGATGAGTTCCAGAAGTGGTGGGATGAATTTCTAGGCAAGGGACGCTTCTCCAGCCTTCCCTCCAAGCCCTCCCAGGAAGGCAGCACGGAATACGCCACCCTCGCTTCTCACCTCAGCCTGGAGCCCGGCGAAACAAAAAAGATACTTTTTGTTCTGGCCTGGCGTTTCCCCAACACCGAGCATTACTGGACCGGCGAGAAGGAACACCGAGGCGAGCCCCTGAAGAACTACTACGGCGCCCGCTGGCCATCCGCCTGGGAGCCTGCCGCGTACGCACTCCGTAATCTCGACGCGCTGCGGGAGCGGTCGCGGCGCTATCGGGACGCGCTACACGCTTCGACGCTGCCTGCGCCGGTCATTGACGCGGTTTCCAGCCAGGCCTCCATCCTGCGGACCAACACCGTCATGGTGATGGAGAACAAGCTGACGCTGGCCTTCGAGGGTTGCAACGATAACGCGGGTTGCTGCCCGATGAACTGCACGCACGTCTACAACTACGAGCAGGCCCTGGCGCACCTGTACCCGGAGCTGGAGCGCAGCATGCGCGAGACGGATTTTCTGGTGAATCTGCGCCCGGACGGCAGCATGAGCTTCCGAACGCCCCTCCCCCTGCGGCCGGGCGGCAACCGCAACCAGCCTGCCGCCGACGGCCAGATGGGCTGCGTGATGAAGGTGTACCGCGAGTGGCGTCTCTCGGGTGATGACCAGTGGCTGCGGAAGCTGTGGCCCCAGGTGAAGCGCGCCCTCGAGTATGCCTGGGTGAGCTGGGATCCCAACCGCGACGGTGTCATGGAGGGCGAGCAGCACAACACCTACGACATCGAGTTCTATGGCCCCAACTCCATGATGGGCACGCTGTACCTGGGAGCTCTCGCTGCCGCCTCCAGAATGGCCCGACATCTGGGAGACGACTCCGCCGCCGATACTTACCAGAAGGTCTTCGAACAGGGCCGCGCGCAGTTGGACCGGCTCCTGTGGAATGGCGAGTACTACGTCCAAAAGGTCGATGAGAGGCAGGAAAAGGCCGGTAGGTATCAGTACGGCGACGGCTGCCTGTCGGACCAGTTACTCGGCCAGTGGTTCGCCGAAGTAGTCAGCCTGGGCAAGCTGTTGCCGGCAGAGCATCTTCAGACCGCACTGCGCTCGATCTTCCGTTATAACTTCCGTCAGGACTTTTCCGACTTCCCCAACACGCAGCGCCTTTACGCTCTCAACGACGAGAAGGGCCTGCTGCTATGCAGTTGGCCGAAAGACAAACGCCCGGCGCTGCCTTTTGTGTATTCCGATGAAGTGTGGACCGGCATCGAATACCAGGTTGCGGCGCACCTCATCTACGAGGGGATGGTGAAGGAAGGGCTGGCCATAGTCGAGGCCGTACGAAACCGTCATGACGGGGCGCGCCGCAATCCCTGGAACGAGTTCGAATGCGGGCATCACTACGCCCGCGCCATGTCGAGCTGGTCGCTGCTCACCGCGCTTTCCGGCTTCAGTTACTCCGCTCCGGAAAGGGAGCTGCGCTTCCGCCCGCGCGTCAATCCAAGCGATTTCCGTTGTCTGTACTCCAGCGGCACGTCCTGGGGAAGTTACTCTCAGAAGCTGACCCCAGCCAGCTTAGACGCGCAAATCACTCTGGAAGGCGGCGTACTGGAGTTATTGACTTTACGCCTTCCCTATCTCGGGTCCAAGGCCAAGCTAGTCGCTCCAGTCCCGGGAAAAGTCACTGTAAAGAACGGCGAGGCCACGATCCGCTTCGCCTCTGCCGTGCTTCTCAAAACCGGGGACAGGCTACGTGTTTCCGCCTCCGAGCCGCGGTAATGACAGAACCATCGCTGCTTGGCCCAATGCCTCAAGGTCGGAAGGTTGTCTGGAGGGCGCTCCTGGCTGGGTCTTACAGAGGCCAGATGTTGATGATCTGGTCCTGTTTGGCCGCTACACGGGTCCGAATGTGGAGGTTGTTTTTGACTCGGTCGTGGAACCAGGCCCCCGGCCTCAGCTCGTTCCGGCTGTTGACCTGGGTATACTCGGGACCTTCCACCACCGCGACCTTCCGGCACGGGCCCCAGTGGTGAACGATCCACTCGTAGGTGCGGTCTTTGAGGGATTCGCTCTCCAGCCGCATCACGTCCAGCGCGGGTCCCGCATGAAATATGGAATAATCCCCGGCGTCTTCCTCAAAAACGAAGAACTCCGCGGCTAACTTTGGAAAGTAACTCAAGGTCATCGGTTCTGCACTTGAAAGTGGCGCCAACGGCAAGATGGTGCCATTCCTCCCAAACATCGGCGGCTCATCGGCGCTTGGCCGGATGCGAACCGTCTGCCGCCCCCTGTACAGCTCGTTGGTACGCAAATCCGTCCAAATCCCCTGAGGGAGATACACCTCTTCCCTTGCTTCCGGGCTGAACGCCGGTGCGACTAACAATTCATCGCCGATCATGAACTCGTCCGTTCGCCGGAGCGCCTCGTCATCCTTGGGGAACTGCATGACCAGCGGGCGGACGATCGGAAAGCCCCGCTCCTGGGCCTCTTGCGCATAGGTTAGAAACAGAGGAGTGAGCCGCCTCCTCATCTCTGCCATCCGTTTGTAGACCTGGCTCTTCTCCGCCTCGCGCAGCCCAGCTCTTGAGGAGGCGTACAAGATCGGCATCACGCTGCCCAACTGGGCGGCGCGGCTGAACAAATCCTCTGGGCCGGATTGGTACGGGGAAAAATCGAAAGCGGCCAGCAAGAAGGCCGACATGCTGGCGTGCGCAAGGTAGCCAGCGCTTTCCCTCAGGCTCGCCCACGACCCTTCCTTCGGCGCGGGCAGTGCGATGGCCCCCTTCGGCAGTCGGCTGGATTCGAGAATCCCAAAATCAGCCGAGTCGAAGTTTCCGATCCCGCCGGCCACCGCCAGATGCTCTTCCAGAATCTCCTTCGGGCTGGGACCGTAATAGAAGAAATACTCCAGGCTGTCACCGCCCTCGATGGTAACCCGGCGCCGGTCGGGGTTGGAAGACGCCAAATCGAAAGTATACGTCCCAGGACTCGTATAGTATTCGGCATAACCCCGGCTCGAGATTCAGGAACGGCTTCCCGGCCTTGATCTTTTGACCCCGAAGATCGACATTCGGTGCCGCCCTCAGCCCCAGTCCATAATACTTCTCCGACGGATCGGCCGTCCGCTCTAGAATGACGGCCCCACCCACCTTTCGAACCTCGGAAAGGTCCGCCATCAACCGTTCGCCGGAGTTCTTAGCCGTAATACGCAAACTGGATTTCTCAATCTCGAGCTTGAAGTACGATGTCGAGAATTCCAAGTGGGCGCCCAAATCCTTCCTGGAGACATCGACTTTCTCCCCCTTAATGGGCGCGCGCCGGCGCTTGGGTGGGCGCCAGATCCGGGAAAACCGGAAGCTCGATGGACTCACCCACTCGAGTTCGCCGTGGCCGTCCGCCAACTGAAACACCAACACGTTCCCCCGCTGGCGCGAAGACTGAAGCTCGCCGCCATACAGGCACCCGCCGCACAAGAGTAAGTGAACAAGAATGACTGAACGCCACATATCAAATCAGCACGAGCTGTTGCTGGATTTCTCCAGTTACTCGCGCTTCCTCCTCATCAATGAAAACGTTGACCTCTGATCTTATCCCGAACTCGGGCAGATAGATGCCGGGTTCGATCGAAAAGCAGGTCCACGGGATCACCCTGCGCTCGTCGTGGGTTTCAAAGTTATCCATGTTGGCGCCGGCTCCGTGGACTTCCACGCCGATCGAATGGCCGGTCCGGTGGGTGAAATACTGTCCGTACCCTTGTTCTATTATGTAGGCCCTGGCGGCATCATCGACTTCAAAACCGCGCAACGCGCGTTGCTCGGCGGCTGCCTGCCCGACAAACTCAATGGCGCGGTCGCGCGCTGTCCGTACCACATGAAAAACGTTCTCCACCTGAGACGGCGGCTGCGGCCCGCAGCAGCCGGTCCAGGTAATGTCATAGTAAACGGCTTCCGGCCTGTCCAGCTTGGCCCACATATCCAGCAACACGCAATCCCCGCGGCGGATCTCCAGGCTGGTCGAGCTTTGGGGCTCGTAGTGGGGGTTTGAAGCATTGGCGTTCACCGCAACAATCGGGCCGTGGTCCGTCACCAGGCCGGCTTCTCGAAAACGCTCCAGAACGAACTGCTTCACCTCGAATTCAGTAATTCCGGCCCCAGCTCGGAGCCTGTCCCCAATCAGGCCAAAAGCTGCCGCCCGGATCGCATCCACTCTGCGTCCCGCCTCCAGATGACACTGAAGCTTTTCCGGGGTCCAGCGCGCCTCGAAGTACTGGATCAGGTTGGCCGAAGAGGCGACCTCCACACCCAGGCTGCCCACCAGCTCGACGGTGCCGGCATCCACCATCGAAATGTAGGGAATGGCGCAACGCGGGGAGTACTGCATCGCCACCCGCCGGCAGCCGGATAGCAGCCTGGCAAGCCCCTCGACCTCATAAGGGAGAACGACCGCTCAAACCGTAGGGGTTATTCGAATTTCAAACGACATCGCGCCGAGGTCGGCGAGGATCCAGGTTGCGGCCTCGGCCCCCAGGCCCGCCACGGTGCCGAGATTGACCAGCCAGGTGGCGCCGCCATGGATATTGGCCTGTTGCGTCAGCTTGGCCACATGGCTGTGGCCGCGGCACACCAGGTCGTGATCGCCGGCGCAGGCCATGGCGTGGCCGTAGTGAGGGTAGTGGGTGACGAAAATGCGCCGGTCCGCGAGGACCAGGTCGGCGTCCTCGCCGTAATAGTGGAACCGGCCGTCGGAATTGCAGGCGAGCCGCGCGATCGCCACCGGGTCGCCGAGATTGTTGCCGTGCACGCATGGACCACCATACCCAGCGCGAGGGTGGCCTTCAGCGTATTGGCGCCGATCAGGTCGCCGCAATGGATCACGGCCTCGGCCCCTGTCCTTCTTGGCTTCGGCCA
>CAVRZY010000093.1:0-29089 GCA_963725415.1 uncultured Acidobacteriota bacterium | reverse complement strand
GTTGAAGCAATACGTAAATCTGTTAAGGCGTTACATAACAATTATTGCTGGTCGGTACGCTGAAAGCCCGACTCAGAGTGGACCGGCCCCAGCCCGGTGGCATAGATCTCGATGAAATCGCCCTGCCTGGCGGGGCTCTGTGCGGTGGTCTGCCCGGAACCAGCCACCTGGACCGCTCCCAGACCGGTCGCTGGAACGAAGAAGATGCCGGGAGAGACTGCGTCCAGCGCGACCTGGGCGCCCGGCGACGAGCCCAGGGGAGTCGAGACGACCAGCTCGGCGGTACCCGGTCGCAGGCCGGCCGGTACCAGGAAGTTGATCTGTTGGTCGCTCACGAACAGCAGCGGCACAGGTCTCCCGTCTAGAGAGACACTCGCCTCGGCCAGCTTGTCAGGCCAGGGGAACTCGGCTCTGGCCGCGGCGCCGCCGGAGAAATTCACACCGTACAGAGTGGCCAGACAGCCAGGAGAGATTCCAGCCTGCTGCGAAGCTGCGTTCACCAGCGCCCAAGGCGCGAAGTAGGGTTTACCGAGGGCCGGGACCACCAGTACACTCGACGGCGGAGCGCCCTCCAGTGTAGCGGCAAGCTGGTTCAAAGGACCGGGGCCGGGCGTCCAAAGGAAACGCACCATCCCGTTTTCGTCTGTGGTGGCCGATGCTGGCGTGAGAACCCCTCCGGCAGTGGCGGATGCCTGTACCGCCAGACCCGGGTAGGGTAAGTCGTTCACGTCGGTGGCGCGCAGCACGATCGGCGCTGGCAGAGGGATGCCGGGCGTGGCAACCTGCTTGCCCCCGGAAACCAGCACCAGCTTCAGCTCGGCCACCGAGGAGGCCACCTGCACCCGCGAGTAGGCGGTTTCGTAGCGGCTGTCGGCTGGCGTCGCCATGAGTTCATCGGCGCCACCGCGTGCGCCGGAAATCGTGAAGTCGGCTCGCGCGGCGCCGGCTGGAATCGCCACCGATGACGGAACACTCACCAAGCCGTTGAGCGCGCGCAGGTCCACCGTGAGCTTGGCCTCAGCCGGCTTCTCCAGACTCAACGCAGCGGGCATCGAGCCTCCGCGCACCACGCCCGCGGCCGGAAACGTGGAGAGCCGGAGGCTCCGTCGCAAGGAGGTGTCCGCCCAGGCCCCGTCGCTAGTCGCTGTTCGGAAGTAGGTTTCGAATTGCTTGCGGAACGTATCGATTTTCTGGAGCTCGCTGGCCGTGGGGTCGGCGCCGCCCCCGGTAATGAGGATAAAGGCAAAGCGGAAACGCCGCTGGGCAACGGTATGGTCAGGGGTACGCCGCCCTTCGGCCCGGATTACCTCCCCGAGCTGAACGTCCCGCCGCTCGCCACCGAAACTGACCTCCAATTGCGGGTGCCGCAGGGGAGAGAGTCCGGAACCGGTCACCAGAAACGTTGGCGGTACCTCTTCAGGGGCCCGCAAGCCCATCAGATACTGGTCCAGGGGCGAGAAGCCTTCCGTCACCCCCACGGTGGTGAAGCGAGGGTAGGCCCCGGGCCGATTCTCCCAGTTGTCGCGGATGCGATTGCCTTCCAGCAGCGAGGCCTCCGAGTTGAATACGAAGGCCCAGTGAGCGGCTTGGTAGCCCAGCATGGGCCGGGCGCGCGGGTCTTGTGGGTCGCGCACGCTGGCGTAAGCCAGAAACAGGTGGCCGGCTTCATGCGCCAGGACCGATAGAGGGGTGTCCCGGCTGGCCGTCCGGGCTACTACGATCGCGTTGGGATCGTTCGGGAACTGGTCCAGAGGCCCCATGTTCAGCACAGCTTGCAGGCGGCGCGCCGACCCGAATTCCGCGGCCGCATCCACCGGAGCATCGCCGTATCCGCTGCGGCTGTTGCGCAGCGTCATTTCCCAGGAGACGGCCCCTTCGGCCGCGTCGATACCCATGTTGTTGAAGAACACCAGATAGTCGTAGCCATCGTCGTGGGCAGCGTAAAACTTTTGTGCGGCACTAACGACGTCCACCTCGTTGTATCTCCCGAACCGCTCGGCCACGGTGGAAGAGAACTCCTGGCTGCTGCCGTTCAGAAACGAGACCACCGAACTGGAGCCCTGCAACCTTCCTGGTGAAATGCCCACCAGGGCGCCGCTCGTGCCGATGCCGGCGTAGGCAAACTCGATGCGTCCGTCCGGAAACAGGCGGATCTGAAAAGTCTGCAACGGTCCGATGCCGTTTTCCTGATACTCCGGCACGGCGACCCAACTGACGACAAATCGGTCCAAAGCCGAAGAGACCGTCACGCCCTGGGCCGATTTTGAGGGATCCAGGTCCCGGAACAGGCCGGCGATGCGCGGCGGCCCTGCCGTCATGCGCCCCAGAGAGCGCTCGCTGGTCGCCACATCTCCGACGGTGAAGGTGAGGTTGCCGTCGGAATTGACGAACACCTCCTGGTAGGAAGCGCCGAAGAACGGGAACTGAAACTTGAGAGGGAACTGCCGCGTGTCGTCGTCCTCGAATCCACCGATACGCACGCCGAAGGTAGCCGCCGCAAGGTCGTAGGAGCTATCGCTGACGTTGAACCGATAGCGGCTCGCGGCGGGCGACGTCGGGGAGAACGTCACGGTTTTCTGGTCTAGATTGAACTCGTTGAGCCGGGCCACCACTCCATCGGAATCGTCCAGAATCGCGATCTCACCGATGTCTTTGGATGCCCCGGGCCGCGTCGCGCCGGCCTGGTCCCTGGCCTCCAGCGCGGCCGCCCGGCGCATCTTCTCGGCTTGCCGGTGGAGATGAAGCTGTTCCTTCAGTTTCTCGCGATTCGTTCCGCAGATGGTGCGGTCCTGGCGGGCATAAACCTGCCCCAGAATGAGCAGCCCAACCGTGACGAACAATGTACGTCGATGCATAAAATGGAGACTTATTTTCTTTCATTGTAAGATACTGATCGGGAGAGTTTGCGCTGAGCGCGGGGAAACCCTTCAGGTGGACGCCGGTTGCATCGTCGCTTTCGACGAGCCGGTGAACTACGATATCCAACTCGCCGGCGGGATCAAGACCGCCATCTTCGGGGGGAGGGCCTGTTTCTGGCGACCCTGACCGGCCCGGGGCGCATCATCGTGCAGAGCATGACTCTGGAGAAGCTGCGCCGGGAGCTGGCGCCCACCTGGACGGGCGGCGACGAACATGGCCCGCTGGGCGCCCTCGGCGGCATCTTCCGGAGCGAAGACTAGAACCTTGCTCCCTTGTGCCGCACGCTCTCTAGCGTGCCAGGAGACTAGTCTCTGAACTCCTGAGCTCGTGGAATTCAGGATGAGCCAGATTTGCAGGTTGTGGCGCAGACTCTCGGTCTGCCGGGCCGAGAATCGTCTCGGCCCAGGGTGTCGGCAGGAGTGCCCGACCCAGAGGGTACCCCGGCAGGCTGGGGGCCTGCGCCACCAGAGGGATCGGGGCATTTTCCTCGCCACCGCCTAAGTCCCGATCCACATCAGGAGTTCAGAGTCTCCACTTCTCTATCACAGCGCCTCAGGGCTGGCTAGTTCCGGAGTAGAATGGAGAGTACACCCCAATGCTCGACGCAATTCTGGCCAAGGTTTTCGGTACGAAGAACGAGCGCGAAATCAAACGCATGCGCCCGATCGTCGTGGCCATGAACGAGCTGGAGCCCGCCATGCGCGCGCTCCCCGACGAGGAGTTCCCGCGCAAGACCATCGAGTTCAAGGAGAGACTTGCCCAGGGCGCGCCGCTGGACGACCTTCTGATGGAAGCCTTCGCGCTGGTGCGCGAAGCCGGCCGCCGCACCCTGAACATGCGCCACTTCGACGTGCAGTTGATCGGCGGCGTCGTGCTGCACCGCGGCAAGATCGCGGAAATGAAGACCGGCGAAGGAAAAACGCTGGTCGCCACTCTCCCCGTCTACCTGAATGCGCTGGAAGGCAAGGGCGTGCACGTGGTCACGGTGAACGACTATCTGGCCCGGCGCGACGCTGAGTGGATGGGCAAGATCTACAAGTTGCTTGGCATGTCGGTGGGCGTGATCGTGCACGACTTGGACGACGAGGAGCGCCAGCAGAACTACAACTGCGACATCACTTACGGCACCAACAACGAGTTCGGCTTCGACTATCTCCGCGACAACATGAAGTTCCGGATGGAGGACTGCGTCCAGCGCGCGCACCACTACGGCATCGTGGATGAGGTGGACTCGATCTTGATCGACGAAGCCCGAACGCCGCTCATCATTTCCGGCCCCAGCGAGGAGTCCACCGACAAGTACTTCAAAGTCAATCGCATCATTCCCAAGCTGATCCGGGGCGAAGTCATCGAGGGCAAAGAGCCGGGTGAGAAGTACTTAACCGGTGACTACACCGTGGAGGAGAAGCACCGCGCGGTGGCGCTGACCGATGAGGGCTTCGACAAGGCCGCCCGGCTGCTCGGCCTTGCCACCATTTGGGACATCGCCACCATGGAATGGAAGCACCATGTCGAGGAGGCCTTGAAGGCCCACGTCCTGTTTCACCGCGACCGGGACTACGTGGTCAAAGATGACGAGGTGATCATTGTCGATGAGTTCACAGGCCGGCTCATGCCCGGACGGCGCTGGAGCGACGGTCTCCACCAGGCCGTCGAGGCCAAGGAGAGCGTTAAGATCCAGCGGGAAAACCAGACCCTGGCCACGGTCACTTTCCAGAACTACTTCCGCATGTACAAGAAGCTGGCCGGCATGACCGGGACGGCGGAAACCGAGGCCGCGGAGTTTCAGAAGATCTACAACCTCGATGTGGTCGTCATTCCCACCAACCAGCCCCTCATCCGCCTTGAAAACCCGGACATGGTCTACCGCACCGAAGAGGAGAAGTTCCGGAACGCCGCCAAGGAGATCAAGACCTGCCACGAACGGGGGCAGCCCGTGCTGGTGGGCACGATCTCGGTCGAGAAATCCGAGAAGCTCTCAGGCATCCTCAAGCGCATGGGCGTCAAGCATGAGGTGCTGAACGCCAAAAATCACGAGCGAGAGGCTTTTATCGTCGCGCAGGCCGGGCGGAAAGGCGCCGTCACGGTTTCTACGAACATGGCCGGGCGCGGTACTGACATCCTGCTGGGCGGCAATCCCGAATACCAGGCCAAGGAGAATTTCCGCAAGCAGAACAAAGATCCGGAAACGGTCCCGAAGGAGGAGTGGGACCCGGTTTTTGGAAGGTACAAGGGAGAGACGGACCGCGAGCACGATGAGGTGGTAGCGGTGGGCGGCCTGCACATCACGGGTACCGAGCGCCACGAGGCGCGCCGTATCGACAATCAGCTACGCGGGCGCGCCGGACGCCAGGGAGACCCCGGCAGCTCGCGCTTCTTCCTTTCCTTACAGGACGACCTGCTGCGCATCTTCGGCGGAGAGCGCATCCAGAACCTGATGCTGCGGCTGGGGATGGAAGAGGACGTGCCCATCGAGTCGCGGTTGATCACCAAACGAATCGCCGCCGCGCAGAAGGCCGTCGAGGCGCAGAACTTCGCTGCTCGAAAGCACCTCCTCGAGTACGACGATGTGATGAACAAGCAGCGCATCGCCATTTACGGCTGGCGGCGACAACTGCTGGAAGGGCAGGACCAGAAGGAGAAGATCCTCGATATGGCTCGGGGTATTCTGGCCTCCTTCATGAGCCTGCGCTGCCGCGCCAAGGCGCACCCCTCTACCTACGATTTCACCGGGCTCCAGACCGATATCCTCAGCCAGTTCGGGCTCAAGATCAACACCCAGGAACTCGCTCAGCTCGACCGCGCCGATATCGAGGAGACCATCTACGAGCAACTGGCCGCCAAGTACCAGCAGAAAGAAGACCTGGTTGGCTCGGAGGTCCTGCGCGCCACCGAGCGCATGATCATGCTCAACGTGATCGACAACCAGTGGAAAGATCACCTGCTTTCCATGGATCACCTCAAGGAGGGCATCGGGCTGCGCGGCTACGGCCAGAAGGATCCGCTGGTCGAATACAAGAAAGAGTCCTTCGTTCTCTTCGAAGAGATGTGGGACCGGATCGAAGACGAGACGGAACGGTACCTGTTCTTCCTGCAAGCGGTCAGAGAGGAAGTGCCGTTTGGCTCGACGGCGCGAGCGACGCCCGTTCTGCCCTTCCCCACCGAGGAGGAAGAGGAAGCGGAAGAAGAGGAGCAGGAACCGGTAGCTGTCATCAGCCGGGAGCAGCAGTTAGCGGCCCAGTCTTCCCTGCTCGACTTCACCCGTAACATTCAGCGTAAGAAGGAGAAGGAACTGGCAGAACTGCAATTTGTGGGCGGGGATGCCTCCTCCAGTTCCAAGAAGACTGTCGTGAAAGGCGCCAAAGTGGGCCGCAATGACCCGTGCCCCTGTGGAAGCGGAAGGAAGTACAAGAAATGCTGTGGCGGATAGGAAGGCTGTGGGTTATGGGAGGTGGGTTGTGGATGGTTGGGCTGCTCGTTTGCCTGGCCGGGGATGCGGCTCAGGCGGCCATCTGGCCTGACCAACTGGGCGGGGCTGCTAAGACCGCTTCCCGGGCGGTGTCGCTGACCAACCGCGCCCTTTGGGACGAATATGGCCTGGACCAGGCCGAACAGGCCGTCTACGGCTCTGCTGACAAGCAGTTTGTGGCCACCGCCTACCGGCTGAAGGACTCCACTGGAGCCTTCGCCGCGTTCCAGTGGCAGCGTCCTGCCACTGCCCAGCCCTCGAAGCTGGAAAGCTTGGCCGTGGAAACCCCAGATAGCGTGCTCGTGGCCTACGGCAACTATCTGCTTCGCTTTGAGGGCTGGAAGCCGCAGGTCTCCGACCTGGCCGGCCTGTTGGATCGGTTGCCCAAGCTCGAAAAATCAGCCCTGCCCAGTCTGGCGGGTTATCTGCCGTCGGCTAACCTGGTTCCCAATTCGGAACGGCACGTGATCGGGCCGACCTCCCTGGATCAGTTTGCGGCCGGGATCCCACCCTCGGTGGCCGCCTTCCACATGGGGGCGGAAGCTCAGTTGGGCACCTTTCGCGCCGGGGCCGGGGAAATGAAACTGGTCGTCTTCGGTTACCCCACCCCGCACATCGCCAGGGACCAACTGGCGGCCTTTCAGAAGCTTCCGGGAACAATGGCCAAGCGCAGTGGACCGCTGGTGGCCGTCATCCTATCGCCTGCGGATCCGGACGCCGCCGAAAGGCTCCTGGCTCTAGTCAGATACGAGGCTTCGGTCACCTTGAGCGAACGCCTGCCCACCCGCCGGGACAACGTTGGCGATCTGATTCTAAACATCCTGCTGCTGACCGGGATCCTCCTGGTTTTCTGCACTCTGGCCGGCCTGGCCTACGGCGGTGTGCGGGCTCTGTCCCAGCGCTGGAGAGGCGGTGCCGGGGGCGAGGACCCCATGATCATGCTTCACCTGAGCGACAGGTAAGCCGCCTTTTTTCTGCTAATTGGACGGAAAACCGCCACCTGGAAAACGCCTCGGGACAGTCTTTTGCGGCCCTTGAGGAAAAACCCAACGCCCCCCAAGCCGTTTGATTCGAACAGCTTGGAGCCGTTGCTCGCTCCCCGCTTTTTTTCTTGATTTAAAGGCGCGGGTGAAATAAGATCCAATCACAAAGGTTTTGACGGTTGCGTTTCCGTCGGAACCGATTCTCCCATCGAACATCGCCCTGGTAGAACAGGGAATCAGATGCTCACCTCCCCCAACGAGGTGGGCATTTCTTTTTTGGGGCCTTCAGCAATCACCCAGTCGTAAGTGAGTCAAGTCTTTCTCACCGCAAAGACGCAGAGGCCGCGGAGGCCACGCGGAGAAAACCTCTCAGGATTTCTCTGCGCCGCCTTTGGGTCCTCTGCGCCTCTGCGGTGAAGACGGCGCTGCAACATGCCTTGTCGGTCTGAGGCGGAGCCTCGTCAGCTTGATCGCAGCGCCGAAGAGGGCTAGCATGGTCGGCAGGAGGTGGATGCGTCGTGAAACGCCCCGTCGAGATTACCACCCCTTTCCCCACCATCAGTGAGACCGCTGGAACGCTCGGCGTCTCCGAACAGGAGGTGGCTTGGCTGGAGGGGCTTCTCAAGAAGAGTGGGCGAGCCAAGAGGGGAGTTGGGGTGGCCAGGAAAGGGGCGAAAACACCCACGCCGGGCAGGGGCAAGTATCGCAGAACTGCTGTCAGAGTGAAGAAGTAGATGGGGCCGGTACAGTCTGCTGCGCTCGCTGTTGACCCATACAGCGCTTTCTTGAATGTTCCCTACGATCGCGGATTCAAGGACCTGTACCTGGCATTCATCGCCGGGATTTCCGCCTTTGGTTTGAAGCCCAGGGTAACGCTTGAGATCCCGGGTGGCGAGAGACGGCTCGACCGAATCTACGATCTAATCCGGACCTGCCGCTATTCGTTTCACGATCTTTCTCGGGTTCAGCTCGAAAGCAGGCCTCCACGTACGCCCCGCTTCAACATGCCCTTCGAGCTGGGCCTGGCCGTCGCCTGGGCCAGGGAAAGCGGGAGCGGGATTCACACTTGGTTCGTCTTCGAGTCGGTGAATCTTCGGATGGAGAAGTCCTTGAGCGACTTGCGGGGAACGGATTGTCACATCCACGAGGGGCGTGTTGACGGGGTCTTCCGAGAACTGGGCAACGCCCTGGTGAGGAGCGAGCACGCCCCTTCCGTTACAGAGATGGAAGCCATCTACTTTGACCTTCGCAGGCACTGCGGCGAGATCCTGAAGCGGACTGGAGCTAAGACCCCTTTCGAGGCCGGCGTGTTCAGCCGGTTGGCAGTCCTGGCCCGCGCCAGCGCCAGGGAGCACATACCCTCGTTGAAAGCCCTCGATCGGTAACCGGGGCGTTCGCGCAAACTCATATTCTGTTTACCCTGTCCAGCCAGAACCCGTGCCCAACATGCTCGTAAAAATAATCTTGACTTTTTAATACAGATTGGCTATGCTGGATTCCAGAGGGCTTCCTCAGAGCAAAGGCCATGGGGACCACGGCTAACGTCATAGAAGATTTCACCCGCCAGGACTACAAGTACGGCTTCGTCACCGAGATCGAGGCGGACGCCGTCCCACCTGGGCTGAACGAGGATGTGATCCGCCTGATTTCGGCCAAGAAACGGGAGCCGGAGTTCATGCTGGAATGGCGGCTCAGGGCTTACCGCAACTGGATCAAGATGCAGGAGCCGAAGTGGGCCAATGTACACTACCCGCCCATCGACTACCAGAGCATCGTGTACTACTCGGCGCCAAAGACCGCCAAGGACCGACCCAACAGCTTGGACGAGGTGGATCCCGAGCTGCTGGCCACCTACGAGAAGTTGGGTATCCCTTTGCGGGAGCAGGAGTTGCTCGCCGGGGTCGCGGTGGATGCAGTGTTTGACAGCGTCTCGGTGGCCACGACGTTTCAGGAAAGGCTGGCCGAGCTGGGCGTCATCTTCTGTTCCTTCTCCGAGGCCGCGCAGAAGCATCCGGAACTGGTTGAGAGGTACCTCGGCTCGGTGGTCCCCTATACGGACAACTTCTTCGCGGCCTTGAACTCAGCGGTCTTCAGTGACGGCTCGTTCTGCTACGTGCCCAAGGGCGTGCGGTGCCCGATGGAGCTATCGACCTATTTCCGGATCAACGCCAAAGACACCGGGCAGTTCGAGCGCACCCTGATCATTGCGGACGACAGCGCCTACGTCAGCTATCTGGAAGGGTGCACGGCGCCCATTCGGGATAGCAACCAGTTGCACGCCGCGGTAGTCGAGCTGATCGCGCACGACAACGCGCAGATCAAGTACTCGACGGTGCAGAACTGGTATCCGGGCGACAAGCAGGGCCGGGGCGGCATCTACAACTTCGTCACCAAGCGCGGCAAGTGCCTGGGCGTCAATTCGAAGATCTCCTGGACCCAGCTCGAGACCGGCGCGGCGATCACCTGGAAGTACCCGAGCTGCCTGCTGATGGGGGACAACTCGGTAGGTGAGTTCTACTCGGTGGCGGTGACCAACAACTACCAGCAGGCCGATACGGGCACCAAGATGATCCACATTGGCAAGAACACCCGGAGCACGATCGTCTCGAAAGGTATCTCGGCAGGCCATGGGCAGAACAGCTACCGCGGCATGGTGAAGATCCTCCCGGGCGCTGCCGGGGCGCGCAATTACTCGCAGTGCGACTCGATGCTGCTGGGGGACAAGTGCGGCGCGCATACGTTCCCGTATCTGGAGGTGAAGAACTCGACCGCGCAGGTCGAACATGAGGCCACGGTCTCGAAGATCGGTGACGACCAGATTTTCTACTGCCGGCAGCGCGGCATCTCCGCCGAGGATGCGGTCTCGATGATCGTCAACGGCTTCTGCAAAGAGGTCTTCCGCGAGCTGCCGATGGAGTTCGCCGTCGAAGCGCAGAAACTGCTGGGAGTGAGCCTGGAAGGCAGCGTGGGATAGGAGCTTGTGGCTCGTAGCTAGTAGCCTGTAGATCCCGGGAAGGCCGGACGCCTCCAACAGGCTACAAGCTACAAGCTACAAGCTGAAAGCTACAAGCGAGGAGAACCAGTGCTGGAAATCACCAACTTACATGCGAGGGTGGGGGAGAAGGACATTCTGAAAGGCATTGACCTCCGGGTGAATGCCGGCGAGGTGCATGCCCTCATGGGGCCGAACGGGTCGGGGAAGAGTACGCTGGCGCAGGTGCTGGCCGGGCGCGAGACTTACGAAGTCACGCGCGGCCAGGTGATCTACGAAGGCAAAGACCTCCTCCAGATGAGGCCCGAGGATCGGGCGCGGGAGGGGATCTTCTTGGCCTTCCAATATCCGGTCGAGATCCCAGGTGTCAGTAACATGTACTTTCTGCGTACGGCGCTGAACGCCACGCGTAAGCACCGCGGCCTCGCGGACCTCGATGCCATGGACTTCCTGGCGCTGGTCAAAGAAAAAATGAAGGCGCTCGGCATGAGCGAGACCCTCATGAACCGGCCCGTCAACGAGGGCTTCTCCGGAGGGGAGAAGAAGCGCAACGAGATTTTCCAGTTGGCCGTCCTCGAACCCAGGCTGGCGATTCTCGACGAAACCGACTCCGGCCTGGACATTGACGCCCTGAAAGCGGTGGCCAACGGCATCAACCTGATGCGCAGCCCGCAGCGCGGCATCCTGCTGGTAACGCACTACCAGCGGCTTCTGAGCTACGTGGTTCCGGACTTCGTGCACGTTATGTACAACGGCCGCATCGTGCGTTCTGGAAGCAAAGATCTGGCGCTGGAGCTTCGAGCAGCAAGGTTACGCCTGGCTGGAGGAGGAACCGGCATGTCTGCCGCGCTGATCGGGGTTCACGAGAGCCAGGAAACCTATCTGGCGAGCTTTGCCTCGCTGGAAAGGGACGCGCGCCCGTGGTTGCGCCGTCTGCGCGAAGACGCCCTCCAGCGCTTCACCGCGCTGGGCTTCCCCAGCACGCGGAACGAAGACTGGAAGTACACCAACCTTGCTCCATGGACGAGAATCCCATTCGAGCGCGCCCGCCAATCGATTCAGAGCCGTGACCATCAGGGAACGGTTGCCGTGAAAGGTGTCACGGTCACCACCCTGGCCGAGGCTGATCCCCAGTTGGTCGAAGAGTATTTGGGCCGATATGCCGGCTACGACAACAACGCCCTGGTGGCGCTAAACACCGCCTTTCTGTCGGATGGCGTGTTCATCCATATCCCCAATGGCGTCGTCCTGGATGAACCGATTCATCTGGTCTTCGCAGGCCAAGCCCATGGCCTGCCGTCCGTTTCCTATGTGCGGAACCTTATCGTGCTGGGCCGCAACAGCCAAGCCACGATTGTCGAGGAGTACCTGGGCCAGGAGCGGGGAGTCCACTTCACGAACGCAGTCACCGAGATGGTGGCCGACGAAGGCTCGGTCCTCGAGCACTGCAAGCTCCAGAAGGAGAGTGACAGGACCTTCCACTTCGGGGCACTGGCGGTTCAACAGGCGCGCAGCAGCAACTTCACCTCGCACTCGATCGCCCTGGGCAGCGCGCTGGCCCGGAACGAGTTGAGAGTTACTCTCAACGGCGAAGGCGCCGAATGCGCCTTGAACGGCCTCTACGTATGCACCGGCGAGCAGCACGTGGACAACTACACCACCATCGACCACGCCACGCCGCGCTGCGCCAGCCGCGAGCTTTACAAGGGCATCCTGGACGGCTCGGCGCAGGGCGTCTTCCATGGCCGGATCATCGTGCGCAAGGACGCCCAGAAAACCGACGCCATCCAGCGGAACAAGAACCTGCTGCTCTCGGAGAAGGCCGTCATCAGCACCAAGCCGCAGCTTGAGATCTACGCGGACGACGTGCGCTGCACCCACGGCGCCACGGTCGGGCAGGTGGACCCGGAAGCAGTGTTTTACTTGCGCTCGCGCGGGATCGCCCTCCAGGATGCCCGCCGCCTGCTCACCTACGCTTTCGCCAGCGACATGATCGAGCGCGTCAAAGTGGCGCCCATTCGATCCCAACTCACGGAGGAAGTACTTGCTCGTCTCTAAGATCCGCCAAGATTTCCCGGCCCTGAAACAGACCGTGTACGGAAAGCCGCTGGTGTACCTCGACAACGCCGCCACCACCCAGAAGCCGCGCGCGGTTCTGGAGGCGCTCGACCACTTTTACCTGGCGGATTGCGCCAACATCCACCGGGGCGTTCACCGGCTGAGCGAGCGGGCCACCGAGGCCTACGAAGCGGCTCGGGTGACTGTCCAGCGGTTCCTCAACGCGGAGGAATCCAGGGAAATCGTCTTCGTCCGAGGCACGACGGAAGCCATCAACCTGGTGGCGCAGAGCTACGGCCGGGCTCACGTGGCGGCGGGCGATGAAGTCCTCATTTCGGCGCTCGAGCACCACTCCAACATCGTGCCCTGGCAGTTGTTGTGCCAGGAGAAAGGCGCCGTGCTGCGGGTGGCGCCGATCAATGACCATGGCGAGATCGTGCTCGAGGAGTTCAAGCGATTGCTGGGGCCGCGGACCAGGTTGGTTGCAGTGGCCCACGTATCCAATGCCTTGGGTACCATCAACCCCATCCGGCGGATCATCGAGATGACGCACCGCTCGAATGTGCCCGTTCTGGTGGATGGGGCGCAGGCGGTGCCGCACCTGAAGGTCGATGTCCAGAAACTGGGTTGCGACTTCTATGCCTTCTCGGGCCACAAGCTCTACGGGCCGACCGGGATCGGGGTGGTGTACGGCAGGGCCGCGTTGCTCGAGGCCATGCCTCCCTACCAGGGCGGAGGAGACATGGTCCGCTCGGTCACCTTCGAGCAGACCTTCTACAACGAGTTGCCCTACAAGTTCGAGGCCGGAACCCCCAATATCGCCGGGACCATCGGCCTGGGCGCCGCCATCGACTACGTCAACCGGGTGGGGCTGGAGGAGATTGCCGCTTACGAGCACGAGTTGCTGACCTACGCGACTCGGGCCCTGACCCGGATTCCGGAAGTGCGGCTGATCGGCACTGCCCGCGAGAAGGCCGCCGTCCTTTCCTTCGTTGTTGATGGCGTCCATCCACACGACGTGGGCACGATCCTGGATCGGGAAGGCGTCGCGGTCCGCGCCGGTCACCATTGCGCCCAACCGGTGATGGAGCGCTTTGGAGTACCAGCCACCACGCGAGCCTCCCTGGCCTTCTACAACACCACCGATGAGATCGACGCGCTGATTCACGGGATCGAGAAAGTAAGGGAGCTCTTCCGATGAGTGCGGACCTGTCCGAGCTGTATCAGCAGGTCCTCGTGGACCATGCGAAGCGCCCCCGAAACTTCCGCGCTCTGGAAGGCGCCACCCGAAAGGTGGAAGGCTACAACCCGCTGTGCGGCGACAGGGTGACCCTTTATCTGAGGATGGAAGGCGAGCGCATCGCCGACCTCAGCTTTCAAGGCTCAGGCTGCGCTATCTCAGTAGCTTCGGCCTCACTCTTGACAGAAAGCCTGAAGGGCAAGACCCTCCCGGAAGCGGAGGCGCTTTTCGAGAGCTTCCACAACCTGCTGAGAGGACTGCACCCCGATACGGCGCCACTAGGAAAACTGGCTGTCTTCTCGGGTGTGTGCGACTACCCGACCCGAGTCAAGTGTGCGACGTTGGTCTGGCACACCCTGCACGTCGCGCTGAAGGGAACCGGGCAAACCATCTCCACTGAGGAGGAGGCCAATGTCAGAGCTTGAGGAACGGGTCATGGCAGCATTGCGAACCTGCTACGATCCTGAAATCCCTATCAATATCTATGAGCTAGGGCTGATTTATGAACTTAAAGTTGACGCCACGGGTACGGTCCGCATTAAGATGACTCTGACGGCGCCCAACTGCCCTGTGGCGGGTGCCTTACCGAGACAAGTCGAGACCAAGGCACGAGCGGTTCCGGGAGTCAGCGACGTGGAGGTAGAACTGGTCTGGGATCCGCCCTGGAATCAGAGTAGAATCTCCCAGGCAGCCCTGGTCCAGCTCGGAATTCTGTGAACGAGCCTCTCGCGATTGGATAGATGCTAATGGCTAACAGCTAACGGCTGCCTTTCATGAAAATCACTGCTCAAGAAGAATACGGCATCCGCTGCCTGCTCCGGATTGCCCGGAAAGGGCCTGGGGCCAGCGTCACCATCCCGGAGGTCAGCCGGGCGGAAGGCATCTCCGGCTATTACGCTGCTAAGCTACTGAGGATCCTGCGACGGGGCGGCCTGGTGAAGAGCGCCCGGGGACAGGCCGGGGGCTACACCCTGTCCCGGCCGCCCGAGGAGATCAGCGTCGGCGAGGCGCTGGCTTCGCTGGGCGGCCGCCTCTATGGCCCCGAGTTCTGCCAGCACCACGCAGGCAGCGGCCCAGTCTGCGTGAATACTGCCGACTGTTCGGTTCGCCCGCTCTGGTGCTCGCTCCAGGGCGTGGTCGATCAGGTCCTGGCCAGCACCACTCTGGGAGATCTTCTCGAAGCTCACACTCCTGGCGCCTGAGACCTTTCTCTGCTAGTCTGATCTTGTCTATGCCCGATCACAAATTGCAGGTTGTTCCTCTGGGGGGCTCGGCGAGTTTGGAATGAACTCGATGGTCTTGCGTTACGGCGAGGACATCCTCGTTATCGATGCGGGAATGATGTTCCCGGAAGAGGAGCTGCCGGGGGTCGATATCGTCACCCCCGATTTCACCTATCTGGAAGAGAATCGGGAGCATGTCCGGGCGCTGATCTTGACGCACGGGCACGAGGATCACATCGGCGCGGTCCCGTTTCTGCTTTCGCAAGTGGATGTTCCAGTCTATGGCACGGCTTTCACCCTGGCGTTGCTGGAACGGCGGTTAGAGGAACACGAGATGCTGGACCGGGCTCGGCTGAACACCGTCAAGCCGGGGCAAAGGCTGGAGATCGGGCCGTTTACCGTCGAGTTCATCCACGTGACCCACTCGCTGGTGAGCTCGGTGGCCTTGGCCATTACTACGCCCCTGGGGGTGGTGATGCATACCGGGGATTTCAAGGTGGACCCCACTCCCACGGATAACGTCCTGTTCGATCTGCACAGCCTGGCCGACTACGGCAAACGGGGAGTCCTGCTGCTCCTGTCGGATTCCACCAACGCTGACCGGGGCGGCTACACCGAGAGCGAGCGGGCCATCCTGCCGCGCTTCGAGGACATCTTCAACCGTGCGGAGGGTCGCCTGGTAGTGTCGTGTTTCAGCTCCTCGATCCACCGCCTCCAGCAGATCGTGGACCTGGCGGCGGAATTCGGGCGAAAGATGAGCTTCCTGGGGCGGAGCATGATGACGGTGACGGAGATCGCCCATGCTCATGGATTACTTGATATTCCGGACGGTATCCTCATACGCCCCCAGGATGTTATGCAGGTTGCGCGGAGGCAGCTTGTGGTGGTGGTCTCGGGCAGCCAGGGCGAACCGATGTCAGCGCTGTCCCGCGTGGCCGTGGACAATCACAAGCATCTTTCCATCGGGCGCGGCGATACCGTAGCCCTGAGTTCGCGCATCATTCCCGGCAACGAAAAGGCCATCTACCGGATGATGAACCACCTGGCGAAACGCGGGGCCGATGTGATTTACGGGCCCATGAACCCGCCGTTGCACGTCTCCGGCCACGCCAGCTCCGAGGAGTTGAGGCTGGTGCTGAACCTGGTACGGCCGAAATACTTCGTGCCTATCCACGGCGAATACCGGCTTCTAGCCAAGCACGCCGGCCTGGCAGAACACCTCCGCCATGCCGGGCTGAGCGAAACCTTCATCCTCGAGACTGGTGAGACGCTGGAAGTGGACCGGCAGGGCGCCCGTAAGGGTGAGTCGGCGCCGGTGGGCCGGGTCTGCATCGACTCGGGCACGATTGACGAAGTGGTCGAGGAAATCGTGATCCGCGACCGGCGTCACCTCTCCGAGGACGGTTTTCTGCTTCCGGTCATCGCCATCGACAAACGAACCGGGAAAACCGAGGGTTTGCCGGAGATCGTCTCGCGGGGCTTCGTCTCGGCCGAGGACGGCTCGGAACTCCTCCAGGCCGCCCGCCAGGTGGTGGCCCGCACCCTGGAGTCCTCCTCCGCGGAAGAGAGGTCGGACTGGGGCGTCATGAAAGAGAAGATCCGCACCGACCTGAAGCGCTTCGTACACAAGCAGACCTCCCGCCACCCCCTCATCATGCCGGTGATTCTGGAGATCTGACCGAGATCGGTCTGGTTGCAGAGGCGCGCTGAACTGCCGCACAGCGCCGTTTGCCGCTATGCGCTGAGGGGGGGCACCGGATCCATCACCAGCCGCGCAGCCAGTTCCGTTAAGGCCACCGCGCAAGTCGATTCCGGCTTGGACAGGACAACCGGCAGCCCGCACTTGTGAGCCGCCAGGAACGCCTCCGCCGCCGGCGGCACCACCCCAACGATCTCACACGGCAGGCTCGATTTGATCTCGCCAAAGGTCAGCGGGTTGGAGAACAGCCCACGGTTGACCACCGCTGCTCCAATGATCCTCCGGCCCAGGCCCCAGGATTCCATAAGTTCCAGGGTGGTCCTTGCGGCTGCGATTGAAACCGGCTCCGCCTCCAGCGTCAGCAAGGTGAAATCGCAGGCTTGGACCGCCGCGCGCGTAGCGGCAGAGGCATGCGCCGGCAGATCGAGCACGACAAAATCCGCGCTACAAGCCAGCCCTTCCACGATGGCCTTCGCCTGTTCGGCTCCGATCTCCTTGGACTCGTCCGCCTTCTGCGGGCCAAACAGCACCCGCAGGCCGAATGGCAGCTTGCAAAGCCGTGCGCTGACTGCGGGTTCGCTAATGTGGACCGCATCCAGCTCGAACAGACTGGAGAGGTCGAGCCCAGGTCTGGTGTGCACCTGGTGGGCCAGAGTGCCGGGATACGATCGCAGTTCGGCCAGGGTCACGGAATGGCCCTTCTGGGCCAGCACCGAGGCCACGTTTAGGGCCACGCTGGTCGTCCCCACACCCCCCTTGACGCCCAGGAAGCCCAGCACCCGAGCGCGCTTCTGGGGCTCGGTCTTAGGAACGCCCGCCTGCACTTTCTGCCGCTCGATTGCATAGCGGATCGAGCGCACGACCAAAGCGGCGTTGACCTCCGCTTTCACCAGGTAGTCCTGGGCGCCCTCGCGCACCGCCTGGACCGCCAGCGCTTCATCGTCAATCCCGCTCAGCACAATGATCGGCACCTGGGGTGCGTGCTTGCGCACACGGGCGAAGGTTTCGAAGCCGCGGCTGTCCGGTAACCTCAGATCCAGAACCACCACGTCGATGTGCCCGCGTTCGAGGACCTCCAGACCCTTCGACAGGTTGTCCGCCCACTCCATCGCAAACTCGCCGCCGGCGCCTGACAGCCACTCCAGCAGCAGCCGCGCATCCCCCGGGTTGTCCTCAATCAGCAAAACGTGAAATGTCCTCTCTGCCATGTTCCTCCTAACTGGGGGCATTCTCGGCGCCCGCCACAGGGAGCGTGAAAAAGAACGTCGATCCTTTGCCGGGTTGCGATTCTACCCAGATCCGGCCGCCGTGCCGTTCCACAATCCGCTTGCTAACCGCCAAGCCGATGCCCGTTCCCGGATACGCTTGGTCGGAGTGCGCTCGTTCGAAAATGCCGAAGATGCGCTCGCAATCCCGCGCCTCGATCCCGATACCGTTGTCGCGCACCAAGAAGAGCCATTCTGGCCCGTTGCGTTCGGCGCTCAGGTAAATCCGGGGGCTGGCCTCGGACTGGAACTTGAGGGCGTTACTCAGCAGGTTCTGAAACAACTGGCCCAGTTGTGCCTTGTCAGCCAGCACCATGGGGAGCTGTCCGTGCGTCACCCCCGCGCCGGTCTCCTCGATCCGCACTCGAAGATTCGCCAGCACCGACTGCAAGACGGCTTCCGAATTAGTGGGCTGAAACTCATGGCCGCGGGTGGACACCCGTGAGTACGCCAACAGATCCTGGATGAGCTGCTGCATCCGCGTGGCGCCGCTCAGCATATAACCCAGGAACTCGTCGGCGTCGGTATCCAGTTTCCCGCGGTAGCGCCCGGCGATCAGTTCGGCATAGCTGGTCACCATGCGCAGCGGCTCCTGTAAATCGTGCGAAACCACCGAGGCGAACTGCTCCAACTCGGCATTGGAGCGCGCCAGTTCCTGCGCCTGCTTGGCCAGTATCTGCTGGGCCTGCTTGCGCTCGGTAACGTCCCGTGCAATCGCATGAACGCCGACCGGTCTCCCTTGCGAGAACTGCAGCCGCATGCTGGTTTCCAGGCACACCCGGCGCCCGCCCTTGGCGATGATTTCCAGTTCGAGGGCCGTGCGCCCTTCGCCACCCAGTTCCAGGTCGATGGACCGGCGGGCTTGTTCGCGATATTCCGGCGCCACCACCTGCAAGATATTCATGCCGAGGATTTCCTGGCGAGTGTAGCCGATCACCCGTTCGGCCGCCCGATTCACCGACAGCACCTGCCCCTGGAGGTCGGTTGTGTAGATGATGTCGTTGGCGTTTTCGAACAAGTCGCGATAGCGCTCCTCGCTCGCCCGGAGCTGCTCAACCACCCGGCGGCGCTCGCTCACGTCGCGGAACGCCAACACCACGCCGCGGACTTCACCGGTATGATCGCGGATGGGCGCCGCCGTGTCCTCGATGACGGTTTCCGCTCCAGTCGAGCTCAACAGCAGCTTCTCAGCCCCCGGGCCGGACGCCAGCCCCTCGCGAATCGCCCTGTCGAACGGACTCTCGAGCGCTCCGTGGGTTAACTCATCCACCGCCTGGAATACCTCGCCCAGAGGCTTTCCCAGGGCCTCTTGTTCGGACCAGCCCGTCATCGCTTCCGCTACCGGGTTCATGAACCTCACCAGCCCCTTGTCATCCGTGGCAATCACACCGTCCCCGATGCAGCGCAGTGTGGCCCTCAGCCACTGCTCGCTCTCTCGTAAGCGGGCCTCCATCTGGGACTTGTAGAGCGCCAGCTCGATCGCTGTTTGCAGTTCACGTTCTTCAAACGGCTTCAACAGGTAGCCGAACGGCTCGGTCTTCTTGGCCCGCTCGATGGTGGCGTCGTCCGCATAGGCCGTCAGATACACGACTGGCACCTGGAGCTGCTCCCGAAGTTGTTGGGCCAGCACAATGCCGTCTGTGTCCCCTTTCAACCGAATATCCACCAGCGCCAGGTGCGGCCGCACCTGCTGCGCTTTCGCCAGGGCCTCTTGACCGCTGGCCGCCGTGGCCGGCACGGAGTATCCCAGTCGTGTCAACTGGCTCTGGATATCTTTGGCCACGATGCTCTCGTCCTCCACAACCAGGATCCGGGTGCGTATCATGCCGGCTCGCCTTTCGACTCCGGGAACGTGATGCGAAATTCGGTCCCGCCCTCGCATCGGACCTCCACGCTCCCGCCCAGTTGTTCGGCTAGCGTCTTGACCAGTTGCAGGCCTAACGCCTCAGGGCTCTCGAAGCGAAAACCGGTGGGCAGACCGATGCCGTCGTCGCGCACCGTCAGAGTGAAGGCCGACGTCTCTCGTTTCGCGAGCTCGATGCGCAACGTCCCCCTCCGCTCCTGCGGAAACGCATGCTTCAAGGAGTTGGAAACCAGCTCATTGAGGATGAGACCGCAGGGAATCGCTTCGTCCACCCCCAGCGAGACGTCGTCGGCATAGATCATCAGCCGGATCCTGTCCGAATTGCCGGCATAAGAGCGGAATAAGTGGACCGCCAGGCTGCGAACGTAGTCCCGCAGGTTGACCCTCGCCAGGTCCCTGGATTGGTACAACTTCTCGTGCACCAGGGCCATCGAGCCCACGCGGTTGCGGCTGTCCTCGAACAGGGCCTGCATGCGCGGATCGTGGATCGTTTCCGACTGCAGCCGCAACAGGCTGGAAACCACCTGCAGATTGTTTTTCACCCGGTGGTGGATCTCTCGCAGCAGCGTCTCCTTCTCCGCCAGGGACCGCTTGATCTCCTCGGTGGCGTACTTGCGCTCGGTGATGTCCTCCAAGACGCCCTCGTAGTACAGCAACCTCCCATCGCGGTCCCGCACGGCGCGGGTAGTGTCGCGCACCCAGATGACCTCGCCGTTGTGACGTCGCAACAGCATCTCATAGCCCATCAGCACCCCATCCTGTTCCAGGACGGCCTGCGCTCTGGCCCGTTCCTCGCGATCCAGGTAGAGGTCTGACGCATTCATGCTGCGCAGCGTCTGGAGGTCGGGGAAGCCCAGCAACTCCACCAGCGCGGGGTTGGCCTCCAGGATTTCGCCTTCCGGACTGATCTGATAGAGGCCCACCGGAACTCCCTCGAACAGGTTCTGGTACCGCGCTTCGGAGTGTCGCCGAGCTTCCTCCGCCTGCTTGTTCGCTGTCACGTCCAGCCAGGCGGCGACGAACCCATCCCCGAGTCTTGCGGCGCGCAGGTCAAACACTTTGGAGATGCCCTGCTCGTGACTGGCGTAACTGACGGATTCTTTGACCAGGGGCTGGCCGGTCTCCACAACCCGGCAATATTCGCTGAACAGCAGTGGCTCGGGATGAACCGGCATGATTTCGAGAAGCCGTTTCCCTACTAATTGCTCACGGCTCATGCCATTGACGGCACATGCGGCGTCATTGACGTATTCGATCAGGAAGTCCAGGATTCGGCCAGATTCGTCACGAACGGTCGAGAAAATGCCAAAGGCGTCCAGGATGTTGTCTAACGAAGTCCGGAACCACTGCTCGCTCCGCCGGAGTTCAGCCTCCATCAGCTTCCGCTGGGCAATGTTCTCGCGGAGCTCCTTATTGGCCGCCTCTGCCTCCCTGGAGCGCCTCCGCGTGGTTTGGAGGAGATGTACGGTCAGGGTGAGCAGGCCGGCCATGAATAAGCCGCCTACCAGGACTACATCATCCAAGGGTGAATGCTCTTCGGCCAGCCATTGCTGATCGGGCCACACCCGCACACGCCAATCCAGCCCACGATCGGCGATTTTCGCCTCTGCCCATTCGTTCCCATACTGCCCTTCGCTCCTCCGCTGATACACCTCCTGAGAACCCGAAAAAACCGTCACGGAGAATCGGCCAACGCGATTGGCTTCCAGGTTGGCGTCTAACAACTCCCGCACGCCGAAGATCCCCACCATCCATCCGTCGAACTTCTGGCCTTGGAAGAGAGGCACGGCGCCTCGCCACGCAGGAAGGCCTCGATCGGACGGCAGATCGGCCGCTGTGGGCTGCCGGCTCTGCCGGGCGGCCTTGAGATGTTCGCGGTTCAGGGCCTGGAGCGCCGGTTTCCCCGTGTCCGTGGTCACAAGCCAGCGGACCTGAAATGATGGATCCAGACAGACCATCGAGCGAGAACCCGGGAACTGGCCGATGTAGAGGCTGGCGGCTGCCTCCCATTGTGCCTGCGTTGGGCGGTCCTGGCGTTCCCACTGGCGCCCGATGGCAACCAGTGCCAGCATCCGAGATTCCACTTCCTGGCCGACATCGCGCGCCAGATCGGCCGCAGTCAACCCGATTGCTTGCTGAATATGCGCACGTTCCTGCCCCCGCAACGCTTGCCAGAGGTATAGCATCACCGTGGTGGCCGCGCCGGCGACCAGCACTGAGGCCCAGCGCGAAACCGCTTTGTCGCTTGCACTCCCATCACGCCAGGAAAGGGCGATGATGCCCGAGCCGATCACCGCAAATCCGACGGCGCCGTGCGCTGTCATGTAGGTGAGTGGATTCCAGCGAAAGACGGTCACCCTGCCGCTCAAGTAGTAGAACAAGACCGCCAAGCCCAGCGCAGTGATGATCGAGCCTAGCACCCCAGCGGCCAGCGGGCGCTGCCGACCGCGGCCCCCCATCAGCAGCAGCGAGATGCCAGCCAGCAACAAGCCCAGTCCGGCCGCCGCCGGCATCTGCCGAACATCTGCGATGCCGAATTCGATGCCTGCAATTTGGTGGATCAGACCCGCGGATCCAAGCAGTGCCGCCAGCACTCCCAGATAGCTCGCCACGACGCGCAAGCCCAACCCTATAGCAATCAACCCCATTCCACACGATAGGACTCCGGCCGCGGTGCTGTAGGCCAGCGGCCCAATGCGCGGCAGGATTTCCAGCAGGCCGCCACTCTGGGATTGGAGCCCCAGCAGTACGCTCAGCCCCAGTGCGGCCGAAATCCCTCCCGCAGCCAATACGGCAAGGTTCGGAAAGCGGACCCCCGCTTTAAAATCCATGGCACTGTCTTTTTCACTGATGGCTGTGTCTACAAAGCGCGTTTACACCCCCGCGCTTTTCTCGACAGCAGCGCTGTCATAGAGGCGACCCACCCGGGATTCCCATCCTGCTATTCCGGGTAGTTCCAAGTATACACCGGACCGCCTCCGTGTAAACGATTCCAGCGTCGTCTCCCGTCCAGGTCGCCCGTAGCGGCGTAAGGCCTCAGCCTCGGGGGCAATAGCCTGCGCACCCGGGTAGGATAGGCTTCCAGCCTGTCCGGACGCCTTTCGAATACCGCCCGAGACAAGCTGAAGCTTGTCCCACGGCCCCCCAAGACTGGCAGGGTCGTTACAGCGCGTTTCCCAAGTTGTTGATTCTATGGATCGGTGGGTCTTCTTGTGGGCACAACTACTTCGGGTGCCAACCACGCCCTGAGCCACTCGGACAGCGACTTCTTGAGACCCGGGATGGAATACCGTGCCTCAAGAATGGCCACCTGTTCGCCCGCCATCTTGACCGCCAACTCGCTGTATCGCTTGCCCGGAACGCTGTCCGCTGTGACCAGCTTGCCCTCAGGGCAGGCCTCCTCGAGCTCGGGACGGTCGGGCAGTTCCGCATAGACGAGCAGACCTGCCAGGCTGCGGAGAAAGTCCTCCGGGTGGCTCCGAGACGGCAAGCTAAGGCATATCCCACACGGTGAATCAACGACTTACGGCCCCACGTGGGGCATGCTTTAGCTTGCCAACGGACTTTTTTCGCGGCCTGCTAAGCAGAGGAGTTCCGTGCGGTGAGACTCATGGTGCTGTTGCACTGCCCGGGCCAGCCGCTGTAACTCGCGCTCGACCTGCCGCATCTTTTCGTCGAGCTGCGCGACCTTGGCTTCGAATTCGTCAGCGGGGGCTGCTGTCCTGTCCGCCAAAAGGAGGAGCACAGCAGCGCGGGCACAATCCGAGGTGCTGTGAGTACCCTGGGCAAGGGACTTCTGTCTCAGGCATTCATACTCTTCCTCCGAGAGCCTGAAACTGACGATGCGCGTCTTAGGCTTGAGGACGGCCATCTCAGTTTCTCCTGTTTGAAGCAAGCGGCCTGTCATGCGGGCCTCAGTTCGGAAACCCGGACTTCCATTTTGGTTCCTGATCCCCTACTATACACCAGACCGCCTCCACCTGGACGATCCCGGCGTCGTTTCCCGTCCAGGTCGCCCATAACGGTCTCTGATAGAGCCCCCTGCCCGTAGTGTGAAAAAATGCCGGCGCTGGCCACTTGCTCACGCGCGTGGCTCTGTAAACCGTTCGAGGTCAACGGCCCGTTTTCGAGCCACGACCGTGAGGGAGTGGTAACCGGTGTTTTTTCGCACCTTCTGAGGGATTACGCGCCCGGAGAGCGGCCAGCGCAGCGGCTGTCTTGGGTGTATACTCTTTTCCACCAGACACCGGGAAGTGGAGAGTCCATATGCCCCTGTCAACAGGCACTCGCCTCGGCTCCTACGAAATCCTGGCCTTCATTGGAGCGGGCGGCATGGGGGAGGTCTATCGCGCTCGTGATCCGAAACTCGGTCGCGAGGTCGCCATCAAGGTCCTACCCCAGGCCTTCGCACGCGATCCGCAAAGACTGGTCCGCTTTGAGCGCGAGGCGCACCTGCTGGCCTCCCTGAACTACCCAGGTATCGCCGCCATCTACGGCCTGGGTGAGGAGGGAGACATCCGGTACCTGGTCTTGGAACTGGTGCCGGGCGAAACACTGGCCCAGCGGCTGGCCGCCGGCCCGCTGGGTGTGGAAGAGGCTCTACAGGTCTGTCGCCAGATCGCCGAGGCCCTGGAAGCGGCACACGAGAAAGGCATCATCCACCGGGACCTGAAGCCCTCCAACGTCAAGATCACGCCGGAAGGTAAGGTCAAGGTACTGGATTTCGGTCTGGCGAAGGCCTTCCACGGCGAGACGGCAGTGACCGACCCATCGCAGTCGCCGACCATCACCGCGGGCGCCACGCGCGAGGGCGTCATCCTGGGCACCGCCGCCTACATGAGCCCGGAGCAAGCGCGCAGCAAAGCGCTCGACAAGCGCACCGACATCTGGTCGTTTGGCTGTGTGCTGTATGAGGCGCTCAGCGGTCGGCAGACCTTCGGCGCAGAGACGGTCTCGGAAACCGTGGCTGCCATCCTCCGCGGCGAGCCGGACTGGAATGCGCTGCCCGCCGAAACACCAGCGAGCATTCCGCCTCTTCTGCATAGATGCCTACAGAAAGACCCCGCTCGCCGCCTCCATGACATCGCGGATGCCCGAATCGAGATCGACGAAGCTTTGACGGAACTGGGCGAAATCGAAAAGCCAGCCATCGCTCCCCGGCGGCCCAGAGGATGGCTGCGCACGGCCTTATGGGCCCTGGGCGGCTTAGTGGTAGGAACAGTGATCGCGAGCGTCGCTTTGCGGAGCTGGATACGTCCCTCAACGCCGGTCTCATCAGCGCCGCAACCGGTGAAGCGCTTCGTGATGAGGCTCCCGGAGGCTGAACCACTGGCGCTGGCGCGCTTGATGCCGTTGGGCTTCGGGCGCCCGTCTCTTGTCCTTTCCCCAGATGGGACTCGCCTGGTTTATGTTGCGGAACGGAAAGGAACGACTCAGCTCTACCTCCGCCCGATGGACGCATTCGAGGCCACCCCGATTCCCGGTACCGAAGGCGCTTTCCAGCCCTTCTTTTCGCCGGACGGCCAATGGGTAGGGTTTTTCACCGCGAACAAGCTCAAGAAGGTGTCAATCCAGGGTGGCGAGCCGGTGACGCTGTGCGACGCCAGGAACCCTTATGGCGCGGGCTGGGGGTCCGATGACGCCATCCTGTTTGCGGACGCTGAAGGCAGGAGTCTCTCTCAGGTGTCCGCGGCTGGGGGTGCGCCGAAGCTCGTAACCACCCGGGACCTCGGCAAGGGTGCGGTCGGATCCAGATATCGCTGGCCAGAGGTCCTGCCAGGCGCCAGGGCGGCACTACTTTCCGTCACCGGTGGTATCGCCGTCCTGTCTCTGGAGACCGGTGAGCAGCGCATCCTGGTGGAGGGCGTTACCGAGGCCCGGTATGCGCCCACCGGTCCCGATTCTAGCGGAACCGGCCACCTGGTCTTTGCCCGTAGTGGCGCGCTGCTCGCAGCGCCGTTCGATCCGGCGCGGCTCAGGCTGACCGGCCCGGCGGTCCTGGTCCTTCAAGGTGTCAGGACGGAAGCTTACGGTGCGGGGCAGTTCACATTCTCCCTGGATGGATCGCTGGTCTACGTCCCTGGCGCTGCCGTTGGGGCTAGCACGCTGGCCTGGGTGGATCGACGAGGGGTGGCCCAGACCTTGGCAGTGCCAAGCCAGCTCTACGGAACTCCCCGGGTCTCCCCCGAGGGCCGGCGCCTGGCTGTCAGCATCTCAGGTACCACCTCCGATGTGTGGATCTATGAGCTGGCGCGCGGCACGCTCAGCCGGCTGACGCTGGAGGGAAACAACGGCGGGCCTGTTTGGACGCCAGATGGCAAGCGGGTCGCGTTCGCTTCGAGCAGAGGGGGACCGCGCGGCATCTTCTGGAAGCCCGCAGACGGCAGCGGTGAGGCCGAGCAGCTACTGGCGAGTGAATACGACCAGGTTCCGGAATCATGGTCCCCTGACGGTGCCGTGCTGGCCTTCACGGAGTACCATCCAACCACTAGGGCGGACCTCTGGGTCCTCCCGCTCAAGGGTGAGCGCAAACCGCAGCCTTTCCTTCGTACCCGGTTTACAGAATGGGGCCCAATGTTCTCGCCGGACGGGCGCTGGATCGCTTATACCTCGGATGAGTCCGGCCAGTACGAAGTCTACGTCCGGCCTTATCCTGATCCGGGCCAGAAGTGGCAGATTTCGACCGACGGCGGAGAAGAGCCGCTGTGGTCGTCGGATGGCCGGGAACTCTTCTATCGCAACGGGCAGAAGTGGATGGCTGTCGCGGTCGCCACCAAGCCGGAGTTCAGGGCCGATAGACCGCGGCTTCTGTTTGAAGGGTCCCTATCTAAATGTGCCTGGTTACTCCTACGACATCGCCCCCGACGGCCGGCGGTTCCTGATGCTCCAGCCGGTCGCGCAGGAAGTAACGGCCACCCAGTTGAACGTCGTGCTGGGTTGGTTCGAAGAGTTGAGGCGCCGCGTTCCTCCGAAGAAGGACTGATTGGCTCAACACAGGCAGGCTACTGGAGCTTACCTCGTCCTGCCACCTTCCAGACCTGCTCCACCTCGTCTCCACGGATACCGCAGACGGTTTCATGCAGATTCATGGCGGTGCAAATGTGATTCGGGATGATGCGGACGCCATCCCCCACTGAGAAGTCCCGTTCGGCCCTGTGGACGTCCACGTAGCCGTGCTCTTCGTTCATCTTGGTGAAGACTGCCCCGGGAGCTTCGAGCAGGCGTCCGAAGCTCATCTCCGGGGCGCCGCTGAAGCGGTCTGCGGAAAAGGTCTTCGAGCCGCCGTCTACGATGATCTGGCCCGGTCGGGCGGTGGAGACGACCGTGACCAGGATGGAGGCCGCGCAGTCCTGGAGTCCGCAGGCGCCTGAGCTGGCCGTGTTCCTGTCATTGAAGATGTAGGTTCCAGGACGGATCTCATTGACGCCCGTGCGGTGGGAATGGAACAAGGTAGGCGTGGAGCCGCCGCTGACGATATTGGGCTCGATGCCTGCCCGCCGCAGGTCGCCGACGACCGCCCGAACCAGCTTGCCCACCTGGTCGAGGGCCCGAAGGCCATCCTGGTCGAGTGTGCGAACATGGCCCGGGTAGAAGGCGATGCCCTCGAAGCTGAGGTGCGCCAAGCGCTGGATGCCCTCGACCAACTCGACGAGCTGGCTGCCTGGCGAAACACCTACCCGCCCCAGACCGACATCCACCTCGGCCAGCACGCCGATCTTCACCTGCGCCTCGCGCGCTGCGTCGGAGAGTTGCCGCGCCGGCAGCAGATGGTCGAGCGCCACCGTTAGCCTGGTCCGGCTGGCCACTTTCATGAGGCGCTCGAGCTTACGGTGTCCGATGATCGGGTAGGCCACCAGCAGATCGGGTGGATCCACCTCGATCATCACCTCCGCTTCCCCCACTTTGGCGACCGTCAGGCCGGCGGCGCCGTGTGCGAGTTGGAGGCGGCCGAGCTCGGGGATCTTGTGAGTCTTGGTGTGGGGGCGGAGACGAAGCTCGTACGCTTGGGCGTACTCGGCGGCGCGAGCCAGGTTACGCTCCATGATGTCCAGATCGATCAGCAGCGCCGGGGTGTCGAGGTCGGAGACGCGCATAGGGGTTCAGGGGCGAAAGCGCATCGACAGCTTGCCGGCTGGACCGTCGTAGACCAGTTCCAGATCCTTGGGCTTGTGCTTGCCTTCCAGCGAGAAGTACACCAGGCCCGCGACCGGCTCGATGGTCTCCTTTTCCGGCAAGGCCTTTTGCTTGAGAACCGTGAGCACAGGATCCTCTTTCTGCTTGGCGCCGCTGTCGATGGTGGCCTGAGTGGAAGATTCCGCGGTGTTCCCCATAGTGGCTGCGTCGCCACCCATTCTCTGAGGACGTCCGCCGGTACCAGGAATCCCACCCCACACCGGCCCAGGATTCTCGCCCATGACCCCGCCGCGACCGCCGGCCTCCGAGACGACCAGGGCGGCGCGGCCGGCGATCTGGCTGGGCGCAAAAGGCCGGCAGCGCTGGCCATCCTTGTCGCTGCGCAACAGGAAATCATCCTTGTTGACAGTTAGAGCCTTGCCGGCTTTTGGGCTCAGCGCGACCTGGATGACGGTGAAGTAGCCGCCCAGGTCAGAGCCCAATTGCTGACGGACAGCTTCTTTGCCGTCATACAGGGTCGCAGAAATTCCGACCTGATCGTTTTCAGCTCGCGCCACGGCCGGCTTCTTGTCCGCTGCCCAGGCCGGCAGCAGACCCAGCGTAAACAGAGTGACCATTCGCAGCATCATCACACACGCCCCGCTTAATTATACGAAATTGATGCGCAGCAGCCGGGAGAATCTCGGTAAGGCAGGGCATGGCCAGTCGAGAGAACTGGTGGGGTCAATTCTCACATGGCCTCAGTGGATTCGTTCAATCTTGCCCGCGGCCAGGAGCAAAACGACCGCCAGCACGTAGAGCAGGCCGGCCCCGACGAAGGGCGGCGTGTAGCCGATCGAGTCAACGACGCGTCCGATGGGGTACTGGAGGAGGGCGCCCAGCAGCGTTCCGGCCGCGCCGGTAATTCCGTAAAGCACGGCGACTTGGGATGGCGGAGTGATCTCCGTGATGGCCGTGTGGATGTTGGAGGACCAGGATTGGTGCCCAAACAGCGCCAGGCTGACCAAAGCGAGCGCGGTGTAAGGCCCCGGCGCGAAGCAGGCCGAAGCGCCGCCGATCGACAGGAGGGCGGAAGCCAGCAGGACACTCTTGCGACTCGGGTCCAGTCCGATCCCACGGTGCATAAGCGCGCTGCTGGCCCAAGCGCCGCCCAGCGCGCCCAGGCCGGCGCAGAGATACGGGATCCAGAGCAGCTCGCCGACTCTGGCGAGGCTGAGGCCGCGAGCGTCTTGGAAGTACCATGG
>CAVRZY010000092.1:0-11966 GCA_963725415.1 uncultured Acidobacteriota bacterium | reverse complement strand
CACCGCCGGCTGCCGTGGGCGCTGGTGTTGCTGGGCGTGATGATCGCCGTGACGCTCGAGCTCTCGGGCATTGCCTCGCTGCCGTTCGCCGTCGGCGTCTACCTGCAGCTGTCGTCCACGACGCCGATCTTCATCGGCGGGCTCATCCGCTGGCTGGTGGACCGGCGGAAGCGGGCCGAGTTGGAGCACGCCGGGCTCGACGAGGCGCAGCTCGTGGCGGAGAGCGACAAGAGCCCGGGCGTGCTGCTGGCGTCGGGTTACATCGCGGGCGGCGCTATCGCGGGCATCATTATCGCGTTCCTGGCTGGCGTGCTCGTCCGCGCCGACGCGTTTCTGACCGCGTGGTCCACGGCGCACAACGCATTCTACCATGGGCTGTATGCCGACGCGCTGGCGCTGATCCCGTTTGCAGCGCTGACCGGTTTCCTGTACTTGGTGGCGCGCGAGAAACTGCTCGCGCCGAAACCGCATCCATCGGGAATGATATCGTAACCACGGATAGCACGGATGAACACGGATACCGGCTGGAACTTGGAAGCATGTCATTCTGAGCGCAGCGAAGAATCCAGCAGGCCGTGTCGGGTGCCATTGCGCTCTGTAACCGGATGCTTCACTGCGTTCAGCATGACAATTGTTTGGATTCATTTGTGCCCATCGGTGTAATCCGTGGTCAAGACAACCCCCATGAACAACGACCGTGAAGTCATCCTCAGCCGCGTGCGCGGCGCGCTGGCGCCGCTGCCAAGCGCGCGGCCTACCCGGCTTTTCCCGACGACGTGGCGGTGATGCACGCGATGGTCGACTGGAAGGATCCCTGGAGCGTGTTCTGCGAGCGTGCCAAGCTCGTGAACGGCGAGGGCATCGAACGCGTCGAGGACGTGGTCGCGCCGCCGCTGTCACGAACGGCGCCCAGCACCTTCTCACCGTCCAGCTTCAAAATGACCCGCAACACCCCGTGCGTCGCAGGGTGCTGCGGCCCCATGTTGATCACCAGCTCGGTGGCGTCTAGAAAGGTCGTATCCGGCATACCCTCACTGCCCGCTCTCGATGCCCAGGTTCTCCTTCACCCAGCGGTTGTCCATCTGGGTGATCGAGCACTCCTTGCGCAGCGGGTACCCCTCCCATCCCTCCGGCAGCAGGATGCGGCGCATGTCCGGGTGCCCGGCGAACTCGATGCCGAACATGTCGAAAACTTCCCGCTCCAGCCAGTTGGCCGTCAGATGCACCCCCACGGCAGTGGCCGGCTTGTAGCCGTCGGCGATGCGGGTTTTGACCCGAATGCGCCGGTTGTGCGGAAAGCTGTACACCACGTAAACCAGATCGAACCGCTCCCCCACGCTTCGGATAGTCCACCGCCGTCACATCCACCAGGTAGTCGAAGTCCGCTTCGAGCTTCAGAAACTCGATAATCGGAACCACCGCTTCCGGCTTCGCCACCAGGAAATCCTGGCCCAGGTAGCTGGCGAATTCGCTGATCTGCTCCCCGAACTGTTCCTTGAGCAGACGCGTCAGGTCGCTCTCCCAGGGCGTAGTGGCCATGACGGCTGGAGGCTTGGCGCCCGCCGGCGGGGCAGGCGGCTTGGTTTCGGGTTTCTTTTCCTCAGGCATGGAAACTGCTTGAAGAGCACCAATCTAGCACAGCGGCGCCGGCATTATCAAATGCGGTGGGGCGGTTGGCGAAAAGCAAACCTGGGCAGGGCTCTCGGCTGATTGTCCGGGCGCCCTGTCCTATGATCTTTCTTTGATGAACTCTCCGATGCGCTCCGCGATCCCGTCGCGGACGCGGCGAAACACGGCCCACCGCTCCTGGGGTGATCCTGTCGCCGCGGCCGGGTCTTCAAAACTCCAGTGCAGGCGCGATACGGCGCCGGGAAAAACCGGGCACGACTCCTTGGCGGAGTCGCACACGGTGATGACCCAGTCGAGAGGTCGACCAACGAACTCATTCACGTTCTTGGAACGGTGATGAGAAATGTCGATTCCGATCTGCTTCATGGCCTGCACGGCCCTGGGATTCAGGCCCACAGGATGGGTACCGGCGCTCGCTACCTCGAACCGGTCGCCCGCCAGGTGGCGCAACAACCCCTCCGCCATCTGGCTGCGACACGAGTTCCCCGTACACACAAACAGTACTCTTGCTTTCGCCACGGCGGTCACCTTGTAGTTCCGAAAGCAAACCAATGCCGCGTCCGGTTACACGCGGCGCAGACCGAAAGCATCACCGGGACCTCCACCAAAACGCCCACCACAGTCGCGAGCGCCGCCCCGGATCCGGGTCCGAAGAGCGCGATGGCAGTTGCTACGGCGAGTTCGAAGAAATTGCTCGCGCCGATCAACGCTCCCGGGGCGGCGACCGAGTGCTCCACCTTGAACAACCGCATTAGCCCGTAGGTCAGGGAGGAGTTGAAGTACACCTGCAACAGGATGGGTATCGCGATCAGCACCACATGGAAGGACTTCCCCGTGATGTTGTCGGCCTGGAAGGCGAAGATGAACACCAAGGTCACCAGAAGGGCGGCAATGGTGACCGGTGCGAACCGTGGCAGCAGCACGTTCTCGAACCACTCTCTGCCGTGCCGCCGGATCAGAATGGTCCGGAGAATGGTGCCCACGCTCAGCGGAATCACGATGAAGGCGATCACCGAATACAGCAGGACCAGGAAAGGCACGGACAGCGACGACGCTCCGCTAACCAGGAATCGCACCACCGGAGCAAAGAGGAACAGCATGATCAGGTCGTTCACCGAAACCTGGACCAGCGTGTAAGCCGGATCGCCGTCTGTGAGATAGCTCCAGACGAAGACCATGGCGGTGCAGGGCGCGGCCGCCAGGATGATCACTCCCGCGATGTACTGGTCCGCCTCCGCAGGCGAGATCCATGCCGAGAAGAGCACGCGGAAAAACACCCAGCCGATGAGCGCCATGGAGAACGGCTTGACCAGCCAGTTCACAAACAGGGTGACGAGAAGGCCCTTGGGGCGCTTGCCGACGTTGCGGATGGACGTGAAATCCACCTTCATCATCATCGGGATGATCATCAGCCAGATGAGCACCGCAATCGGCACGTTGATTTGGCTGCCCGACCCGAACTCGAACCGCCGTAGCGAGTCAATGAGGCCGGGAAGAAGCTTGCCCAATAGAACACCCACCAGCATGCAGGCGGCAACCCAAAGTGTCAGGTAACGCTCGAAGAAATTGAGCCTCTTTTCAAGCACTTCAACGGTAGCTTGTTCCATGTGGATCTACTCCCAGCTCAAGATGTCGCAACCTGGAACGTGCCAACGCCGGCGCGCTGTTTGCCAGTGCCCGAAGCTGCTCCGGCCCCACCGGCGCCTCAGCGTTCCATAGCAGCAGCGCGAGGCGGGACGCGAACTGGTCGTGAACTTCGGCGATGAATGGCAACTCCCGCGCCCCGCGCTCAACGAGTACCGGATCGCGGAACCCATCGCCCGCAAAGCTCTGGTTCACCACCCAGGCAAAAGGCCTGATTCCGGCTCGGAGCAGATCGTCTTGCAGCCGGGCGGCCTCGTGAACCGGAGTGGCCTCCGGCAGGGTCACCAGAAGTACACGAGTGAACTGCGAGTCACGGAGACGCGGCAAAAGCTGCTGCACGGCTTCCGGCATGTCGCTCATGGTGCGGGTGACCTCGCGATGGTAGGCTTCCGCCGCGTCCAGAAGCAGAAGGGTGTGGCCGGTGGGAGCCGTGTCCAGCACCACGAAGCCATCCTCTCCGCCGGCGACGGTCTGAGCGAACGCACGGAACACCGCGATCTCTTCGGTACAGGGTGAGCGCAGGTCTTCGTCCAGAAGCGCCTGGCCTTCGGCGTCAAGATGCGGCGCCGCCTTTGCCTTGACTTCTTCGCGGTACAACTCCGTCTCGACGGCGGGGTCGATCCTGCTGACCTGGAGTCCGGGGACCGTTTTCCCGATGGTCGCGGCCAGGTGGGCCGCGGGATCGGTCGTGCTTAGGTGGACCCGGTGACCGCGATGCGCCAGTTCGATGGCGATGGCCGACGCCACGGTGGTTTTGCCGACGCCGCCCTTGCCCATGGTCATCACCACGCCCCGGCCGGCCCTTTCGATTTCGTCGATCAACTCGCTTAGCGGAGAAACCAGCGCCGTGAGGTCCACATCCGGATGATGGGGCGCTTCTCTCTCGACTTGCGTATCGCCCAGCATCCCGTGAAGTCTCCGGATACCCATGGGTGCATATGGAAGCAGTGGCACTTCGAGGCGCGGCAACGCTGCCAGCGCGGCCGGCATTCCCTCGACCGCCTGCCGCCCCCGGGCTTCCAGTGCACGTGCAAAAGGATCATTCGGCTCGTGCGTGACGAACAGCCCGTTCAGGATGACACATTGATTCAGCAGGCCTATCTGGGCCAGCTCCCCTCGTGTGCGGTCAGCTTCGGCCAGCGCGGACGGTTCAGGCCGGCTGACGAGGACCAGGGTGGATGTGGAGCCATCAGAAAGCGCGCGCACGCTGGATTCATAGAGTGATCTTTGGGCCTCGAAGACCCGAGAGAGGCCCCAGGCACGAGGTGCCGGTGGTGTTGCTGGCCATGAAGCCGGTCCAGGCGCCCGGGAGCTTCAGCAGCCTTAGAGTATGTCCGGTGGGGGCGGTATCGAAAATGATGTGGTCGAATTCCGGCGTGGCGCTGTCATCGCCCAGCAACTTCGTAAACTCATCGAACGCCGCGATCTCCACGGTGCAGGCGCCGGAGAGCTGCTCTTCCATGCTCTCGACCGCAGCTTCCGGCAACACACCGCGGTACGGCCCAACAACACGCTCTCGATATGCCTTCGCGGAAGCCTCGGGGTCGATGTTGAGCGCAGACAGTCCATTCACTCCCGGAACGGCCGTAGGTTCGCCCGACAACTGGACACCCAACACTTCGTCAAGATTGGAGGCAGGGTCGGTGCTGACCAGCAACACCCGCCTGCCCCGTTGTGCCAAACCTGCGGCTGCCGCACAGGCGAGCGACGTCTTGCCCACGCCGCCCTTCCCCGTGAAGAACAGCATTCGCGTCGCGCGATTCAAGAAGTCTCGACCGGTCATGGCATCCCCCTCTTCTCAGCCACGGCCGCCCCACTGAATCACCGGAAGAGATACCGGCTCTTCATGTTCGACGCCCGCAAAGCCGGCTAACTCTGCGCGCGTGGGGTAACGCCCTTTGCTCACGATGGCGCCGTTTACCAGAATCAAAGGAAGGCAACCGTTGCCGTCCTGAACCAGCGCCGCCCTCACAGTGGGATTCGCAAGGTAGGCCTGGGGCTGCTGGGCCAGGTTGTACCGCTCCGCCACGATCCCCTGGCCGGCCAGCCAATGGAAATCCGCGCTAAAACGGACCAATGCCGGATCGAGGTTTGGACCGCATACCCCGCTGGAACAGCACATCGGGGGATCGAACACTTCCAGCTTCGTCATGAATGATTTCTCCCGCTCGTTATTCGTCGATAGACGATAGATCAGATGATTGCCACCAGAGCCTTCAGCCGTCGCAGCACCTCGTAGTTGATGCAGTAACCGACTCGCGGGCCATCTTCGCGGCTGCGGATCAAGCCGACTTCCTTCAGAATCCGGAGATGCTCGGAGACCGTCGATTGGGCCAGCGGCAACTCGCCCACAATCTGACTGCAAACCCGCGCCTCCTTGCGTGAAAGCATGCGCAGGATGCGGACGCGCGCTGGATGTCCAATCGCCTTAGCGAGCATGGCCAGTTCTTCGTCAGCCTTTGGGCCCTCGATGGGGGGTGAATCCTCGTGCGACTCAGGCTCCTCAGATGGGCAACACACCGTGTCTTGCTCAGGGGCTTCTTTCATCGTAGATCGTCGATTGACGATACCACGCCCCGCATCCTCCTGTCAAGCCCCAACTGCTCTGTTGGCCTCCCGCGGCTGCTCCAGTGCCTCCTTGCACGTCTGGCATAGGAACAGCCTGGCCTTCCGGGGCAACACGACCGTCAGGCAGACGGGATAGGGCGCTGTGACAGGATCGTTAACGCCAATGGCATCATCCACACACAAGCCTGCCCAGTACTGGTGACAGAGCGCCACGGCCGGCCGCTCGACATCCCGGCGGGAACACTCGTAGCACATCATGGCTGTTCCTCGCGCCAGTACGGCACGATCCTCCGGGCCTTTCTTAGCCCTGCGTCTTCACCAGCAGTCTCTTCAGCTCTGTGACCGTAGGGACCCTGCCGGACACCACGACCTCACCGTCCACCAGCACAGCCGGAGTCCTCATGACACCGAGTTCAGCGATCGACCTGATGTCGTAGACGTGGGAGATGTCCGCGTCCAGATTCAACTCCGCACAAGCATTGAAGACATTCTTCTCGGTGGTCTTGCAGTTGAGACAACCCGGACCGGCGATTTGGATTTTCATAACTGCACCTCGAAAATGTAGTTCAGACAAAAGCGAATACCGACCAGGATGAAGATCACCCCAGTCACCCGTCGCGCCCACTTCTCAAACTGCACCAGCTTGTTGAACGCGCGGCTGACCCATTGAGCGCCCAGTGCGATCAGCACAGCGAAAACCAACACCGGCAGCCCAGTTCCGATCCCATAGACCGAAGGCAGTCCGATGGCTGAGCCGTTCTTCATGGCGAGCGGCAGCAGACTCCCGAAGTACAGGGCGGCCGAAACCGGGCAGAATGACAGCGCAAACAGCATGCCCAACAGGCCGGCCCCCCACAGGCCCGACTGCTGAAACCGGGCTTGCAGGTTGTCATTGACGCAGGAGGCGGAGAAGCTCACCCGGATCAGGTCCAGAAGCACCACGCCCACCAGGATCAGAATGGGGCCCAGCGCCTTGTTCATATAGGTCTCCAGCCAAAAGGAGACATCCGGAATCGCAAACACGCTGGCCACCAGCAAGCCGGCGAGCCCCGCATAAGCCACCGTTCTTCCGAGCGTGTACAGCATCCCCGTGAGCAGCACGCGCCGTGGAGAAGCGAGACTCTTGCCGATGAACGACATGGCCGCGATGTTGGTGGCTAGCGGACAGGGACTGATCGAAGTGAGAATGCCCAGCCACAGCGCCGTGCTGACACTGAGCACGAAGCCTTCCATCAGTTGTCTCCCAGGTAGTTCGTGACGTTGGCCCGCACGTACCGCAGGAACGCTTCTTTGTTACCGACCAGGTCCCAGACCTTCTCAAGGTTCCGCCACTCGACCTGCTTCCCGTCTTTGACCTTGACCAGGACGAGAGAGCGCGTGAACAGCCGGTAGTCCTGGATGAAATGACGGTTCTCAAGAAGCTGGACGTTCACTGGGCGCCACTCGATCACTCCCTTTTTCAGTTGCTCGGGGAACCCGCGATCGATCGCCTCCTTCGAATAGCTCTCGATCGTCCGGCAGGTTATGCAGCGCACCGTCACATGGAAGTAATAGGCAATCACCTTCAGGGAGGAAGACGATTTTGCATTGGCGGCCTCAACACCGCTGGCCGCAACCGGTGACGGTGCGGTGGCCGCCAGTGCTGTGTCGCTGCCCGGAACGCCCTCCCCAGCCCTGTTGGAGCGCCTGGTGAGCAGCACGGTCGTTCCGCCCAGAATCACCAGCACGCCAAGAGCAATCAGAAGAGATTTAAGTTTCATTTCACACCGCAATCGCTATGGCCCGTCATGGCGCTCACGATACAACTTCTCCGTAGATCAGGCCGGTGATGGTGGCCATGATCACGACCAGCGACACATAGGCCAGGGTTTTCTTAGCGCCCATCAGGCTGCGGAGCACCAGCATGCTGGGCAGAGATAGCGCTGGGCCCGCCAACAGAAGAGCCAACGCAGGACCCTGTCCCATTCCGTTGGCCAGAAGTCCCTGAAGAATCGGCACCTCGGTGAGCGTCGCAAAGTACATGAAGGCGCCCGCGATGGAGGCGAACAGATTGGCGCCCAGCGAGTTGCCGCCCACCGAGTTGCTGATCCAATTCGAAGGTATCAGGCCCTCCTGGCCGGGCCGCCCCAGAAGCGCACCCGCGAGCAGCACCCCCATCAGCAGCAGCGGCAGAATCTGCTTGGCGAAGTCCCAGGAGCTGCTGAACCACTGCATGGGTTCACCCTCCTGGGTGCTGGTAACAGCCGAGAGCCCCACCGTGCCTGCCGCAAACGCGAGGACAGGGTTCTGAGGCAACAGCAGGCCTAGCACAAGGGCCGGGATGGCGGCCAGCGTGACCTTCCACCAAGCCAGTCCCAGCCAGGCAACCATCACTACACCGAGCAGCACCGCCGCAATCGAGGTGATGATCCATTTCACCGAAAAGACGGCGCCCCAAAACCCCACTTCCTCAGCCGGCCTTCCCCAGTTGGCGAAAACCAGAATAGCCACCATGGCCGCGAAGTAAAGCGTCGTCTGCCAGAGCGGGCGGGCCGTCTGGGGCGCCGGCATCTTGGCCTGCCGTTCCACCTTCTCAAGCTCCTCCTTGCGGAACAGGAACTGCATCGCCAATCCGACCACGACACTGAACGTGACCGCACCGATCGCCCGCGCCGCTCCCATCTTCAAACCCAGCACCCGGGCCGTTAGGATGATCGCCAGGACGTTGATCGCGGGGCCCGAGTAGAGGAAAGCGGTCGCCGGACCCAGTCCGGCCCCCATTCGGTAGATCCCGGCGAACAGCGGCAACACCGTGCATGAGCAGACCGCCAGAATCGTTCCGGAGACCGAGGCGACGCCGTAAGCAAGGACTTTGTTGGCCCTGGCGCCCAGGTACTTCATGACTGAAGCCTGGCTCACAAACACCGAGATCGCACCGGCGATGAAGAACGCCGGCACAAGGCACAGGAGCACATGCTCGCGGGCGTACCACTTCACCAGATGGAGCGACTCTCGGATCGCCCCGTCGAAACGAGCCGTTCCGACCGGCAGGTAAAACGCTGCCACGAACAGGCTGAAGATAACGGTAAGCGGCTTCCACTCGGTTTTCCAGTACGGCATGGCGCTAGCTCATATGGCGAATTGGCAAAACCGCCAAGAAACGCCCCAAAAAAATCGCTGCCCTCATCTGGACCGGATTGCCTTCCATTCTTCTTCGGCCACTGACTCCATGACTTCGCTGACGCAATCAAAGAACTTCAACACACAAGGCACTCGCAGATGATAGATCACCTGGGCGCCGTGCTTCTCGTCTCGAACAATACCCGCGGCCTTGAGGATCGAGAGGTGCTTGGACACGGTCGACATGTCCGCCCCGACCATTTCAGTGAGTTCGGCGACACAGCGCTCATGCCGCGAGAGTTCGTCGACAATGAACAAACGACTGGGGTGCGCCAGCGCCTTGACGATCCTTGCGCGGGCTTCGAATTTTGCTCGTGCCTTCCGATCCATCAGCGTCCATTTGGCAATTTAGCCAAATATTCATCACTTGTCAAGCGTGGGCGGCTGGGGTGCGGGGCTGCTGTGGGGCCCGACCCTCGGTTCAGTTTCACGCGTTATCCTGAGATTAGATCTGGAAAACATGTCGCTTGCCAAGGTACCGTCCAAGCAAGACCTCAACCCTCAAGAAACCTCCGAGTGGCTGCAAGCCCTGGACCAGGTAGTCCAGGAGGCTGGTTCGGAGCGCGCCGCCTATCTTCTGGAGCGTCTCACCGAGCGAGCCCGGAGGTCCGGAGTGATTTCCGTGGGAGCGGTCAATACGCCCTACCTCAACACTATTCCGGCCCGCGAGGAGGCCGCCTATCCCGGTGATCGCGAGCTGGAGCGCAGGATCAAAAGCCTGATCCGGTGGAACGCGCTGGCCATGGTGGTGCGGGCCAACAAGTACGACCCCGGCATCGGGGGGCACATCTCGACCTACGCCTCGCTGGCCACCCTGGCCGAAGTCGGGTTCAACCACTTCTTCCACGCCTCCTATGGGGAGGAGCCGGGAGATTTTGTCTATTTTCAAGGGCACGCCTCGCCGGGCATTTATGCCCGGGCCTACCTGGAGGGCCGATTCACCGAAAAGCACCTGGAGAACTTTCGGCACGAGCTGCGCGAGCATCCCGGCCTTTCCTCCTACCCGCACCCCTGGCTGATGCCCGGCTTCTGGCAGTTCCCCACGGTCTCCATGGGCCTGGGTCCGATCAACGCCATCTACCAGGCGCGCTTCATGCGATACCTGGAGAACCGGGGCCTCATACCGGCGACGCCGCGCAAAGTGTGGGCCTTCCTGGGCGACGGGGAAATGGATGAACCCGAATCCACCGGCGCCATACGAATCGCCGCCAACGAGAAGCTCGATAACCTCATCTTCGTGGTCAACTGTAACCTCCAGCGCCTGGACGGTCCGGTGAGGGGCAGCGGCAAGGTGATCCAGGAACTGGAGGCGCTCTTCCTGGGGGCCGGCTGGAACGTCATCAAGGTCATCTGGGGCGACGATTGGGATCCTTTGCTCGAGCGCGACCACAGCGGCCTCCTGGTCCAGCGCATGAACGAATGCCTGGACGGAGACTACCAGACCTTCGCAGCCAAGGACGGCGCTTACATCCGCAAGGAGTTCTTCGGCAAGTACCCGGAGCTGCTGGACCTGGTGGCGGATCTCAGCGACGAGCAACTCAGCAAGCTGCGCCGCGGCGGGCACGATCCTCAAAAGGTCTACAACGCCTACCAGCGGGCGCTCCAGCACCGGGGCTCCCCCACCGTGATCCTGGCCAAAACCATCAAGGGCTACGGACTTGGCGAAGCCGGAGAAGGTCGCAACATCACCCACCAGCAGAAAAAGCTGAACGAGGAGGAGATGGAATCCTTCTGCCGGCGTTTCCAGATTCCGATCCCGCCCGAAACAATCCACACGGTTTCCTTCTACCGCCCGCCGGAAGACAGCCCGGAAGTCCGGTATTTGCAGGAATGCCGCCGGCGATTGGGGGGATATCTTCCGGAGCGGAAACCGCGCCGCATCACCATCGAGGCCCCGCCCGTGGAGTACTTCGCCGAAACCATCCGCGGCTCTGAAGGCCGCGAAGTGTCCACTACCATGGCGTTCGTCCGGGTGCTGACCCTGTTGCTGCGGCACCCGCAAATCGGCAAACTCATCGTGCCGATCATCCCCGATGAAGCCAGGACGTTCGGGATGGAGTCGCTGTTCCGGCAGATCGGCATTTACGCCAGCCAGGGCCAGCTCTACCGGCCGGTCGATCAGGAGATGTTCCTGTATTACAAGGAATCGAAAGAGGGCCAGATCATCGAGGAAGGCATCACGGAGGCCGGCTCGATGGCCTCGTTCACCGCCGCCGGGACCGCCTACGCCAACTACAACCTGCCGATGATTCCGCTGTTCATTTACTACTCGATGTTCGGCTATCAGCGCACGGGTGACCTGGTGTGGGCCTTCGGCGACGCGCGCGGGAAGGGCTTTCTGATTGGTGCGACGGCGGGGCGGACCACGCTGGCGGGGGAAGGTCTCCAGCACCAGGATGGGCACAGCCACCTGTTGATGAGCGCCGTGCCGACCTGCCTGGCTTACGACCCCGCCTACGCTTACGAGATCGCGGTCATCGTTCAGGACGGCATTCGGCGCATGTACCAAGAGAACCAGGACCTGTTCTACTACCTTACGGTCTACAACGAGAACTACGCCCAGCCACCTATGCCGGGGGATTGCCGCCAGGGGATCCTCAAGGGTGTCTACCGCTACAAAGCGGCGGAGAACGGCAGGGCGGCAGCGCAGCTATTCGGCAGCGGGCCGATTTTGAATGAGGCCCTGCGTGCGCAGGCTATCCTGGCGGAACGCTACCAGGTCTCCGCCGACGTCTGGAGCGTAACCAGTTACAGCCAGTTGCGCCGCGAGGCCCTGGAGGTCGAACGGTGGAACCGCTTGCACCCGGGCGAACCGGAGAGGCGGCCCTATCTGGTCGAGGCGCTGGATCGGGCCTGGGGGCCCGTCATCGCCGCCGCCGATTATGTGAAGGCCGTGCCCGACCAGGTCGCCCCGTGGCTGCCCGGGAGGCTGGTTTCGCTGGGTACCGATGGCTTCGGCCGCAGTG
>CAVRZY010000091.1:0-7806 GCA_963725415.1 uncultured Acidobacteriota bacterium | reverse complement strand
TCCCGAGATTCCGATTGCGTTTGATGAGTGGAACTGCTGGGCCTATCGGGCGCCCAACCGCGGCTACGGCGACCACGAGGTTGATTTCGCGCTGCGGGATGGAATTTACACGGCCGGCGTGTTTCACGCCTTTCGACGCCAGCACAAGGCGCTTACCCTGGCCAGTTTCTCGATGACGGTAAATGCCCTGGGCCTCATCCGGGTCAATCGATTTGGGTTGTTCTTCAATCCCCAATACTTGGCCTTTAAGATGTACATGAACCACCAGGGGCCGATCTTGGTCGAATCCGGGGTGGAAGCTGAAACCTTCGCGCCGCCGGAGTACGAAGAGGGCCGGCCCCAGGCAGTAGGCAAGATTCCATATCTGGACTCCTCCGCAACCGTCAGTGAGGATGGCAAGACCCTGTACCTGGCGGTCATCAACTTGCACGATTCGGACGCCCTCGCAACGAGAATTGAGATCCAGGGCTGGACACCCATGTCAGCCGGCCGGGTGATCCGGTTGGATGCCGATCATTACATGACCGAGAACACCTTCGAGCACCCGGACAGAATCGGAATCAAAGAAACCGTGCTCCCGGACGCCAGGGCGTCGATGCTCTATCAATTTCCCCCGCATTCGGTTACCATCCTGGAGTTGTACAAACAATGAACTGAGCGTGTATATATGAAAACACTCCAAGTCATTTCCACAATAGCGGCACTCTCCCTGTTGTGCCTTCCCGGCCTCGCGCAGACCGCGGCGGCCGTCCAGCTTGCCGACCTGACGCATCCGGAGGTCAGCGCCCGCGAGGTGCGTGTGCTGATCCTGCCGATCGGATCGACCGAGCCGCACGCCAACCATCTTTGCTATGGCAACGACGTCTGGACCGCAGGCGCCCTGGCGGCGCGGGCCGCCGCCAAGGCCAACGAACAGGGCGCCCGCGTCCTGGTGCTGCCGACCATGCCGTATGGCGTAAACACGAATCTGACGACCATTCCCTACGCCCAATGCATTCAACCCGCCACCATGACGCAGTTTGTCAAGGACGTCGTGGACACGGCCGAGAGACAGGGCATCCGGAAAGTGGTGATTCTGAACTCGCACGGAGGCAATACCACCACCCTGGGCGCTACGCTCCGCGAGCTGTTCGCCGCCCATCGCAAGGTGTTTGTGGCTCTGATCGAAGGCTCCGCCCCCTATCGCGACCTGGCCCCCAAAATCGTCGAGAAGTCGGGAGACCACGCCTCGGAAGCGGAAACCTCGATCGCTCTGGCCCTGTTTCCCGACAAAGTGCGCATGGAAAAAGCGGCCAACCCGCGCGAGCGGGAACTCAAACTGAAGAGCCTCAAAGCCGGCTACATCACCTTCGTGCGGCCTTGGAATTACGTCAGCGACACCACCGGCGTGGGCGATCCCACCAGGGCCACGGCGGAGAAAGGGCAGAAGCTGGTCGGCATCTTCGTCGATCGGATATCCGCATTCCTGAAGGAGTTGAGCGATGCGGAACTTACGGAGACTTTTCCCTACTGAGGTGGGCCAGCTTCGAGCGCTTCCCCATGGACGGCACCGGCTCCAACCGCAGCGACGGGCTGAACAACTGGGATCTGTCGGTCATCGCGGGCAATTGTGGGCCGCCGTCTGCAAGCGCAGGCTGCTATTCTGACTTGCAGCGCATGACTCGCATTGGGAGACTGTCCAGTATGCACTTGCTCATTCGCCTTCTTCCGCTGTTGGCTGCACCGCTGCTAGCCGCGGAGAACTATGCCTACCTCGAGACCCGCGAGTTCCCGGGAAATCGCAAAGCAGCCCAGATGTTCAGCGCCCTCTATGCCGCCCGCGACGGCTGTCTCTACATCGGCCTGTGTACCCACGCGGGCTCCAGCCAGTTCTACCAGTACGATCCTCGCGCCGACAGGATGCGGCACATTGCCGACATCGCGGAATTCCTCGGTCAAACAGGGAAGGGAATTCGAACTGCCGGCAAGATTCACACCCGGTTCGTGGAAGACAACCGGGGCCGCATCTACTTCGGCACCATGTGCGAGGATTCCGGCCCCCCCAACATCGACCCCTACAGTTGGGAAGGCCCCAACTGGCTTCGCTACGATCCCAAGGCCGGACAAGCTGGAGGATCTGGGCCGCATCAACCGTTTTTGGGGAATCTATGGCCTGGCCATTGACACCAAGAGGAACTACCTTTTCGGCACCGCCTGGGACGGCCATCTGTATCGCCTGGACATCAACACCGGCATAACCCGCGACCTGGGACGGATAGACAACTGGGACGACGTGCGGCACATCGCCGCCGATGACCAGGGCAACGTCTACGGCTGCTATCCCAAGGCCCGCATCTGGAGGTACGACGCCGCCACCGAGCGGGTCTACGATCTGTCAGTTCAAATCCCCTACGACCCTCTGGTCTATCCGCGCAGGCTCTCTAATCCCATGCTGGACCGCAAGGCCATCTGGCGGGTAGTTGAGTGGGACCCCGTGGACCGCGTCATCTACGGCATCGATGGCGGCAGCTCTATTCTGTTCCGGTACGATCCCAAAGACGGGCCGGAAGGCAAAGTCACCGAGCTGGCAAGGCTGTGCTGCGGAGCGATTCCACGGCTCGAACCGAAAGGACATCCCTTATTCCACGCTGGCGTTCACTCTGGGACGGGACCGCAAAATCTACTACGCGCCCGCCGGGATCGATTTCGATTACGAAGCCCGGCTGGAGGCCGCCCGGCTGGCTCAGGCGCGCGGCGGCGTCAAATCGCCCCCTTATTCTGAGTTGATCGTCTACGACCTGAAATCGCGGCGGCGCGAGAACCTGGGCATGCTGAAGACCCGCGACGGCCGTCATGTGTTTGGCTGCGGAGGAGCGGCGGCCGGATTGGACGGAGCCATTTATTTTGGCGCTGCCGTCGAAGTGAGCGATCCCCAAAAAGCAGCCGGAAAGGTGGCCGGCGACCATCCCTTCGCCATGCAGCTCTTGGTTTACAGACCGACAGCCGCTCCGGCCCGAAAGGAGGGCAACTAAGAGATGAATCCGATCAAGTCACTCCGGCGTGTGGCGTTCATCTGTGCTGCGGTCCTCCTGTTTCCGCAACGGGCCAACCCGCAACACTGGGTCAACCCGGATTTCGAGTGTCATCGTTTGGACCTGCGCGACTTGGGCTATCCCGAAGTCAATCAGATCCCCGCCAACTCGAGCGCCATCACCGCGCTGCTTACGGGCGCCAACGGAATGATCTATGGCGGAACCAGCGGGGAGGAAGCCTACCTGTTCCTCTACGATCCGTCCATCAACAAAGTCAGGCACCTGGGAAAAATAGCCGGGCAGGAGGGCATTCATCATGCCCTGGTGCAGGACAGCGCTGGCTTCATCTACGTCGGTACCGGGAAGAACATTCTCCAGCAACTCGAGCTGACCAAGAAGATCGCTCCGGGCCGCGACAGCATCAGCGATGCGCTCTGGAATGACATCCGGAAGGCCTACGCAGGCTACGAAGGCGGGCGCCTCTATCGCTACGACCCGAAGACCGGGGATCGGCAGGTGTTGCTGCCGGGCGACCACAGCCCGGTCGAAGATTTGGGCATCGCGGTTTCCAACAACAGCATCTATGCCCTGGTGATCCATCCCGCCACCGGCGCCATCTACGGCATCTCCTACCCCGCCGGCCGCCTCTTCGAATACGAAATCGGGCAGAAGAAATTTCGGGATCTCGGCGAGCTGGACAGCGACGTCATCTTCCACGGCCCGGAGCGCGATTGGCGCAGCCTCCCCAGGGCCCTGGTGTGCGACGAAGCCGGCCGCGTCTACACTTCCGGCAAAGGCGGCTTCCTGATCAGTTACGATCCGGGCAAGGGCGCGATCGAATCCACCGGACTGCGAATCCCGGGCGAGTATTATCCCGTCCAGGCGTATACCGGTCATCCCGTGGTGGAGTACTTCGCAAAAACGGAAAAGGGCTTGATTTATGGAGGTTCGTCGGATGGCTATCTTTTTTCCTTCGACCCCCTGAAGCGGAAACTGGTCAATCTCGGCAAGCCTCGCGTCTCGCGCCGCCTGCGCGCCCTCAGCGTGGGCAAGGACGGCCGGCTCTACATGGTGGCCGGCGAACGCTTCGAGCCCTGCCGGCTGTTCTCCTTCGACCCCGGCGGCAGCGGGTTCCGGGACCTGGGCGTGCTGGCGGTGGACCGCAGCCCCTACTACTCCTGGCGAGGCTACCAGTTCGACGCCATGACCACCGGCCCGGACGGCACGATCTACATCGGCGAAAGCGAGCGCCGCTCCCACCTGTTCCTCTACCTTCCTCCACAATGACGGCGGGGGTGCCTTGAAAGCTTGCCATCCCCCAGTTTCTTGACCGGGGCGATTCGGCAAGGGCAATTCGGGGACAGGCAACGAATTTGAAAACGCAAAATTCGTCGCCAGTCCCCGAATTGCGCTGAGTTCGCTGTTGCGGGCCGCAAAACTGGGGCAGGGCGAGCCTTGAAAGTCGTTGTGGTAGACTACTACGCGGCGAGTCCGAGGGTGTCCAAATGAAGGCTTGTATCCCCGCGTTCACAATCACGGGGCTGTGCAGTGTTCTTCTGGCGCAAGTCCCCGCCACGAAACCGGCTGCTGAAGATACAGTAAAGCTGGTTGTTGTGGAACCTCCGATCCTGACCGTTGACCCGACGGCCAATACCGGCACCGCTCAATTGGATCTCCGCAACGCCTCGAACCGTGACATTGCGATCAGCCTGTCGGCTTCGGATTTCGTCAGCAAGACCACCGGCAAGCGGCTCGGAGCGAGAGTCACGTTTTCCGAGCCGGCAGCGGCGGCGGGCGTGCCTCGTTACGTCCATCCACAACCTCTCAAGGCGGGGCAGTCCCTGGCCTTGAAGGTGGAGGCCGCCCAGCTCTGGGAGGCGGGTGAGTCGGAGGCCAAGCTCTTGAACGCCGGCGTCATCATCGGAAAACTGACCGCGCGTAAGGACAGATTCCCCTTTGCCGTGAAGCTCGACGCCGCCCCGCCGGACCAGCCGGCTGTTCATTGGCAGTATGGTGCCAAATGCCTCTTGCCGCTGAAAAATGACGACGCCATGACCTATCCGGTGACCTGGAGGCTGGTCATTGGCAGTCAGGAGTTCTCCGGGTGGAAATTGCTGCCGCCTTCCAGCGCGACTTCGGTCGAGGTAGCCGGAGCCGCCGGCTTGTTCGGAACTTCCTCCGCCAGCCTGTTCAAAGACCAGGCCGTGGAAGGGCGACTCTTTCTCACCTACCAGCCCGAGGCAGGCCAGGAGGACCCTGCCGCTCCGGCCAGGCAGTTGCCGCTCACGCTTTACCTGAAGCATCCTCCTTCGGCCGCCCGGACAATTCTCAGGTACGCTCTCATCTTCATCGTGCTGTGCATCGGCGGCGTGGCCTCCATGTTTCTTCACCACGGGCTTCCGAACTTCTGGCGGAGGCTGCGCCTGAAAGAGCGCCTGGATGTCGTCGGGAAGCAGATTGCCGACCTTTCCTTCCTGGTCGATTCAAGGCTTAGGGTGGCCGTGGGCGTCGAGCGGAAGCGTCTGAAGGGCCTGCTTCAGTCCCAGTGGGCCTTCAGCCCGGATTTTGCCAGCGTTGTCAAAGACTGCGGAGAGGCGACCTCGACGCTGGAAGCAAGGGTCAACTTGCTCGAGCAGATCGATTCGAATCTGGAAGGATTTGCCGCATTGCGCGCTCAAGGGTTGCCCCCCACATTGGTGGAGCAGATCGAATCGGCGTTCGCCAAGGCCCGCGAGCTTCTTGTGAAGGCGAAACCGGCTGCCTCCGACCTCCAGTCGGCACAGGCCCTGATTACAGCAGCAACCGCTCGGGTGAACAACCTGAATCAGGCCGACGAAGCGCTGGTGAAGGAGTTGACCGAGCGCGTGGCGAACCTCAACTCGTACTTCCAGAGCCTTGCCGCGGACTCGGATCCCTACGCCGCCATTCGCAAGCGCCTCCCGGGGCCGTTTGCGACGGTCGAGGCTGCGGCGGGCAAGACCACGTTCGGACCGCAAGATTACTTTCAGTTGGATACCGACAGCTCCAAGCTGCGGCTCATCATGAAGTATCTTCAAATCCACCGGGGTTCGACGGGTCCGGTTTTTCGCCAGAGGCTCGAGGCGGCGCTGGAGCCGCTGTTGGGCTATTTGATCCCGCAAAGCTGGGAGGCCCTGGCTTCGGCGCGACTGCTGGTCAGAGAAATGAGCGAGGACGTCTTCCGCGAAGATCTCAAGAGAACGCTCGAATCTCCCGAGTCGCAGCTCTCCATCGTGCGAGACCGGAGCATGATTCGCGCCAACGAACCGGTCGAGTGGTGGGTCTCGTTCCGGCGTAAAGCGCTCAATTCCTCCGCCGCTCGCGAGGAATACACGTGCGTATGGGACTTCGAACACGACGGGCCGCGCCGCCGAGCCAGCACAGAGCCTGAGCCCGCCCCGTCCACCGTTCCTGTGCACTACAAGGAAAAGGGCTGGACAGTAGCGCACTATTTCCCCAGCGCCCACCACTACAAGGTCAGCGTCTCATTTGAGGACTGGGAAGGGCGCCCGGTCGCGCTTCCGCCAGAGACAGGCAGCGTCGGCGTAACGGTGCAGCCCAGCGGTCTCCTGAGATTTGGCGAGCGTTTCCGGCTCGAGTTGATCCGTTTGGCGGTGGCCATCGTGGTGGCCGAGGGCGCCCTGGTCGCCGGTGCGGAAGACAAGCTGCTTAAGCTGGACCTGGTGTCCGGCTTGTTCGCAGTTTTCCTGTTGGGCTTCGGCGCCGACTGGCTCAAAAATCTGCTCACCCAACGTCAAGACTAAGTATTACACTAGCGAGGGTGGCGGACGAGGACTACATGCGGGAGGCGCTGGCGCTGGCGCTGGAGGCCGAAAAGGCCGGCGAAGTCCCCGTCGGAGCGGTCGTAGTCCAGCAAGGGAGCGTCATCGGACGGGGCCGCAATTCGCCCCTGTCCACAGTGGATCCCACGGCCCACGCCGAGATTCTCGCGCTCCGCCAAGCGGCTTCCGCGATGGGCAATTACCGCTTGGAGAATGCCACCCTCTACGTCACGCTGGAGCCCTGCGTGATGTGCGCCGGCGCGCTGGTCGCTGCGCGTGTCGAAAGGTTGGTGTTCGGCACTCGTGATCTTCGCTTCGGCGGCGTGCGCAGCAAGTTCCGAATCGCCGACTCGGACCTGCTCAGCCACCGCCTCCAGATCACCGAAGGCGTTCTGGCCGTGGAATGCCTGGAGCCGCTCCAGCGGTTCTTTGAAAGCCGCCGCTAGTCCGAAGTTCCTTCTGACAGTGTAGAGTATCTTGCTGATTTGAAGGGAGAAAGGGGTAGGATCGACTTCCGTTTTCTGGCTACAACCCCAGAAGCTGAAACGCGCGCGCCTGGATGGGGGTGAGTTCGGTCAGTTGGTGAAAGGTCACGCCCTTAGGGCCGGATGGGATCTGACAGAGGTTCCGGCATCGAGTTCCCAAGACCTGGAGCAGGGTCCTGAAGCTGTGCACCTCAAAGCCGTCCGGTGTGCGCCGCTGGACTTTCTTTTTCTTGGCGGAAAGGGAAGCTTGAGCAGCAGCGACCGGGTCTCGCCGGGTTCGGTCCCCGTCCAGCTCTTCATCGTCAAACAGCAGCGGCGCCAAGGCCTTGCGCATATGCCACTCGACGTAATAGGCCAGCAGGCAAAGGAAGATGTGCGCGCGGACATGATCGGCGGTGCGGTGATGAATGGGGCGAATCCGCAGGTCGATCCCCTTCAGGCACCGAAAGGCTCGCTCCACCTGAGCCAAGCTCTTGTATCGGCGCACCGTGTCTTCGGCCGAGCACTGCT
>CAVRZY010000090.1:0-24944 GCA_963725415.1 uncultured Acidobacteriota bacterium | reverse complement strand
AGCCGCCCAAAGAGGCCCGGCGCGGCGTCCCTCGAGCCGCCACGACCGCTCCTGCGTACCTGGAACTCTGGCCCTGGCTGGCCCTGGCCGCGGGCCTGGTGCTGCTCCTGGAATGGCTGCTATATGGATCGTGGCGCCGGCTCTCTAGCCTGCCGAGCCGAGACTCGTCTCGGCTCGCGTGGAGGAAGTAGATGGCTTTCGCCCGGGCCTGGATCCTCTTGTTCGCCTGGCTCCCCCTGGCTTGGTCCGCCCTGGCCTGGCGCCGCAACGCCCGCCACGGCGCCTTGCTCCTGAAGGCCGTTGCGTTCACTGCCATCTTCCTGGCGCTCGCTGCGCCGCGTCTGACGGTGTTCGAATCGAAGATGGCGGTGGCGATTGTGATCGACACCTCGGCCAGTGTCACGCCGCAGGATCTGGCGCGCGCTTCGGAACTCGCCACACGCATCGAGAAAGCGCGCGGGCGCAACGCTACGCTGGTCATCCCCTTCGCCCGCGCCACCCGCAACATCGATCCGGTTGAGAGTGCGAAGTCCTGGGACTTGAAACATACTGCCGGAGAAGCGGGGCGCGGGACCAACATCGAGGCTGCGGTTCGGGAAGCGATCGCGGCCCTGCCCGCGGGCCGGATTCCGCGCCTGGCCCTGATTTCCGACGGCAAGGAAAACCTGGGGAGCGCCGCCCGCGCGGCCTGGCAGACGCGCCTGCTGGGAGTGCCCATTGACACCTTCCCGCTGGCCGGATATTCCCGCCCGGATTTGCGCCTGGAGTCGGTGACCCTGCCGGCCCAGGCCTTCTCCGGCGAGCGTTTCCCGATCGACCTGGTGGTGACCTCTCCGCGCCGCACCAGCGCCACCGTCGAAGTGGCCGCGGACCAGAGGATTCTGGGCGCCAGCCCGGTAACTCTGGAAGCGGGAATCAATCAGCTTCGCGTGCACGCCAGCGTGACGACAGTCGGAGCCATCGATCTGGCAGGCGCCCTCCGCACTCCGGACCTGGGCGAAGTCCGGTTCGCGCAGGCCCTCACCTTGCGCCGGCCCCGCTTGCTGTTCGTCTCCCAAGATCCGCCCGGCGCCGAGGCGCACTTGTTCAGAACCCTGGAAGCGGCCCAGTTCGAGATCCAGCCCTCTGCCACGGGACTGACCGGGAATCTCAACGACTTTCAGTTGGTGGTCCTCAACAACTGGAACCTGGAGGCGATCCCAGCTCTGAGAAAGACGCAGCTCGAGGAGTTCGTCAAGCAGGGTGGAGGTGCGCTGGTGATCGGGGGCGAGCGCAACATCTACGTCGAGAAGAAGCCGCCGGTGGATGATCCGCTGGAGCGGGCGCTGCCCGCCAAGCTGGCCCCGCCGCGCTCTCCCGAAGGCACCTGCGTGGTGTTGATCCTGGACAAATCCTCCTCCATGGAGGGCAAGAAAGTCGAGCTGGCCCGGCAGGCCGCCATCGGGGTGATCGAAAACCTGCGCCCCATCGACCTGGTAGGGGTGCTGATCTTCGATAACTCGTTCTACTGGGCCGTGCCCATCCGCAAGGCGGAGGAACGCACGCTCATCAAGCGGGTGGTTTCCGGCATCACGGCCGACGGCGGAACCCAGATCGCTCCCGCGCTCCAGGAGGCTTATCGCCGCATCCGGCCCGTCAACTCGGTTTACAAGCACATCGTGCTGCTGACCGACGGTATTTCCGAGGAGGGTGACAGCCTGACCCTGTCCAAAGAAGCGGCCGTGAACCAGGTCACTATCTCGACGGTCGGTTTGGGTCAGGATGTCAACCGGCCTTATTTGGAGAAGGTCGCGGCCTTAGCCCGCGGAAAGTCGTATTTCCTCAGCGATCCCTCCGGGCTCGAGCAGATCCTGCTGCGCGACGTCATGGAGCACACCGGCTCGACCGCGATCGAGAAACCCATCCGGCCGCAGGTGGTGAGAAACGTCGAGATTCTGGAGGGCGTGGGGATGGAGTCGGCGCCGCCCTTGCAGGGTTACGTGAAGTTTATCTCCAAGCCCACCGCCGAGGTGATCCTGACTCTCGAGCACAAGGACCCCTTGTTCGTGCGCTGGCAATACGGTCTGGGCCGGGCGGCGGTGTTCACTTCCGACGCCAAGAGCCGCTGGGCGGCGGGCTGGGTGGCTTGGCCGGGCTTCGACAAGTTCTGGGCCAACGTATTCCGCGACTTGTTGCCTCACGCGCAAGCGGGCGAGGCGACCATGGAGTACAACAGCGCCAACGACGAGCTGATCGTCGATTACCGGCTGGGGCGGCAGGTCGAGGAGCCCGCAACAATTCCGGACATTTTTGTTTTTGGGCCGCAGGGTTTTCAGCGCCCCCTCAGGGTCGATAAGGTGGCCCAAGGCGCCTTCCGCGGCCGCGTCCACATCGACCACCGCCAGGGTCTGTTCCGGGTGCGTCCGCTGGCCGACTCGCGCGCCTTTCCCGAGGTGGGCCTCTACCTCCAGGAAGAGGAGCTGAGCGAGTACGGCGCCAACGAGCCCCTGCTGCGGCAGATCTCCGAGTTCACCGGCGGCCGCTTCAATCCATCCCCGCGCCAGATCTTCGATCCGGGCGGCCGCGCGGTGACTTCCACGCTTCAATTGTGGCCCGGCCTGCTGCTGCTGGCCGTGGCGTTGAACCTCATCGAGTTGATCCTGCGAAAATGGCGCGGCGTGCTCGAGACCTTGCGCCCCAGGCGCGGCACGCACCCCGTCGCGGCCTGAATCCCCTTCGCTGCTCCGGTGGGGGCCTCTACCCAGGGACCTGCTCCCCGCCTGCGTAGAACCCTCTCAGCCGCCGCGCTGCGGCCCGGCCCACCACCGCCGCCAGCTCATCTTCTGTGGCCTGCCGCACCCGCTCGGCGCTGCCAAAGTGCTCCAGCAGCTTCTGCACCGTCTTGGGGCCAATGCCCGGCGCCTGCTGGAGCTCCCGAACTCAGCCGCGCGGCCTCGCGGCGCGAGCGGTGGAAGGTCACCGCGAAGCGGTGCGCCTCGTCGCGCACGCTCTGGATCAGGTGCAGCACCGGCGAGAAACGGTCCAGCACCACCGGCTCGTCTTCCTGGCCGTAGACGTAGATCCATTCCTCCCGCTTGGCGATGGAAGCCAGCGGCTGATCCGTAATTCCCAAGGCCTCCAGCGCCTCGGCGGCGGCGTGCAGTTGCGGCAGGCCCCCGTCCACCAGCACCAGCCCCGGCATGGGCCGCTTCTCCTGCTGGAGGCGTGCGTACCGGCGCGCGATCACCTCGCGCATGGAGGCGAAGTCGTCGCTGCCTTCCACCGTCCGGATGATGAACTTGCGGTAGCCGGATTTCTGCATCCGCCCGTCTTCCCAAACCACCATGCTGGCCACCGTGTCGGTTCCGTGGATGTGCGAGATGTCGAAGCACTCGATGCGTCGCGGCGCTTCGGCCAGCCCCAGCATTTCTTGCAGCGCCTCCTGGATGGCCTTCGAAGACGGCTTCAGCACTCGGAAGCGCTGCTCGAAGCTGTGCTTGGCGTTGGTTTCCGCCAGAGAGAGCAAGGCCTTCTTCGGGCCTCGCTGCGGAGTGTGGATCTCGACCTTGCGCCCGCGCTTCTCCGAAAGCAGTTCCTCCAGCACCTCGCGATCTTCGAACTCCACCGGCACGTGAATGCGCGCCGGCATGTACTGCTGGTCCAGATAGAGCTGCTTGAGGAACGCGGAGACGAACTCGGAAAGCTCGAAGGCCGCCTGGTCCTCCCAGAAGAACTCGCGGCGGTCCACGATGCGCCCGTTGCGCAGGTGGAACAGGTTGGCCGCCACCAGCGGCGGCTCGGCGTAGCAGGCGAAGATGTCGACGTCCTCGCCCTCGGCCGCGGCCATCTTCTGCCTCTGCTCAGTCTCCTCGACGGTGCCAATCACGTCCCGCAGCACGGCCGCCTGCTCGAAGCGCATTTCCTCGGACGCCTGCTCCATCTGCGGGCGCGAGATCCGCGAGCAGGTCCTTGTGCCTGCCCTCCAGAAACAGCCTGACCTGGTTCACGGCCCGCGCCGTAGGCCTCCTCGGTGGTCGAGCCCCTCGACGCACGGACCCTGGCAGCGGTGGATGTGGTACTGGAGGCAGGGCTGAGGGTGGTAGCGGGTCAGATCCACCTTGCAGGAAGGCACCTGGAAATGCCGGTGGATGAAGTGCGCCAGCCGGTACGCCAGATTGGCGGGAAAATACGGGCCGTAGTAGGTCGCGCCGTCCTTGTGGAGCCGCCGGGTAACGTACACCCGCGGGTACTTCTCGTTGGTCAGCTTGATGTAGGGATAGGTCTTGTCGTCCCGCAGCAGGACGTTGAAGCGCGGCTTCCACTGCTTGATCAGGTTGTTTTCCAGCGCCAGCGCTTCCTTCTCGTTATCCACCAGGATGTAGTCGATGTCCCGGGCCTCCGCGATCAGGCTCCCGGTCTTGACGTCCGCCAGGTGCTCCTCGGAAAAATAGCTCCGTACGCGGTTGCGAAGGTTCTTGGCCTTCCCCACATAGAGCACCGTCCCCTCGGCATCCTTGTAGAGGTAGACCCCGGGCTGTGGGGGCAACTGGCTCGCTCTTTCACGCAGGTCCATCGGTTAAACAGCCTGTGGCTTGTCGCCTGCGGCTTGCGGACGCTCGCTTCTAGCGCTGATTCCGCACCATGCCAAGCCCCGACTGCACTGTTGACCTTGTGGCGCAGCCTCTCCATGCGTCGAGACGAGTCTCGACGCAGCAGGCTGAAGCCCGCGCCACATCTTCGCCGGACCTCGGGTCTGGTGAGGAATCCGAGCTGGGCGCTACGAGCTACAGGCTACGAGCTCTTATACTGAAATTGTGGCACGGATCGTACCTTGGCTGGCCTGTACCGTCCTGTTGAGCGGCACGCTCTGGGCGCAACGGCCAAAGCCGCCCGAACCCCAGGAGCCCCCCGAGGAGGACGAAGCCCTGGCCGTCAAGGAGTACTCCTTCAACCCCCTCCAGGCAGAGAGGGAGCTGAAAATCGGCAACTTCTACTTCAAAAAGGGCAAGTACAAGGCAGCAGCACGCCGATTCGAGGAAGCTACGAAGTGGAACCCCGGCGGGGCGGAAGCCTATCTGCGTCTGGGCGAAGCGCGAGAGAAGCTCAACGATCCCAAAGGCGCCAGGGAAGCCTTCGCCAAGTTCCTGGACCTGGTCCCGGACGACAAGCGCGCCCCGGAGATCAAGAAGAAACTTTCGCGCAAAGACGCAAAGACCAGAAAATAAACAATCAGTTCACTTTGCGTTCTTCGCGGTCCCTTTGCGCCTTTGCGCGAAACCCGGCCCCGCTTGCCCGTAAGTCCTTGAAATCCACTGTCGGTGCAAAAAAATAGCCGCGCAGCTTACCTGCCTACTCGGTGGCACTGCGCGGCGATTCTGTGAGATCTGCTGGCTTAGGTTGCCGGCGGCTTCTCTTCCTTTTTCTTCTCGTCCTTCTTCTTCTTGGTGCTCTTCTTCTTCTTTTTCTCTTGCTGCTTTTGCTCTTCCTTCTTCTCCTCCTGGATCATAGCAAAGGTCGGCAGAGCGAAGGCTACCGCCAGCAGTGCGACTCCAAGCTTCTTCATCTAATCCTCCTGGGCAGACGTTGACCGTCGGCCACCCTTCCATGATCAAACCCGGACCAGGGGGAGACGATAGCCTCGCGGGGCTAAGAAAGCAGACGAAAAAGGGGGATGCCGGGGGATGGGGACCCGATTTGCCCTACACTAAGAGGGGGGAAGCCAATGTTCCGGCAACAGATCACCCAGACCACCATTTTCCGGGTCCTGATCGCCGGCTTCATGTTGGTGATTCTTCTCCTGCTAGTGGCCGGCTTCATCACCGTCCACAAAATCCAGTCCATCAAGCAGAATGTGGCCGACCTGGTGGAAGAGGGGTTGGTCGCCACCCGCCTGATTGACGATATCCAGCGCGAGCAGGCTGCCTTGAGCGCAGTCTTCTACAAGCTGTCCCGAGACCCGGAGTACGTGGACCGGGAGAAGATCCTGTCCGAACTCGACGACACCGACAAGAGGATCGAACAGATCGGCGACTCGGTGACCGGCACGCCTGAGGAAGCCCTCTGGGATGAGCTGCAAAAGGCCACGGCGGCATTTTCCGCCGAAGCCCGCCGCATGCTGTCGCTGGAGAATCCGACCACGTTGCTGTCCCGCGATCTGTTTCGCCGACATGAAGAATCTTTAAGGATTGTCGCCAAGCTGGCCACGGTCAGCTACGACAACGCCTCCGCGGCCCGGCAACAGATTGACCGCCGCTTCGGGGAGTTGATCAGGCAGTCCGCCATCCTGCTGGGCGCCTGTCTGCTGCTGGCTTTGCTGTGCGCCATCCTCACCGTGCGCCTGACCATCGGGCTGCTGCGCAAAATGGAGTGGCAAACCAGCGAGCTGAGCCGGGTCTCCTGGCACCTCCTGGAAAGCCAGGAAACCACGGCCCGGCGTTTCTCGCACGAGCTGCACGATGAATTGGGCCAGTCGCTCACCGCGGCCAAGGCCAATCTGCTGGCCCTTCAGGCCCAGCCCGGCCGCACCAGCCAGCGTTTGGAAGACTGCGTCCGCCTGGTCAACAAGGCTATCCAGAACGTCCGGGAACTCTCGCAGTTACTCCATCCCACCATCCTGGATGACTTCGGGCTGGACGCCGCGCTGCGCTGGCTTTCCGAAGGCTTCACCACGCGGACGGGCATCGAAGTCGAGTACAAGTCCAGCTTCACCGCCCGGCTGCCTGACGAGACGGAGACTCATCTGTTCCGCATCTGTCAGGAGGCGCTGACCAACATCGCCAGGCACTCGGGCGCCAGCCGGGTGCGCATCGAGCTGCGCTCCGAAGGCGAGAAGATCAACCTTTCAGTCGGCGACAACGGGCGCGGCCTGGGCCGGGCGGGCGCGCCGAGCAGCAGGGCCTGGGACTGATCGGCATGCGCGCCCGGGCGCGCAGCGCTGGCGGCGAACTGGCCATCCGGTCGGCTGATGGCGCCGGCTTGGTCATTGATGTTAGCTGTACCCGTGCGGGGAGTCAGGCATGAAGAAGATCCGGATCTTGTTGGCCGATGACCACGCCATGGTCCGCCAGGGTTTCCGGATGATCCTGGCGGCCCAGCCCGACATGGAGATCGTGGGCGAGGCTGGAAACGGCCGCGAGACCGTCGAGCTGGCCGAGAAACTCCATCCCGACGTGGTGGTGATGGACGTGGCCATGCCCGAGCTGAACGGGATCGAGGCCACCCGCCGCCTGGCGGTTTCCGCGCCTCGCACCCGGGTGCTGGCGCTCAGCATGTACAAGGATTCGGTCTACGTTCGCGAGATCCTGCGCGCCGGCGCCCGCGGCTACCTGCTCAAAGACGCCATCGACCGCGACCTGCTGAGCGCAGTCCGCTCGGTTGCCTCCGGGGAAGGCTACCTCAGCCCGGCCGTCTCCGATGCCGTGCTCAGCGATTACCGCCGGCACGTCAGCGACCCGCTCGACCTGCTCAGCTCCCGCGAGCGGGAAATCCTGCAAATGATCGCCGAAGGAAAAACCAACAAGGAAATCGCCACTGCGCTCAAGCTCAGCGTCTACACCGTGGACTCCCACCGCGGCCGCATCATGGACAAACTCAACCTACACAGCGTCGGCGAGTTGGTCCGCTTCGCCCTCCGCAACGGCTTGATAGACTGAGCCCTCAGCCATCAGCCCTCAGCCACAAGCTTCCCTCTCGCTGCGCTATCATTCAGTGATTCAATGACTCAATGAATCAATGACTCAATTCCTCAATGATTCAATTCCTGTGAGGCTTCTGGTTTTCTCCGACATTCACGGCGACTGCGCGGCCCTGGAACGCTTGATGGCTGTGGAGGCCGACTACTACTTCGCCGCCGGGGATCTAGTCAGTTGGGGACGCGGCCTGGAGCGCTGTGGCCAAGTCCTGCGCCGCCGCGCAGATCGGGTCTGGGTGCTTCCGGGCAATCACGAATCCATCCAGTTGACCGCCTGGCTGTGCAAGCAGTTCGGCCTGCACGATTTCCATGAGAAGAGTTTCGAGGCCGCTGGCTACCACATCGCCGGGCTGGGCTATTCCAATCCCACGCCGTTCAACACCCCGGGCGAGTATAGCGAGGAGGAACTGGCCAAGCGCCTGGCCCGCTTCGCCGCCTCTGGAGCCCCTGGTGCTGGTCTGCCACTGCCCGCCCCTGGGTACGCCGCTGGACCGGGTCCGCGAAGGCGTGCACGCCGGCAGCCGCGCCATGCGCGACTTCATCGACCGCTACCAGCCTGCCTACTTCCTGTGCGGCCACATCCACGAGGCCGAAGGCGTGACGGCGCAAATCGGCAAAACGCTTGGCACCAATGCCGGCAAGCGGGGATATCTGCTCTCCCTCTAGTCGGCGGCTGAACTCTGAAGGCTGACGGCTGTCTGCTAGAATAGACCTATGACCATCGAAGAACTCGAACGAGAATACTTCGCGCTCCGCCAGCAAGCTGAAGCTGTGCGGAGCTATCTTTGACGCCCCCGCCAAAAAGTCCCAGCTAGCCAAGATCGAACAGCAGGTCGCCGCGCCGGATTTCTGGAGCCAGCCCGAGAGGAACCAGAAGCTGCTGCAGGACGCAAGCGCCTGGAGGAGGCCCTCGCCGAGGAAGCGCTACGTCGCGCTCCATGACCTCGGACCTGGACACCCTGTTCGAGCTGTGCGCGCGAGGGCGAAGACGTCGGCGGCGAGATCGAGCAGGAGCTGAAGACATTCTCCGAGCGCGCTGGAGAAGCTCGAAACCGAGATGCTGCTCGCCGGCGAAAACGACTTCCGCAGCGCCATCGTGACCATCCACCCGGGCGCCGGCGGCACCGAAAGCCAGGACTGGGCGGAGATGCTGCTGCGCATGTACCTGCGCTGGGCCGAGCGCAACGGCTTCTCGACCGTCGATCACCGACCGGCTGGACGGCGAGGGCGCGGGCATCAAGTCGGTGACCTTCGAGGTCAACGGCGAGAACGCCTACGGCCTGCTCCAATCCGAGGTCGGGGTGCACCGGCTGGTGCGCATCTCGCCCGTTCGACGCCAACGCGCGGCGGCACACCTCGTTCGCCTCCGTCTTCGTCTATCCGCAGGTCGACGACGAGATCAAGATCGAGATCCGCCCGGAAGACCTGCGGGTGGACACCTTCCGCGCCGGCGGCGCGCGGCGGCCAGCACGTCAACCGCACCGACTCGGCCGTGCGCATGACGCACCTGCCCACGGGCATCGTGGTGCAGTGCCAGAACGAGCGCTCCCAGCACAAGAACCGCGACATGGCCCTGAAGCAACTCCGGGCGCGCCTCTACGAGTTCGAGATGGACAAGAAAGCGCGAAGAGGAGCGCAAGCTGGAGGCCACCAAGGCCGACATCAACTTCGGCAGCCAGATCCGCAGCTACGTGCTGGCGCCCTACCGGCTGGTCAAGGACCACCGCACCAAGCTGGGCATCGGCGACGTGGACCGCGTGCTGGACGGCGACCTCGAGCCGCTTCATCCACGCCTACCTGGTCTACAAGAAGACCGGCAAGATCGCCGGCGACGGCAAGGAGGACCTCCCTGAATAGAGGCCGCGCTGGAGCGCGCCGCCGGCCTGATCCGCGCCGGAGAGCTGGTGGCCTTCCCCACCGAGACGGTCTACGGCCTGGGCGCCAACGCGCTGGACGCGGCGGCGGTCGAGAGAATCTACCTGGCCAAAGGCCGCCCGCCCACCAGCCCGGTGATCGTGCATGTGGCCTCGCTGGAGATGGCGCGCCGCCTGGTGCGGAGCTGGCCGCCCGCAAGCCGAGATCCTGGCGCGCGCGCTACTGGCCGGGGCCGCTGACCCTGGTGCTTCCCAAAGACCCTGGTCATCCCGGGCATCGTGACGGCGGGGCTGGACACGGTGGGGCTGCGCATGCCGGCCCATCCCATGGCGCTGGAGTTGATCCGCGCCGCCGGCGTGCCCATCGCCGCGCCCAGCGCCAACCGCTTCACGCGGACTCTCTCCCACCACCGCCGAGCACGTCCGGGAATCCCTGGGTGCGGCCGTCGAGCTCATCCTGGACGGCGGGCCAACTGCGGTGGGCATCGAATCCACCGTGCTGTCCCTGGCCAGCGACCGGCCCTTGCTGTTGCGCCCCGGCATGGTCACGCAGAACGACATCGAAGCGCTGATCGGTCCCGTCCAGGTGGCCGGACGCATCGAGAACGGTCACCCCCGCGCGCATCCTTCTCCCGGAATGCACCCCAGGCACTACAGCCCTCGGACGCCCCTGCTGCTGCTTGATGGCGGAAGGCTTCCGGCCGACGGCCGTGGCGCTTACCTGTGCATCCGCCGGCCCGCCCCGGCCTCGAAATCCGTCGCCATGCCGGGGGACGCCGCTGCCTATGCCGCCGTGCTCTACGAAACCCTTCACCGCCTGGACCAGGAAGGCTGGGACTGGATCGCAGTCGAGAGACCGCCGCAAGGCCCCGACTGGGCCGCCATCAACGACCGCCTCCAGCGCGCCGCCTCGCCGCTCTCCCACTTCGTCCGGGGCAAATCAGACTGACGCTAAAGCGGGGGGAGCAGATTCAAGCTACGGTTTGCCCGGAGCCGGTACACGGAGAAATCACGCCGGTCCAACGTGAAGACTGTTTCGATACCTTCGCGCTCAGCCAGATACGCCAAAGCGGCATCGGCTAACTGAGCGCCCAGCTTGCGATAGCGCCTCAGGAACGCCCGGATCCATCCCAGGGCATTTTCATCCAGCAAGAGCACCTTCAGCAAGCCCCTTTCAAAGCTCTCGAAAAGTCCCTCGATCGCCAGCGGTTGGTCGCGCAGCAACCAGGCGGCCTCCGTGATTACGGGCCAGCAGGTGAAAAGCGGCGGCACAAGGTCCTGCAGTTGTTCCACACAGGCTTTGTGGTGCTCGTCGCCACGGGAGAGAATTGCAACCAGCGCGCTCGTGTCAACCAGAATGCGCACCCTCATTGCTGGCCGAAGCCTTCAAAGTACTTACGATTCGTGCTCAGGTCTGCCGGGGCGTTCTTGACGCAACCCAGTACTCCGATGCGGCGGGCGAGTTCGTAGCAGGTCTCGCGTTTTCCGCTGGTCGCCAGGTAATCTTCCAAAGCTTCCCGAACAAGCTGGGACTCGGACTTGCCGTTTCGAGCGGCCTCCTGCCGCAGCCGGTGCTCAAGGTTCGGGCTGATGCGGATTGAAATGCGGTTGGCAGCCATAGAAACTCGCTTCCCTTCCCTGTCTGACAGTCTACACGATTGTCCGACAGAGGGCAACTCAGTCTACTCGCCGCTCGAACCCGCGCGCAGAAACTCCTCCAGCACGGCGTTGAAGCGCACCGCATCGTCCACGAACAGCGCGTGGCCGCAGTCGCCGAAAATCTCCACGCGCGCCGCGGGGACTTGTGCCTTCAACATCTCGGCTTGCGCTTTCAGGCCCGGCGTGATGGTGTACAGGACGGGACGGTCCAGCTTGCCCAGCACCGGCCGCCAGTCACCCCTCGCGAACTCGTTGGCCAGCAGAGTGACCGCGGTAGTCGTGGGCGTCTTCAGCGCGGCCGCAGTGATGCGGTTGTAGTACGCCTCCGCCTGCGGCTTCTTGTACATCGAGCGCACGAACTTCCGGGTGAATTCCCTCCGGTTCAACTGCATCCCCCTCACCCAGGCCCAATTGCCGGCGGCGCTCAGGGGCGTGGCATCCTCGCCGATGTTCCCGTCCACCAGGGCTAGCGCGCGCAGGGTGGCGGTCCCGAACTGATCCACGTAGGTCAGCGCCTCCGACACGCCCATCGACCATCCCACCAGGACCACCGGAGACAGGCCCAACTGGTCCACAACCTCCTTGATGTCCCGCGCGCGCCTTTCGGGATAGTGTCCTTCGGCAGCCTGCGCAGACTCGCCCTGGGAGCGCGGGTCCAGCGCCACCACCCGGTACCGCTGGGAAAAGTGCCTAATCTGCGCCTCCCAGATTTCGGCCGGCATGGTCCAGCCGGGCACAAACAGAATCGCCGGGCCGCTCCCCGCCTCCAGATAGTGCAGCCGGATGCCGTCACTGGTGGTAACGAAGCCGCTCTTGATCGGCGCGGCAGACGATAGCAAAGGCACGGTGCAGGCAACCATCAGCAGATGGCGTCCCATCTTCACAGTCTGACACGAACAGCGGTTCACCACCGACCCGCGCTCACCGCACCGCGGCTTCGCGCCAGTCCTTGGGAGCCACCCAGCCGGGGTGGGGAAAGGACGAGCATTCCGGATTTTGCGGGTGCAGCGCCTGCCACTTCTGGACAGCAGCGACTAGCTCCTTCACCAGATCCGGACGTTTGGCCGAAAGGTCGGCGCTCTCGTTGGGATCGTCAGCGATGTTGAACAGATAGTTCTTCTCATTCCGCTCGGACTTGCTGATCTCGCGAACCAGCTTCCACTCCCCGCGCCGCACCCCGAGGTGCAGCGTCTCGTCCGGCCCCACGGCGAAGAACAGATCCTCGCGCGGGCTGATCTGGCCAGTCGTGATGGCGGGCCACATGTTCCTGCCATCCAGCGGCTTCACGTTGCCCGGCCTGAGGCCGGCGGCCGCCGCCAGCGTGGGCAGCACATCCAGCACGGTCATCACCTGGTTGAGGTTCCGCCCGCCTTTCAGCCCGGCCGGCCAATGCATCAGCGCAGGCACACGAATGCCTCCTTCAAACGTGGTGCCCTTTCCGGCCCGCAAGGCCAGGTTGGAGGCGCCTTGGCCCAGCGGGCCGCCGTTATCGCTCAGGAACAGCACCAGCGTGTTCTCGGCCATCCCCTGCTTCTCGAGCGTCGCCAGCACCCGGCCCAGGGCGGCGTCCATCGCCTCCACCATCGCCAGATAGGTCCGCCGCCTCTCGTTCGAGATCTTCGAGTACTTCTTGATCAGACCCCCCGGCGGCGCCTGCAATGGCCCGTGCGGGGCGTTGAACGGCACATAGAGAAACAACGGCCTATTCCGGTCGCGGCCCTCGATGAACCGGTTGGCCTCCGCCGCCAGCAGATCGGTCGAGTAGCCTTCCTCCCGCACCGACTCCCCGTTGCGTTGCCAATCGATACCGCCCTCCCGCTCGTGGGTGTAGTAGTCGATGGCCCCATTCACATGCCCGTAAAAATGATCGAACCCGCGCAAATGCGGCAACTGCTTCACGTGCGCGTGACCCAGGTGCCACTTCCCGGTGATCGCGGTCTGGTAGCCGGCAGCCTTGAAGGTCTGCGGTAGGATGTGCTCGTCCAGGGGCAGGCCGTAGTTGGCCCAGGGGCGTACCACCGAATAGACAATGCCGTACCGCATGGGTGAACGCCCGGTCAGTAAGCCCGCCCGCGTCGGCGAGCAGACCGGATACGAATAGAACTGCTCGAAGCGCACCCCTTCACGCGCCAAGCGGTCGATGTGGGGCGTCTGGCCCTCGCTTCCGTGATAGCCCACGTTGCCCCAGCCCAGATCGTCGGCCAGGAAAATCACCACGTTCGGCTGGCCCGCCGGGGCCGCCAGGGTCACTCCTCCGGCGCCGGCCAGGCCGCTCGCTACAAATTGACGTCGAGAAAGTTGTGGCATAGTCAGTACCGCCAGCTCTTAGTATCCACTCCCGGAGGAGCGGTCTTCAGCATATGCTCCATCATCACCGGCATGAAGCGCTGGTTGATGGTCAGGCGCGCGATGCGCACCGAAACCGAGGGATCCCCGGAATAGCAATGCGGATGCCCCGCGCCGTACTCGAAAGTCCCTCCATAGTAGGGCCCTTTGCCCGGTTCCTTGGTGCTCTCCAGGAATTGCTCCAGCAGCCGCACCGCGCGCTCCAGGTAGTAACTGTCGCTGTCGCCCACCTTGATGTGTATCTTGCCGATCAGCTTGGGCCCCAGCGTCTTCCAGTCGCGTTGCAGGATGTAGCTGAGGTCGTAGTGCTGCCGCCAGTACTCGGCCACCTGCGGATCGATGACGCCGGTGCGCTTGTCATAAATCGGCTTGGGATACCCATGCTCGCCCACCGGGCTGTAGACCGCCTGCCAGATGTCGAACTGCTCGGTGGAACGCCCCTGCGTTCCCAGCACCAGCTCCAGCCGGTTCATGTCTTCCATGGTCGCCAGGATCGGCCCGTCAGCCTCGCGATAGGCCGGGCGCGGAACCTTTTTCCACGGACCTTCCGCATAGTAGGCGTTCCGGTCCTGGTAGAGATTTACCAGCGAGAAGGCCCGGAAGTCGATCGGGTCCGGGCAATTGCACCAGGCCCCGTTGTAAAAGTCGGGGTAGAAAACCTGCTGCGCCAGCGCCTCCCATCCTCCCGTCGAGCCTCCGTAGAGCACCCGCGCCCACGGTTCCCCGATGGCTCGGAACTTCTTCTCGACGTATGGATACAATTCCTTGACCAGAGCGTCGCCGTAAGGGCCGACATTGGCGGAGTTCACCGCATAGGAGTCGTCATAGTAGGGGTTGGCGTGCTGCGTGATCACGATCAGCATGCGCGGCAGCCGTCCCGAGGTCCAGTCCTGGTAGAACTTGTAGCTGTACTCCGCCACGGTTCTCTGATAGCCCGTCAGGTCCGGCGTGGGCGGTTGCTTCCGAAAGCCAACTGGAGTGGCGAAGCTGGGCGTGAGATGCCCCTGGTAGTACATCACCGGGTAGCGCGCTTCCGGATGCTCCTCAAAGCCCTCCGGCAACAGCACCACCGCTCCCAGATGCATCGGTCTGCCCCAGAACTCGCTCAGCAGCTTGCTTTCAATGCGTACGTGCTTGATGTACTTGGTGTCTTGCGGCACCGTAATCGGCGGGATCGCCTTCGTCAGTTCGATCTTGATGGTGCCCCCGCGCTGCGGGTCGAGCTTCATCTTCTGAGGTTCGCTGTAAAAGTTGCCTGGGGAAGTGTTCCAGTGCTGCCCCTCGCCATCATCCATCGGAAGCTTCACTACCTGTCCATCGGCGCGATGGAAGGTTTCATACACATTGATCAGCGCCTGCACGTAGTACTCGCCGGAGGGCATCTCCCTGAGGCTCTCGCGCGGGTAGCCCAGCGTGGTCGAGTCAATCACCGCCGCCTGCGATGACCCGAGCCCCTCCGCATCGACCCCGAAGATCTGCTGCGTCTCCAGCCCCTCTCCGATCTGAAACCGCGGTTCCGCGTCCCCCCGCGTCGAGATCATCAGCAGCACCCGCCCATCCACCGGCGTCGCCCGCACCCCGCCAGCGAAGGAGATCTCAAACCGCAGCGGCCGTCCAGCCGGCGCCTGGCGGCTCAGCAAGGGAGGAATCAAAGAAAATCCCAGCAGAAAGACCACCCCGCCAATCGCAGCCATTCTGCCAGCGTCACCAACAGCCAGTCTTATCTGCATTGTGCAAGTCTATTGCGCTAGCGGACCGATGGCAAGCCGGACGGCTGAGAGTCGGTTGACGGGCGGGGAGCTTTGTCTTACCATTGAGTAAGGAGATTCAGAACCGTAAGGACACCAATGCCCACCAGCACGCTCACTAGCAAGGGCCAAATCACGATCCCCAAGGAAATCCGGGACCTCCTTCGTCTCCGCACGGGGCAACGCGTCGAGTTCCAGCTCGATCCAAAGGGCCACGTCATCTTGACGCCTCGAAACCGGGACATCCGGCTGCTGAAGGGCATCGTTCGCTGCCCCACCAGACGCACGGTCTCCGTGGAAGAAATGAACGAAGCCATCGCGGAAGGCTTCTCAAGAACATGAGAAGCCTGGACACAAACGTCCTGGTCCGCTACCTCGCGGCGGACCACGCGAGACAGTTGGCGGTGGCCGAAGGGTTGATCGAAGAGTGCCGGAAGACTAACGAGCCTCTCTACCTCACCGTTCTTGCTCTCTGCGAGCTGGTTTGGGTTTTATCTCGCAGCTACGGCCAGCCAAAGGCGGCGATCGTAGGGATTCTGGAGCAGATCCTCCAGATGGAGCAATTCAGGATCGAGCAGGAGGTCCTGGTCCGCCGCAGTCTGGAATCGTACCGAGCCGGCAAGGGCAACTTCGCAGACTACCTTATCGGCGAGGCCAGCCGCCAGGCGGGATGCCGGGACACTGTTACCTTCGACCGCAAGCTCAACGGAGAACCCGGCTTCACGCTGCTTTCATGAGGCGTTGGCCTCTGGCCGCCCATCCAGCCGAGAGCCTATTCCGTTCGCAGCGCCACCAGCGGGTCCACCTTGGTGGCATGGCGGGCGGGAAGATAGCTGGCCAGCAGCGCAACACCAACGAGCAGCAGCGCAACGCCCAGGAAGGTCCAAGGATCGGTGGCGCTCACGCCGTAAAGCAGGCTCGACAGGACCCGCGTCAGGACCAGCGAGGCCACGGCCCCGATCGCCACACCCACCAGGGCCAGCACCAGGCCCTGCTCCACCACCATCCGCAGCACGTCGCTCCGCTGTGCGCCCAGCGCCATCCGGATGCCGATCTCGTGCGTGCGCTCGACGACGGAATACGCGATCACGCCGTAGATCCCCACCGCCGCCAGGATCAGGGCTAGGCTGGCGAACACCCCCAGCAGCGTCACCACCGCGCGGCGAGGGGCCACCGATTCGGAAACCACGCGCTCCATGGTGCGGATCTCGCCAATCGGCTGGTCCCTGTCCACGGCCCGAACTTCCGCCCGGATCGCTCCAGCCATCTGCACAGGTTCCCAGGTCGTGCGCACCACCAGGGTCGTCGCCGCCTGAGGCCATTGAGAATACGGCACGTACAGTTCCCCCAGCGCCGGGGTGTCCAGCGCCCGATGCCGCACGTCGCCCACCACCCCCACGATCGTCCGCCAGCCCATGCGGTCCAGTTTCCCCAAGTGCACTCGCTTGCCAATGGGATCTTCCTTGGGCCAGTAACGGCGGGTCAGGTCCTCATTCACTATGGCCACCCCGGCAGACTCCGCCCCGTCCTGTTCGGTGAAGTGGCGCCCTCTGCGCACCGCAACGCGCATGGTGCGGAAATACCGCGGCGTCACCGCCCGAAAACTGGCCGCCGGCGCTTCCCCAGGTCCGGGCGCCGGACGGCCCTCGATATCGAACAGGCGCACGAAATCGGAAACCAGCGGAAGGCAATTGGTCACCGCGGCTGTCTGCACCCCAGGAAGAGTCTCCACCCGTTGGAGCAGGTCCCGGAAGAAGGCTGCCCTCTGCCGGTCCTCGGAATATTTCGACTCCGACAAGGAGAGCCGCACGGCTAGCACGTGATCCGCCCGGAATCCCGGGTCCACCGCCTGAAGCCGCAGGAAGCTTCTCGTCATCAAACCGGCGCCCACCAGCAGCACCAGCGCCAGGGCCACTTCCAGGATCACCAGGCCGCTGCGGATGCGGTGACGCCGGAAGCCTTCGGTGGCCGACCGGCCGCCCTCTTTGAGCGATTCGTTCAGGTTGGTCCGAGAGGCCTGCACCGCCGGGATAATTCCGAAAACCAAACCGGTAACAAGCGAGACCGCCAGCGTGAAGCCGAGCACCCCGGCATGAATACCTATTTGCTGCGGGAGCACCAGATCCTCGGGGCTGATGGCCAGCAGCAGGCGCGTGAGCCAGGGAGTCAAGCATAGGCCCGCCCCGCCACCCAACAGCGCCAGCAGCACGCTTTCGGAAAGGAGTTGCCGCACCAGCCGCAGACGCCCCGCACCCAACGCCGTGCGGACCGCGATTTCCCTCTCCCGCGCCGCATTGCGCGCCAGCAGAAGGTTGGCGATGCTGGCGCAGGCTATCAGCAGCACAAACCCCACCGCTCCGAACATAATCAGCAGCGCCAGCCGGACCTCTCTAACCTGCTGATCGCGCAACGGCACCAGAGTCGCCCCCCAGCCCCGGTTGGTGACGGGATGCTGCTGAGCGAGCCGCCCGGCAAGGCCGTTCATCTCAGCCCATGCCTGCTCCAGCGGAACGTCCGCCTTGAGGCGCGCGATCACGCTGAGATGGTGGTACCCGCGGAGAGACATGTCCTGAGCAGTGAAAACCAGGGGTACCCAGAACTCGACCGTGCGGTCCGGAAACTCGAATCCCGGCGGCATGATGCCGCTCACCGTGAAGCTCTTTCCATCCAGCGTGAGCGCCTGGCCCAGTAGGTCGGGATCGGAACCGAACCGGCGCGCCCACAAACCGTGGCTCACGATGACGACCCCCTCGCCGCCGGGCCGCATCTCAGCCGGCAGGAAGTCCCGCCCCCTGGCCGGTCTCACCCCCAGTAGTGGCAAGAACCCGGTCGTGCCCCGGAGACCGCGAATTCGTTCCGGTTCACCCCTCCCGGTCAGCGCGAAACTGGCGGCTTCGAAAGCTACCATGCCTTCGAAAACCCCGCTCTGGCTGCGATAGTCCAAAAAAGTCGGCGCGGAGATCGTGAATTCCTGGATCCCTCTCTGTAGGTTGTTTTCCCAGACCATCGTCAGGCGGTCGGCATCCCTAAAGGGCAGCGGCCGCAGCAAAACCGCCTCCACCAGACTGAAGATGGCGGTGTTGGCCCCGATTCCCAGCGCCAGCGCCAGCACCGCCACCGCGGTCACCCCGCGGCTCCTCAGCAGCATTCGCAGTCCGTAACGCAGGTCTTGCCGGAAACCTCGCATACCACACCCGTATTCATACCTGAATACCACGAAGTGGAGGAGGATTTCCTACTCGTACCGCAGCGCCACCATCGGATCGACGCGGGCCGCGCGCCGCGCCGGAATGTAGCAGGCTGCCAGCGCCACGGCAGCCAGCACCGCCGAGACGCCTGCGAACGTGGCTGGGTCGGTGGCGGTGACTCCAAACAGTAAACCCGAGAGCAACCGCGTGAGAGCGAAAGCGCCCGCCAGCCCGATTGCCAGTCCAATCAAGGTGAGGAGCATGCCCTGTCCCACCACCATGCGGAGCAAATCGCCTCGCCGCGCACCCAGAGCCATGCGGATCCCCAGCTCGTGGGTGCGCTGGGCCACCGCATACGAGATCACGCCGTAGATCCCCATCCCCGCCAGCACCAGCGCCATGCCCGCAAAGGCCCCAATCAGATAGGCGCGGATCCGTGGACCCGAAACCGATTCCGAGACGATCTGCTCCATGGTTCTCACCGCGGTCACTGGCTGATCTTTGTCCACGCTTTGAACGGCGGCGCGCACCGCCTGGGCCATGCTCATCGGCTCGGTCGCCGTGCGGACCGAGAGGGCGCCCCCCGGCCAGGTACTCTGCAAGCAGGGAACGTAAATCTCCGGCTCGCCGTCGCTTCTCAGGGTCGAGACCTTGACATCGCGGATCACTCCCACAATCTCCCAAGCTACCGGTGGACCCAGTTGCTGCTGTCCGCTGATGAGCGCCTCGACGCGAACCCGCTTGCCCAGCGCCTCCTCCTTGGGGAGAAAGCGTCGCACAAACGTTTCATTGACCATCGCCACGCGGGGCGATGTCTCGCTATCCCGCTCGCTGAACTCTCGCCCCTTCAGCAAAGAAATGCCCAGGGTGCGGAAGTATCCATGGCTGACCATCTGAAAGTGGGCTGCCGGGCGCTCGGCGGTGGCCATGGGCGCATGGCCTTCGATTTCGAAAGGCATGCCGAAGCTCCAGCCCTGTAAGGGCAGACTGCCGGAAAGGCCCGCTGCGCGCACTCCCGGAAGCGCTTCTACTTTCTCCAGCATCTGCCGGTAGAACATCCGTACGCGCTCCCCCGTGGGGTAGCGCGACTGCGGCAGGGTCAGGCGCATGGTCAGGACGCTTTCCGGGCGGAACCCGGGTTTCACCTGCTGGAGCGAGATCAGGCTGCGCATCATCAGCCCAGCCGCGACTAACAGCACCAGGGAAAGCCCCACTTCCGCAGCCACCAGCGCGCCACGGAGGCGGCGGCTCCCCGATCCGCCAGTGGAACTGCGGCCCGCCTCTTTCAGCGTTTCGTGCAGATCCGGGTTCGAGGCCCGATAAGCGGGAACCAGGCCAAACAGGAGACCCGTGGCCAGCGAGAGCGCCAGAGCGAACAGCAGCACGCGCACATCTACGCTGAGCGGGGCCGTCGCCATGAGGGCGAAGAACGGCAGGACCGCGGACAGCAGTCTGAGCAGCCAGATCGTCAGCAGCAGCCCTAAGCCGCCCCCGATGACGGCCAACACCACGCTCTCGGTCAGTAACTGCCGGATCAGCCGGCCTCTTCCTGCGCCCAAGGAGGCCCGCACCGCAATCTCCCTTTGTCGCGCCGCCCCTTTGGCCAGCAGCAAGTTAGCCACGTTCACGCAGCCAATCAGCAGCACGAAGCCAACCGCCGCGAACAGCACCAGGACCCCCTGCCGAATAGGCGCCACAAGCGCCTCCTGCATGGACTCGATGGTCACGCTCCAACCCTGATTGGACTTGGGATAGGCTCGCTCGATGTTCCGCGCAATCCCTTCCATTTGCGCCCGTGCCTGCTCCAGTGAAACCCCCGCCTTCAGCCGCGCCACTGGAATCAGGTAGTGGAAGTCGCGGGCCGCCTTGGCGGGATCCAGAGCAAGGGGCGTCCACATTTCAGGGCTGGTCACAAACCGAAATTCCGCCGGCATCACGCCGATCACCACGTGCTTCTCACCGTCCATGGTGAGAGCCTCTCCGATCAGTTTGCGATCGGCCCCGAATCGGCGCTCCCACAAGGCGTGGCTCAGCACCACCACCCGTTGCGCTCCCGGACGATCGTCCTCTGGAACGAATGATCGCCCCAGCGCCGGCTGCACTGCCAGCATCTCGAAGAAGCCGGCTGATACCCGCATCCCCGAGATCTGCTCGGGCTGGTCCCGGCCCGAGAGGTTGAAGGCGCCGACTCCCACGGCCACGAGTTGCTCGAAGACCTTGTTCTGATCGCGCCAGTCCAGAAAATTCGCAGCCGAGACGGAATTGCGCGTTCCCCTGGGCGGCTTCTCCCAGACCACCACCAGCCGGTCGGATTCCTTGTAGGGTAGGGGGCGCAACAGCACGGTGTCCACGACACTGAAAATCGCCGTGTTCGCGCCAATTCCAAGCGCCAGCGTCAGCACCACCACGGCAGTGAAAGCGGGAGTTTTCCGCAGCATGCGGAAGGCGTAGCGAAGATCCTGAAAGAATGGAGTCACCGGGCTATCGAGTCCTTGGCTCTCGGGATTGTTACCGGGTTCGGGCCGAGCTCGACGCCGCGCCGGCTACTGGACGGTGGCTTCGTTGCCCGCGCTCTCTTCCACCACCCGCCCGTCGAACAGGTGGACGGTGCGGTCGGCGTAGCGGGCGTACCGCGGGTCGTGCGTCACCATGCAGATGGTGCGCCCCCTGCCGGTGCAGGTCGCGCAGCAGGTCCATGACCGCTTCGCCGTTCTTCGAGTCCAGGTTCCCGGTCGGCTCGTCGGCCAGCAGGATGAGCGGCTCGCCCACCAGGGCCCGCGCCACCGCCACCCGTTGCTGCTGGCCGCCGGAGAGCTGAGCCGGGTAGTGTTTCATGCGGTGCGACATGCCCACCCGCTCCAGCGCCGCCTGCACCCGCTTCTTGCGCTCCCCCGAAGACATGCCACGGTAGGTCAGCGGCAACTCGACATTCTCGAACACCGTCAGATCGCCGATCAGGTTGAAGGCCTGGAAAATGAAACCGATCTCCCGGTTGCGGATGCGGGCCCGCTCACTCAGCTTCAGGCCTTCCACCGGCTTGCCGTTCAGGTGGTAGCTCCCGTCGGTCGGGGAGTCCAGCAGGCCTAAAATGGACAGCAGCGTGGACTTGCCGCAGCCGGACGGGCCGGCAATCGAGATGTATTCCCCAGGCCGGATTTCCAGATGGATCCCCGCCAGGGCGTGCGTCTCCATTTCATCGGTGTAGAAGACCTTCGTCACGCCTTCCAGGCGGATCAACGATTCCTCGGATACGCTCATGAAATCACTCCTTCTCTGGCCTTCAGCCCTTAGCCCTCAGCCAAAGAGCTTTCGCTGATGGCTGAGGGCTGATGGCTTCTCAATTCAGCCGAATGCGGTCGTACGCGTCCCACGCGGACATGTCGGACAGGATCACCTGATCCCCGACCCGCAACCCTTCCAGTATCTCAATTGTGTTGACGGAGCTGCGCCCCAGCTTCACCTGCACCCGGATGGCAGTGCTTCCGTCGCGTTCCAGCCTGAACAGGCCCACCTGGCTGTTGGGCTGGCCGAAGGTCGGACGGCCCACGAACAGAACGTCCGTGAGCTTCTCGATTTCAATCGTGCCATCCACGCTGAGGTCCGGGCGGGCTCCCTGGGGCAACTCGCCCTCCAGCTTCGCATCCACCGTAACCGTGCCGTTCTGCACCGCCGGGTCAATGCGCGACACCCGCCCGTAGATAATGCCGTTGCGCGTGTCAATCTCAGCCCGCTGGCCGATCTGGATATCCTTGGCCTGCGTTTCGGCGATCTTCAACTCGGCTTTGAGCCGCTTGGGCTGCGCCACCCGGGCCAGGTTCGTGCCGATGGCAACCCGCTGGCCCACGTCCACAGGCACCTGCTGCAACATGCCCTCCACGCCGGCCCGCACCTTCAGCGCCGCCACCTGGCTCAGCTTGAGCTTGTAGAGCGCCCGCAACTGCTCGACGGTGGCCTGCTGCACCGCCAGTTGCGCCTGGATGGCCTCCGATGCCGATCTCCAGCCGCTTCTGCTCGATCTGATCGCGATTGCCCAGTTCCTCCGCTTTGGCCTTGGACAGCGTCATGTTCAGATTCGCCAGCAGACCCAGCTTGTTCAACTCCGCATCCCGGTCCGCCTGGAGCTTGGCCTGGTGATAGTCGGACCGCACCGTGGCCGCCTGGGCCTGTTGATTCAGCCGGTCGCTCTGCAGCTTCACCCGCAAGTTGGCCGATTCAGCCTCGCCCCCTTTCAGCTTCCACTCCGCATCCAGGGTGGCCTGCTGCAACTCGGGATTGCTCAGGATGAGGATGACGGTGTCGGGCTTCAACCAGATCCCTGGCAGCGCCAGTCTCTGCTCGACCCGCCCGTCGGTGGTGGCCGGGATCCACAGGATCTCCTCGGGGACCAGCGTCCCCAGACCGCGCACGTTCCGCAACATCGGACCGCGCTTCACGGTATCCAGCCAGACCGTGGCCCGCTCGACGGTGGGCGCCGCCGGCTTCAGACGGGACAGGCCCCAGGTGATCAGCGGCACGGCCGCGGCAATCAGCAGCACGTAGATAATGCGCCGGATGCGCCGTTTTCGTGCCGCCGATTGCCGAGGAATATCCATCGCCATTTAGATTAGCCTATCCGCAACTGTGCTGCCATCCCTTCCACCGGTTAACCCATTGGACGGCTTGATCTAAAAGACGTTACCACACAGCCGTTTGTTCCTGGGCTGTCCGCTTTTGGGACGATACTGTTCAAATTCGGAGGTTTGTCACCCCAGACTCCGGAAGACCCGCTCCAGGGCCGCCAGCGTCTCTTCCACGTCCTGCTCGCTGTGCACACCGGACACATAGAACCTGCCATCGGGCAAGATGTAGATGCCTTCATCCAATGCGCGGAGCAAAAAACGCGACAAGAGCTCTTGGTCGTCTTCGAGCGTGTCCCGGTAGTGTTTGAGTTCGCTCCGGCAGGTGAAGTGAAGCGCAAATGCCGCCCCAAAGCCACTGACCACCAAAGGGATGTGGTGATAGTGCGCCAGCTTGCGGAGGCCTTCCATCAGCATCTCCCCCAGCCGGTTGGCTCGGGCCAGCGCCACCCCTCCCTCCGCCAACAACTCCTCCAGGCAGGCCTGGGCGCAGGCCAGCGACAGCGGATTGCCATTAAAGGTTCCCCCAAAGGCCGCCCCGCCACCGGCCATCAACTCCATGATCTCCCGGCGCCCCGTCACCGCACTCAGCGCCAGCCCGCCGGCCAGCGCCTTCCCAAACGTCGCCAAATCCGGGACGACTCCGTAGAATCCCTGCGCCCCGGCCAGCGACAGGCGGAACCCAGTAATGACCTCATCGAAGATCAACAGTGCGCCGTGTTCCCGGCAGATCCCTCGGACGCCTTCCAAATAGCCCGGCTCCGGCAGCAGGCAGCCGCTGTTGCACAGCACCGGCTCCATGATCACCGCCGCAATCTCCGAGCCCCGCTCCCGAAGGACGCGCTCGACATCCTCGATGCGGTTCCAGGGCGCAACCAGCACGTTCTCGGTCACGTTAGGGCACTGCCCGCGCGACTCTCGCACCACCTGTGGGCATTCCAGCGGGCCCATCTCCTCCCCGCCCGGATGATGACTCAGAAGCACCGAGTCCATCCAGCCGTGGTAGTGGCCCTCGAATTTCAAAACGAGGTTGCGCCCCGTAAAGGCGCGCCCCAGGCGCAGCGCAAGCTGCACTGCTTCGCTCCCGCTCGAGCAGAAGGCCACCCGCTGGGCGCACGGAACTACGGCCTGAATCTTCTCCGCCACCAGGTACTCGAACTCGTGCTCCGCCCCGTAGATGTGCGGTCGGTCGGCCTGCGCGCGAACCGCCGCCACCAGCCGCGGATGCCGATGCCCCAGAATCAGGGGACCCCAGGCCAGCGTGTAATCGATGTAGCGGTTCCAGTTATGTTTGTGACGACCACAGAAGCGGTAGAGTCCGGCATGTTGGATAGTGTTATGTCGGTCTCATTCGTGTTCGTTTCGTTAAAGGTGACCTGTGCCACTTGCAGGTCGACCGAAGGAATGGCTTCTTGTATTTGAACTGTGTAGCCTTCAAGCGTTTGAACTGTGATTATGGGTTTTACGAGCTCTTGCCAGTTTGCGAAGCAAGTAAACGTTATACTCTGGTTTGCGGGGATTACCGCTGGAACCTTTATGCTCAGGTTTTCGACAACAGAGTTGTAGTTAAGCAAAAAGTCCGATAGGGTCAAGTTGATCGGCCAAGGTTGATTCGTGACGGTCACGTTGAAATATGCGTCACTCTTGGCTGACTGTTGTGGCAACTCCAAGGGTTACCTGTTGCGTCTGGACAGAAAGCGCGGTAACAATACGACGAATGAAGCACCAGGCCACATATCCATGTATTGCTCTCCCCTGAAGTGAGCGGGATAGAGTGGGGCCAGTCAGGCCGGCTCCCTGAGTGACCCGGCCAGGTGGCAAGGGTGGGGTCGTGTAATCCCAGA
>CAVRZY010000089.1:0-29198 GCA_963725415.1 uncultured Acidobacteriota bacterium | reverse complement strand
AGCGATATCCTTCCATCCGGTTCGAGCTGGTGGACCTGAACTTTGACGAACGGTCCCGATGCCGGTACCCGGCGACGCCCTCGCCAAGCAGAACCCCGAGGGGGTCTACCAGGTGCCGAAGACCATCCAGCAGTGCGACATGCTGATCAGCGTGGCGCCGCTGAAGACCCACGGCATGACGGGGGTAACGCTGTCCATGAAGAACTACTTCGGCATCGGCCCTGGCGCCAAGTACGGGTTCCCGAAGGAAGGCCTGCACAAGCTGGGCGCGACCGATGAGGTCATCGTGGACTTGTTCAGTTTCCATCCGGCTGATTTCGCCATTCTGGGCGGCAGTTGGGGCGTGGAGGGAGACGGCCCCTTCGCTCAGGGCGCCCAGAGCGTCCACCACAACGTGATCATCGCGGGGGCCAATGCGGTAGCGGTGGACGCGGTGGGCGCGGCGGTGATGGGCTTCAACCCGGCCGACATCCGGTACCTTCAACTGGCGGAGCGTAAAGGCTTCGGCGGGTGGGAGGTGGACCTGATCTGGACGCGCGGCAACTCCGTCGAGCAAGCCCGGCGGGTTTTCCGCAAGCCCGCGGGCTGGAAGCCTGCCGGGCAGTCCGGCAAGGTCTAAAATGGACCAGATGGCGCTTTGGGTGCTGCGGTGTACTGGTTTTATTGTGGCGGGCGGACTGGCATGCGGGCAGTCGGTCCGCATCTATTCCGAGTTCCAGCGGGTGGATCCTTTCGGCAACATCGTAGCGGTGGACAAGACGCCGCGCCCGCGCGAGATTCTTTCGCCGGCGGTGGTCCGGAGCGCTTTCGCATCCTTCCACCTGGCGGTCAGCGTGCCGGGGGGCGCGCCGTTCTCGCTGTTTTTCGGACAGAACCCCGAAGGCACCCTCCAGATAACGGTCTACAAGGAGGTCTATGTCAAGCGAGGGCAGGCATGGATTCCGGACGGCTTGGAGCGGTTGTCAATCGGCAAAGAGGGCCTGGTCTCCGATCCAGGGCCGCGCCTCCCCGGACAGACCACGCTGCTGTACTGGTTGGACCTGTGGGTCCCGCCTGCGACGCCGGTGGAACGCATTCGACTGGAAGCGCAAGTAAACGTGGGAGACAAATGGGTGGTCTATCCCATCGAGATTCGGGTGGAGGAACCGGTGCTGCCGGCCGTGGTGGGCCCGGCGGATACTCTGGCGCCGGTGGACGCTCCGGCGGACGCCTCGGCCCGAGGCCCGCTGCGCGGTTATCTTTGCGGCACCTTCAAGAACGAGGCCCCGGGGCCGCTCACCATCCGGCGGCTGATCCGGCGAAACGCCCGCCAGGACATGGCGCTGACCCGGTTGCTCGAATCAAAAGCAGGCAGAAATGTCCTGACCGCCGGGCTGCTTCGCCTGCTGGCGCCGGGGGCCGAGCTGAAGGCCTGGTGCGAGGCGCCAGTGTTCCCGCAAGGCCAGGGGGCGGAATGGTATTTGCGCGTCCGTGACTTTCTCTATCGCAGCGCCAGCCTCCCCTATCCTCTGTCCGAACCCGGCGTAAAGGTCACCATCACGCCGGTGGAGAAGCAGCCCTGAGCTACTAATGCCGGGAATCTTCGCGGGGCGCACAGATTTCTGCGGGCTGAAGCCCGCAGCAGCAGGCTAAAGCCCACGCCACGGGTGGCGCACACTTTAGACGGTGCTGAAAAAGTAAGGCGGAGTCGGTTTTGCCTTGCTCTATAAAACATAATCGTGTAGATTTGTTTTATGCGAGGCCAAGACCACAATCAGAGTGCGATGTTCAGCTACCTCTCTCCCGAGGAGCGGGTCCCACTGGACCACCCCTTGCGGAGCATCTTGCGGATGTGCGACCAGGCGCTGCGGAGCTTGTCGTCTCGGTTTAGCCGCCTGTACTCCCGGCTGGGACGGCGCTCCATTGCCCCCGAGAAGCTCATGAAGGCGTTGCTGCTACAGATTCTGTTCTCCATCCGCAGCGAGCGCCTGCTCATGGAGATGCTGCAGTACAACTTGCTGTTCCGCTGGTTCGTGGGCTTGAGCATGGACGAGCAGGTCTGGGATGCGACGGTCTTCAGCAAGAACCGGGAGCGGTTGTTGAAGGGTGAGTTGGCGCAGGCGTTCTTCGAGGCGGTGCTGGCGCAGGCCCAGGAGCAGGACTTGCTGACAGATGAGCACTTCACCGTGGACGGCACCTTGCTGGAGGCGTGGGCCAGCAAGCGGAGCTATCAGAAGAAAGAGCGGCCGCCGGCGGAAGGTAGCGGCAGTCGCGGCCAGATGCTGTTGCGCGACACGCACGAGTGCAAGAGCGATCCGGAGGCGCAGTTGTACCGCAAGAGCGCGGGGGGAGAATTCCAGCTCTGCCACATGGGACATGTGCTGATGGAGAACCGCAGCGGATTGCCGGTGGCGGTCCGGGTGACCCAGGCCATCACGGATGCCGAGTGGGAGGCGGCCCTGGAGATGCTGGCCGCCGTGGGCAAGCCCGGCGCCACGGTGGGCGGCGACGCAGGCTACGACTATGACCGGTTTGTGAGCGCCGTCCGGGAACTGCGCATCACCCCACACGTGGCCCAGCATACCAAGCGCCCCAGCAGTATCGACGGGCGCACCACGCGGCATGCCGGCTACTCAGTCAGCCTGAAGCAGCGCAAGCGCATTGAGCAGATCTTCGGATGGCTGAAGACCACCGGCCTGATGCGCAAGCTACGGCACCGTGGTCGGCTCCTGGTTCAGTGGATGTTCACGCTGGCGCTCACGGCCTACAATCTGGTTCGCCTGAGGACCCTCACGGTTCAAGCCGCCTGAGCCAGGGGTGTAGTGTGCCCGGACGGTCCCAAAGGGGCCGAAAGGGCACACAGAGGGCACCGTCAGGGCCTGTCGAGGCATCCGAAACGGACTCCAAATCCACGCACCAGGGCGGGTCCCGGCGATGCACTTACTTTTTCAGCACCGTCTTCAGTGTGCAGCGGCGAGCTTCAGCTCGCCGTTTGGTTGCGGCCATGCCGCGCTGTGCTAGATTGGGTTAAGGTCGAGAACGTCCAATCTATCGGCTTAGAAACGACCCCGGAGAGATGGCCGAGCGGTTGAAGGCGCACGCTTGGAAAGCGTGTATAGGGGAAACTCTATCGAGGGTTCGAATCCCTCTCTCTCCGCCAGATCCTAGCGCGGATTTCTCACCAGCATGCGCCAGCACATACCATGACCGGCCAGGATGGCGTGTATGCCTTCCCCGACCTGCCGATCGGCGCCTACGAGCTCTCTGTCAACCACCCCGGCTTCATGATTCAAGGGGCCCGGCACCATCAGCTACACCTCGGCCGCGCCTAGCGTGCAGAACTGGCGGGAAGAGGTGCTGCGCATCGATCACAATTTCTCCGCGTCGTTGAAGGTGCACGGTCGTTACGTGCAGGACTCGACGTTCGTGCGCAACCCTTACGGCGGCTCCGGTACAACGGGCAACCACACACCCTGGCCGGGTATCGCGGGCACGCCAGAGGGAACATCATCCCCGCCATTCAGCTCACCGGTTACACGACGCTGAATGTCCGGGGATCCGGTCGCAAGGAGCTGTCCACCTTCGAACTGTCAAACGACTTTTCGAAGATCGCCGGCCGGCACATCATCAAGACCGGGGTCTACTACTTCTACGCGGGTAATTACGAGCAGAAATTCGGGCCACAGACCAACGGCGGCTTTGCGGCTCACGCTGAACCTGGGCAACATCCACGCGCCGGAACCGGGCGTGGTGGGGGCCAGTCCCGGAAACCGGGTCAACGCCGTGCGGCCCTACCTGGGGTACGGGAGCATCAGTTACCGGGAAAGCTCCGGTTCCAGCGTTTACCACTCGATGCAGGTCAGTTTCAACTGCCGCTTGTCGGGCAAACTGACGCTGGGGGTGGCCTATAACTGGGAGGGAAGTTCTTGGGGACGGACGAAGTCGTTCAAATAAGCTGGCTGGCGCAGCAGCTCGCTGCCAGCGGTTTCGTCTTAGGCTGCCCAGGACCGGTTTTATCCAGGTCGGCCTGAACAAAAGTCAGGCATCAGGCAGTGCTGACTTTCCGGAAAACGTACAATGGATATTCGGGCTTTGGAACGGGAGCGAGTAATGAAAGGAGTTCAGTACCTTGTAGATGACCGCGGTGAACGAAGGGCGGTCGTCATCGACCTCAAGAAACAGGCGGAACTCTGGGAGGATTTCTACGACCGGGCGCTAGCGGACTCCCGGCGCGAGGAACCCCGCGAATCGCTCGAAGCCGTGAAAGCGAGGCTCGCCAGACCGCGCAGTCGGCGGGCGCGTGGCTGAGTACCGGGTCATCATTGCGCGCTCGGCCAGGAAGGAACTGGAGAGTCTGGACCGTGCGACGGCCCATCGCATCGTCGGCACATTGGAGCGCCTCAGGGGAGAGCCCAGGCCCGTGGGTGCTCGGAAACTCCGGGGTGCGGCGGATCTGTGGCGCGTTCGCGTAGGGGACTATCGACTTATTTACGCCATCGACGACACTCAACAGACAGTCGATATTCGGGTGGTTCGTCACCGGAAGGACGCATACCGATAGTCCTGATGCCTAACGAGGCGCTGCAAGCGACGGCCAAAACCGGGCCGCGCTTGAGCGCCCAAGTCGTTAGGCCGACGGAAAGTTCGTCCCGCGCGGCTGGGCGCCCCGGAGTATACTCAGGGTCAAGGGCATGACGAATAGGGTCCCACTGCCTCCTGCGGGCTTCGACGATTTTCCAGTCGAAGATCAGATCGACTACGTCCAGTCGCTTTGGGACCGGATTGCCGCGAACTTGGATCAGGTGCCTGTCCCGCAGTGGCACAGGGGAGTGCTAGACGAGCGCTTGGCTGCCCATGAAGCCAATCCTGAGGCGGCGAGGCCGTGGGAAGCAGTACGCGATGAAGTTCGGTCGAAGCTCGGTCGCGGATCAGAGCGCTGCGTAGTTTGAATGGCCGCCTCGACACGGAGTCTCGTCGCCTGTCCCCGAAATTCGCGCATTGTGACCTTATCCACGGGCTGCTAGGGGTTCCCGTACTCAGTGTACTTCTCGGTGCGTGAGGAGCAAGTGGAAGTTATTGCTGTTCTCCATCAGCACCGCCATCCGGACACCTGGAGGAATCGCCCGTGATTGAGCAAGACAGCGCTGGGCGGGCTAACGAAGTGTTGCAACGAGCGGACAGACAACGCCCGCCGCGGCTGACGGCGGTCGTTAGCTCCTGAACAATCGCCGCCGAAGGGTGCGCGAAGGCAAGAGCCTCCAGTTCCGCGGGGAGATGTTCAACGCCTTCAACCACCCCTCGTTCAGCACGGTCGGGCGCACGCTGAACACGACCGCGACGGGCGTCAATCCGCTGGCCAGCAACTTCGGGGTGGTGACCGATACCCGCGACGCCCGGGTGGTCCAGTTCGCATTGAAGCTGACGTTTTGATTATGAAGCGGAGCCGGCTCGCCGGATGGGATAGCAGGAGTCCCGATTGGGATGTATACTGTGAGCGTCCAGGATGTGGGAAGGGGAGAACGAAGGAGGAGATGTTGACGAGAAAACAACTCATTTCAAGACGAGGACTCCTGAGGACGGCGCTCGAAGCTGGGGCGTTAGTTGTGGCCCCGCAGATTATGCCGGCGTCCGCGTTGGGCCGAGGCGGCGCCGCGCCGCCTAGCGACCGGGTGACATTAGCCGGCCTGGGGATTGGCAGCCGCGGGGCCAGCGTGCTGGGATCCTTCCTGAGCCAATCGGACGTTCAGTTCCTGGCGATTTGCGATGTCAGGAACGAGCGCCGTGAGGCCATCAAGAGTATGGCCGACCAGAAATATGGGAACCGCGATTGCGCCATGTACAGCGATCAGTACGAGCTGTGGGCCGGAAAGACATTGACGCCGTGCTCATCGCTACCGGCGACCGCTGGCACGCCCTGCTTTCGATCCTGACGGCCAAGTCCGGGAAAGATGTCTACTGCGAAAAGCCTTGCTCGATGACCATTGCCGAAAGCCGGGCGCTGGCCGACACGTTCCAGCGGCTGGGCCGCATCTACCAGGCCGGGACGCAGCGCCGCAACGGCCCCAACTTTGTGCGCGCCTTCGAGCTGGCCCGCCAGGGGAAGCTGGGCAAGCTTCGGACCCTCCACGCCGAAGTCGGCCCCGGAGACCGCTGGGCGCCCCTCACGAGCCACGACTGGCTGCCCGGCGAGCCTGAGCCGCCCAAGCAGGTCTGCGACTGGGACCGCTGGCTGGGGCCGAGTCCCTGGCGGCCATACAACTCCCAATATATCCAGGGCCGTTGGCGTGGCTACTTCGACTTCCACGGCGGCGGAATCCTGGAATGGGGTCACACACCGTGGACCTGTGCCAGTGGGTCGGCGAGGTCGATGAGACTGCCCCCGTCGAGTACGAGCCCCAGGGCATGGGAAGGAACACCCCTTACTCCATCTATTGTCGCTATGCCAACGGCCTCAGGCTGGTGATGCGCGACAAGGGCTTCCTGGGCTTAGGAAGCTGCCACATCCGCTTTGAAGGGGATGCGGGTTGGGTCGAGACGGCCGACAGCGGGAAGATCGCAGTGTCGGAGAACCTGCGCACCCAGGGCGTGGACCTTTCGCCTGTCGGCACGGGGGACGCCACGACCAACCACGTCCGGGACTTCGTCAACTGCGTCAAGTCCCGAAAGCAGCCCCGCTCCAACGCCCTGGCAGCCGGCCAGGCCCATATCGCCTGCCACGCGGCCTACATCGCTTTTCAGCTCGGCCGTAAACTGACTTTTGACCCGGCGACCGATTCCTTCGTGGGCGACGACGAAGCCAACCGGATGCGATCGCGGGCCATGCGGGAGCCTTGGCGGCTCTAGGAGGAACTCCGGACAAATGTCTCGACATATCTTGTTGCTCACAGTAACGACCCTACTGATGGTCGTTCCGACGCTCGCCAGGGCGCAGCAGCAGCCGCCCCAGCCAGCGAAGCCAAAGCCCGAGCGCGTGGTGATCCCGCCGATGGTCGATGAGAAATACGGGAGTCCGGCGCAGATCATGGCGCTGCCGCCGGCCAAACTCATCGCCATTCTCACGGATCCGATGGCGTCCGTGTATGCCAAGGCCAAGGCTTGCCAGCGATTGGCCGTGGTTGGCGACAAGAGCGCGGTGCCGGCGCTGGCGGCGCTCCTGAGGGACCCGCAGTTGTCGCACTACGCCCGTTTCGGCCTGGAGCCGATTCCCGACCCCGCGGTGGATGAGGCGCTGCGCGCTGCCCTGGGAAAGGTTGAAGGAAAGCTGCTTGTGGGCGTCATCAACTCGATCGGGCTTCGTAAAGATGCTAAGGCCTTCGACGCCCTGGTGAAGCTCCTGCACGACCCAGACAGTGAGGTCGCCAAGGCCGCTAACGCCGCACTGGCACGTGTCAGGCCCCCTCTGTGATGCCGCGAGCGGCGCAGAGCTGGAAGGGGTCTCATAAGTCGTCGCCTCAACATCACCCCGACCGGCGCCAATCCGCTGGCCAGCAACTTCGGGGTGGTGACCGATGCCCGCGACGCGCGGGTGGTCCAGTTCGCATTGAAGCTGACGTTTTGATATCGCGCCTGTCGGGAATCTGGTCGGGGTCAGATACTTGATAGCCTGCGATTCAGACAGTGGGCATGGAACACGGCAAAAACCCTTGCCCTCCCCCAGTTTCTTTGACCGGACCAATGCGGGGACGGTAATTCGGGTACAGGCCACGAATTTCGCAAGGGCGGCGAAATTCGCGCCGGTCCCCGAATTACGCGAACCGGGAAGGCACCGGGTGTAGAACTGGTGGAGGGCAAGGGTTTTTGCGCATTGCCGTATCAGTGTCTGAATCGCAGACTTGATAGCCTGTCTACATGAAACACGTTCGATGCCTCATTTTTCTTGCGGCAGTCGCGCTGGCGGCACGCGGTGAGGACGCCGCCGGCCGCGAGATCGCGCCCTGGCAGCCGGGAATGCTCGACATCCACCAGATCAGCTCCGGCCGCGGCAACGCCGCCCTGTACATCTTCCCCGACGGCACCACTATGCTGGTGGATGCCGGCGAACTGGCACGTAAGACTCCCCGGCATACCCCAGACCGCCCGGAGAGCACGCGCCCAGCCGGGGAGTGGATCGTGCGCTACATCCGCCACGCACTGCGGCACGATGCGCAACCGTCGCTCGATTACGCGCTGCTGACGCACTTTCATGGCGACCACATGGGCGAATTGTCGGACAACACACCGATGTCTCGCTCCGGCGCATACAGACTCACGGGTTTGACCCAGGTAGGCGAGAGTCTCGGAATCGGCAAGATGCTTGACCGCGGCTGGCCTGACTACAACTTTCCGATCCCGCTGGAGGACGCCACCACAAAGAACTACCGCGCTTTCGTGAAATGGCAGGCCGAGCACAGTGGCATGAAGGTAGAGCGCTTTACGCCCGGACGCAACGACCAAGTGACGCTGCGGCGCGCCCCAAAGAAGTACCCCAACTTCGAATTCCGCAACGTCGGGGCGAATGGCGAGGTTTGGACGGGAGTTGGCACAGCAACGCGTCGTCATTTCCCCGACTTGGATACGGTCTTACGCGCAGACTGGCCGAGCGAGAACATGTGCAGTACTTCGTTCCGCCTGAGCTACGGGAATTTTGACTACTTCAACGGCGCCGACATTCCGGGCATTCCCGCCGAAGGTTTTCCCCAGTGGCAGGATGTGGAAACGCCGGTGGCCAAGGCGGTGGGCCCCGTGGAAGTGGCAATCCTTGACCACCACGGCTACATCGACTCGCAAAATGAGTTCCTGGTGGCTACGCTGCGCCCGCGCGTGTGGCTGCTCTCGGTGTGGGATTCGGGCCACCCGACGTCGAGAGTGTGGCAGCGGCTACAGTCAACGCGAGTCTATCCGGGCCCCCGCGAGGTCTTCGCTACCGACTTGCACCCGGCCACACGACTCGTCGTAAGCGGCATCGACAAACTGGCGAGTGACCGCGGCCACATCGTCTTGCGGGTCTCGCCGGGCGGCAACGACTATCGCATCGTGATCGTTGACGACTCGTCGGAGAGCCACCGGGTCACGAAAGTGTTTGGGCCGTACCAGTCGCGGTAGCGGAGCGAGAGCAGACTTACCGTCGCATCGAAGCGCGTGCGCGGCTTGACGCGGCGAGTCGCGAGATCGACGGCGCAACTCGCCACCTTGCATCCCTGGCGGCTGAAATGGTGGGTCGGCACGATCTTGGGGAGACTACTGGGAACGGCAAGACTGGCAATCTACCGGCCGGTCCCACTTAATCCCAGCAAAGACCGAACTCCTTTCCGCACCCATCACACAGAACGGGCAGGCCGCGCGAGCAGCCCGTTGCGCTCTTCTCGGAGTAGAACGTCAGCCATCGCGTCCGAACGGGAATCCCCACGTTCCACACACCGCAGTGCGGGCAGGTATAGGGGACGAAGGCTGCCCGATATCCGTAGAACTGCGCCATGATGTCCTCACTGACGCACTCCGGGTTCCCCTTGCAGATCTTCCGGCCCGCGACGCGCCCCAGCAGGACGGCTTGGCGCACGTTTGTCTCCAGTAACGCCTGATACCGCGATAGCAGCCCTTTCACAGCACCCGGGCCGTTGCCCAACTGCGCGGCGGCGACGCTTCTAACCTCGGCATCCTCGTCCGTAAGTGCGGCCAAGAGCGCGCGAAATGCTTGCTCGAAAGCCGGGTCACTTCGCCCCCAGAAGTGTACTGCTTTGCCGTGCACTTGCAGAGCGCGGAAGCGCGCTTCCCGTGCATCCTCCGCGCGCGGGGCTCGCTGGCCGTGTGCAGCGAACAGAGCGGCGATTTTCGGATGCTCAGCAGCCATTTCTTCGGCTGTCTTGCCCAGTGAGTTACGCACGCGACTATCGGCCCCAAGTTCCAAGAGGGCGCGAACTGCCTCTGAATGATTATTCACCACCGCTCCCATCAGTGGAGTCCATCCTTCTTTGTTTGTCTTGAGGTCGAGCCTTGCCCCGTGACGTGCCAGCAACCTGGTGCTCGAGACATGACCGTTCAGGGCGGCCAGGAAGACCGCCGTGACTCCGTCGGTGTTCTGCGCGTCGATCTCAGCTCCACGCGCGACGAGCATCTGGATGACGTCGTCCTGGCCCTTTTGGGCTGCCAGAATCAGAGCCGTCGCTCGCTTGGGCCCGGCCCGATAGTTGGCACTCGCACCGCGCTCCAGCAATGTCCTGACGGTGATGACATCCCCGGTCTCTGCGGCGTCGCAGAGGACGGCTCCCCAGTCCTCGGCAGGCTTGACGGAGCCGGAGACCGCCCCCTGTCCCGAGTTTTGTCCCGAATCGACGCTGGTGGCTGATCTGGATCGAACGTCCTGATCCGTGAGAGACCTGAGCCGCGGTCCGGGCGGGCGCGACTTAAGGAAGTCAAAGATGCTCATCTTGGCTCCTTTGTCCCCTCAACGTCACAGGATACGAGACGGACCTCCGTGAAGGGATGCCAGTAGCATTCGTCCCGGCTCCAGTCCCGCCTTATCTTGAAAACCACGTTCACCGATCGAAAAACTTCAGAGCTCTGCTTTTAGCAATAGCTTTTTGTTGCAGACCTAGTCCCAATTAATCAACACATCTCTCGCAAAGAATCCAGCCGAAGGAAAGCGTTATCGAGAGTTCTTCCATCTTTTTAAGAAAATCTTGAACTACACCGGATCTCTGCATAGTAGAGTCATTCACATAATACGCTTGGCCAGGTAGAACCACACACGAGGCTCCCCACAATGCACCATGGGCGCCGCGCCAATACTGTGTCGCCATGAGAGATCCTCCTAGGATGGTTTGTCTACTCCATACTTCTTGTGGAGCCCGATGCCGACCAACGGAGGGCCGGACAGAGCGGCAAACTGAGAACGGTTTTGCCTTCGCATTTGCCCCCTTCCAGTTTCCAGGACTTCACATAATTCCAAGACCGGCAATTGGGCGCTGCCTCCGTCCGGAGTCCCCGGCACTGGGTGTTCCAGACGGAGTACCACCCACGCCCTGGTCCATCCCCGGCTTCGCCACCGGGTACAAGTTGCCACCGCGTGGGGGAACTTGCCGCGGACCGGACGAAAGGGAAGAGGCGCTACGAGGCCTTCTTGAAGCGTTTCACGTCGATCTCGGCCTCGCGGCGGCGAACCTGGGCCAGGTCGTAGTTCATTTGCAGGCGCAGCCAGAATTCCGGCTCACTGCCGAAAGCCTTCGAGAGCCGCACGGCCATCTCGGCCGAGACGCCGGCCCTGCCGTTGACGAGGTTGTTCAGCGTCTGCCGGGTCACCCCGAGAACTCGGGCGGCCTCCGTCACGGACAGGCCGAGCGGCCCGAGACAGTCGTACCGGACGATCGCGCCGGGATGGGACGGATCCTTCATGGGCATGCATGCACCCCCTTAGTGGTAATCGAGGAGATCGACGTCGAAAGCGTCGCCGTCCTCGAAGCGGAAAATGACTCGCCAGTTCTCGCTGACAGTCACGGACCAGAAGCCCTCCAGGTCGCCTCTGAGCGGGTGCAGGCGAAAACCGGGAATGTCGAGCGCCCGAGGCGATTCGGCGGCGTCCAGCGCAGAGAGAACACGTTGGACCTTGCTGCGCAGCGCCGCGTTGATCCGGCTCGGATCGCCGCTTTCGTAGAACCGTTTCAGGCCACCATGCCGAAAGCTCTGGATCACAACCGATTGTACAGTGACAATTGTCGCTAGTCAAGCGGAGCGAGGGCCTTGCTGGGGATAGGTTCGTATCCTCTCTTCCTTTGTTGTGTCCAATTTGTGAGCAGCCGAGGGAGATTGTGGGCCAAAATGGCGCTCCTGACCTTCTTGGCGCTTTTATAAATCAATAACTTCCTTGTTTTCTTCGAGGCTCGCTGCTTGAGCTCGCTCTCTCCGCCAGGGAACGCCCTACCGCTCATAGACCCAGACGGCTTGCTTGCTGAGCGTCTTTCCGAATGGGCTGTGCGCCGCCAGCGAATCCCATTCCGGGAGGGTGTAGACGAGGACATCCGCCGGTACGGGCAGTGAGGTGGTATCCCAGCGGGTTGCCCGGCGCTCGAAAGAGTCCTCGGCGCGATCAACGAGGATGACCAGATCCAGGTCACTGCCCACTCCCCATTCCCCGCGGGCGTAGGATCCGAAATAGCCGGCGCGGATCATCTCCGGGTGTGCCAGGCCGCTGTCTCGGGCCCACTGGCGGACGGCCTGGTCCACCGTTTGCGCGTCAGGCCATCTGAGCACGGACGAGTTCAAGGATCTGACTGGCATAGCGGATGGCCTCCTCGCTTTGGAGCGAACCATAGTGCTCGAAGGGCGCCCCCTGGGGATGACTGTTTGGATACCGGGGCGGGATGTAAAAGCCGTCCAGGACGCGCGCTTTTTCGATAAGTTCCTCTGGCAGCAGCACAGCGGGCGGGAGTTCCTTCAGAAGTCTGGCAACAACGTGGCCCCAGGCTTCCTGGCCCAGGCTGAGGTGCAGCGCCTTGACTGCCTTTTCGGCAGCCTGATGGGCCGCAAAGCAGGCCCACTCATGCCTTCCGGCGCCACGGGAGATCTCCGCAAGCTCGAGGTCTCTCTGGGCCTGGTTGAGCCAATCCCGCGATCGGTTGGGCATAGCTCTTTCGAGCATAGCAGGGCTGGCTGCCTCTAGGGCTGTTCGCCTTGCTCTCCCCCAGTTTGTTTGACGCGACTAATGCGGGGAGGGCAATTCTGGTACAGGCCACGAATTTCGCAAAGGCGGCGAAATTCGCGCCAGTCCCCGAATTGCGCGGATTGCGGGGGAGGGCAAGCTGTTCGCCGATTCCGATGCGGCGATACAATAGAGCAGCCGCAATGGAGGTCGGGGATCTTATGAGAAAGCGAGTCAGATCAGCGAGGAGTTGGCGCTTTATTGGTTTCGCGCTCGGCGTCATCCAGTTGGCCGGAATCGCCCTCGCTCAAGAACCCCAACCCAAGTACGTGGACCCGGGCAGGCCGGGCGGGCCTCCTTCGGACGCCATCGTGCTGTTCGACGGCAAGGATCTCGCCGAGTGGACCAGGCAAGACGGCAGCCCGGCCGGCTGCACGGTCAGCGATGGGGCCATGACGTGCAAAACGGGCGCGGGCGACATTTACAGCAAGCGCAAGTTCTCGAGCGCGCAGATTCATCTGGAGTTCGCGGCCCCGTCGATGCCGGACCAAAAGGGGCAGGCGCGGGGGAACAGTGGCGTCTACCTGCACAGCCGGTACGAAATTCAGATACTGGACTCCTACCAGAATCCGACCTATCCTAAGGGCGCCTGCGGGGCCCTGTACGGCCAGGCGGCCCCGTTGGTGAACGCTTCGCGGCCGCCCCAGCAATGGCAGACCTACGACATCATCTTTCGCGCGCCAAAGTGCGGCGCCGATGGCAAGTTGGTCGAGCACGGGCGGGTAACGGTGCTCCATAACGGGGTCTTAATCCAGGACAACGTGAGAATCCTTAACGTGGGGCGTGGATGCCTGGAGGACAGGATCGGCGAGCCGGGCCCGCTGATGCTCCAGGACCACAACTACCGAGGCGCCCCCATGACCGTGATGCGATTCCGTAACATCTGGTACCGCCCGCTGGAGGACGAACCCGGCAAGTAGAAGTTCAGATTCCTCGAGCCCCGTCCGATAAGCAGATGAGGGGGAGATGTGCCCGGAGATGTCTTCTCACCGGTCGCGGCGAGACACCCGTCCGACGGCGCTGAGTCTTCTCAGAGACTTGAGGCTGCGAGGAGCGCGCCATCGAAGACTCTAGCCGCGGCAGGCACACCGGCGATTGGTCTCTCTCCGGAACAGTTGGCCGCCGTGGCCAAACTGGCGGCGGCGGATCGCCGGGTGCGGTCCCACGAGCAAGCGCACCTGGCGGTCGCGGGACCATACGCCACCGGCGGCCCCTCCTATAGCCTCGTCAGGGGCCCGGACGGGATCGAGTACGCCGTGGCCGGTGACGTCTCTCTAGACACTTCGCCGGTTCCTGGAGATCCCGAAGCTACGATCCAAAAAGCGCGGACGATCGAGGCCGCCGCGAACGCTCCGGTCGATCCCTCGACGCAAGACCGCATGGTAGCTGCGGAGGCGGCCAGCATGGAGCAGGTGGCGCGGCAGGAGCTGGCACAACAGCAGCAGGCGGAAGCGAGGGAGTCCTTGCTGCGGTCTGCCTATCCCCAGCACGAAGAAGTGGCGCCAGGCCGGTTGCTGTCCCTGGAACTCTGAGCGGTGTTTTACGCCGCCGGACGCGCGATCATAGCTACATGGGTCACGGGCAGTCGAGTCCCGGAGCCTTGCGCCTGGCACATGGCTGGCGGCTGGCGGGCGCGCCCGCGGACGTCATCCGGGAATTCGTACGACCCGCGCTGCGAGCCGTTCCTGGCTCGATTGCCACCCGCCTGGGAGTGTGCCGAATCCGGCTGGCAACCCGACTCGAGGATGCGGATCTTGCTTCCCAGTGGAGTCAGAGCGAGGCGGGGCTGGAGATCGCGGTGGCGACCGGGGGAATCGAGGGACACGACGTGGCCATGGAGCTGCTGCTCTGTCTGGGGCAGGCGCTTTGGGAGAGGGCCGGGCCGCGGAACCGCGAGGCCTATCTGAAGCTTCTGTGGGAGGAGATCGAGGCAGGGGTATCTGGCGAGATCGACGAGGAGGCGCTGGGGGAAAAGTCACGCTTGCTGGCAAGCCGCGTTACGGCCTCCAGTAGACGCCGCCTGGAAGCGTATGCGCGCGCCTCGTTCGCGGGCACGGTGGCCGAGTACATCCATTGCCTGTGGCATGACGTCACGGTGCGGAGCGGCCCCGACTATCTACCCGCTGAGCGGCTGCGCCGGCGGCTGGAGCTGGTGGCCGGGTGGTTCCCACCTGACCGGGGCTATCGCCTGTTCCCCCGACGGCGGCGGTGAAGTTGTTCCTACTTCGCCAGCACGCGGGCCAGCTCGAGGAGTTTTGGATCCAGCGGCTTTTTGCGGACGACGACCTCGGCTAATGGGGTGGTTCGGATTTCGCTCTTAACCAGGCCGACCAGGACTCCGTGCTCGCCCTGGGCCGCCAGTTCGGCGGCTGCTGCGCCCAGACGGGTGGCCAGCATGCGGTCGAAGAAGGTCGGGCTGCCGCCGCGCTGCACGTGTCCCAGAATGGTGACCCGCAGCTCGAAGCCCAACCGCTCGCGCTGGTCCTTGAAGTAGTCGGCCAGCCCCTGGGCGTTGTAGCGTGCGCCTTCGGCGGCGACAACTAAGGCGTGGGGCTTGCCGCGCTCGTAGGCCTTGCGTATTTCTTGGGCGATGGCTTCCGGGTCGGTCTCGACCTCCGGGATGCTGATGGCTTCCGCGCCTCCGGCGATGCCGGTCATCAGGGCCACGTAGCCGCAATCACGTCCCATCACCTCGATGACGAAGGCGCGGTGGTGGGAGGAGGCGGTGACCTTCAGCCGGTCGATGGCTTCCAGGGCGATGTTGAGCGCGGTGTCCACTCCGATGGTGATGTCGGAGCCGTAGAGGTCGTTGTCGATGGTGGAGGCCACGCCGACCACGGGGAATCCCATCCCGGAGAGCGCATGGGCGCCGGTCTGGGTACCGTTGCCGCCGATGGTTACCAGGGCGGCGATACCTCTCTGGTCGAGCTGCGCCAGCGCCTGGCGGCGACCTTCCTCGGTCTTGAATTCCGGGCAGCGGGCGCTGCCGAGCATGGTGCCACCACGCTGGATGACGCCGCCCACATCGCGCGCGCCCAGGGGAATGAGGTCGCCGGTAATGAGTCCTCGATAGCCATGCTGGACGCCGAATACCTCGCAACCTTTCTCCAAGCCGGTCCGCACCACCGCGCGGATGGCGGCGTTCATGCCAGGGGCGTCGCCCCCGCTGGTCAACACAGCAATGCGTTTCATTTGTCTCCGAGGTTAGCACAGGGGGACAGGTCCATTTGATATTCCGAACAACGCTGTGCTAGAGTTGGTGGTCTTCAAGGAGCTTTCCGGCGCATCCATGCCTGATGAGCAGAAACCAGAGGGGAAGCCGCCTGCGGCTGCTGCCCATGCTGCGGCGAAGCCTGCGGCGGCGATGGCCACGACGCCCTGGGAGAGCGAGCTGGCGCGGCTGTTGAAGGAACACTTCGGCGAGCAGATCAGCGAATTCTCGACTTACCTGGGGCAGAACTTTCTGGTGACGAAACCCGAGGCGGTTATTCCCATCTTGGAGTTCCTGAAACTGGAAGCCGACTTCGACTACCTGGTCGATGTCACGGCGGTGGATTACCCGCAGCGCCCGGAGCGCTTCGATCTGGTCTACATCGTGTACAGCTTCCCGCGAAACGTGCGCATCCGGATCAAGACGAGAATCGCGGAAGGTTACAAGCCTGCCACCGCGGTAGGCGTGCACCTCACCGCCAACTGGCTGGAGCGGGAAGTGTTCGACATGTTCGGCATCCAGTTCAGCGACCACCCGGACATGCGCCGCATCCTGTTGCCGGAGGAATGGGAGGGTCACCCGCTGCGCAAAGACTACTCGATCATTCAGATGGACAATCGCTGGGTCAAGGAAAACCTGGGTATCGACAGCGGGCAGTGACTCTATGCCGGAGACAACCTTTCTAGACGCCACCGAATTAGAGCTCAACATGGGGCCGCAGCACCCCTCCACGCACGGGGTGCTGCGCGTAATCCTGAAGCTGGACGGGGAGAGGGTGCTGGGCGCCGAATGCGTCATCGGGTACCTGCACCGGGGGGTGGAGAAGATCGGGGAGAACCGCACCTACCAGCAGTTCGTGCCCTACGTAGACCGTCTGGATTACTGCGCCGCGGTCTCCAACGGGCTGGGCTACTGTCTGGCAGTGGAGAAGCTGCTCAACCTGGAAGCGCCGCCGCGGGCGCAAGTGGTGCGAGTGATCGTGACGGAACTGAACCGGATCGCCAGCCACCTGATCTGGCTGGGGACGCACGCGCTGGACATCGGCGCGCAGACGCCGCTGTTCTACGTGATGCGGGAGCGGGAAGAGGTCCTGAATATTTTCGAGCGGTATTGTGGGGCGCGGCTGACCACCCACGCTTTCCGCATCGGCGGGCTTCAGTACGATCTCTACGACCGGTTCGAAGAGGATGTCAAAGCCTTCTGCGAGATGTTCCCGCACAAGCTGGACGAGTACGAAGAACTGCTCACGGGCAATCGCATTTGGATCGGGCGGCTGAAAGGCGTGGGGATCCTCACGGCCGAGGACTGCAAGCAATACGGGGTGACCGGGCCGCTGCTGCGCGCCGCGGGCGTGAAATGGGACCTGCGCAAGGCGCAGCCTTATTCCGGGTACGAGCAGTACGACTTCAAGATTCCCACCGGGGAGAACGGCGACACGTACGACCGGTACATGGTGCGGGTCGAGGAGATGCGGCAGGCGACGCGCATCATCCGGCAGGCTGTGGATCGCATTCCGGCCGGTCCCATCATGGCCAAGGTTCCCAAGGTGATCAAGCCGCCGGTAGGCGAAGCTTACGTCTCGATCGAGGCGCCCAAAGGAGAGCTGGGTTATTTTGTGGTGAGCGACGGCTCGACGCAACCCTACCGGGTGCGGGTGCGTCCGCCCTCGTTTGTCAATTTGCAGGCCCTGGATCGGATGGCGCGCGGGTCCCTGGTGGCCGACGTGGTGGCGATCATCGGCACCATAGATGTAGTCCTGGGCGAGGTGGATCGCTGAAGGGGAGCGGAGATGCGGAAATTACTTCGAACCATTTTCATGGTGGATTTGATCGAAGGACTATGGCTGACCTTCCGCTACCAGCCCCCCAGGAACATCTATACCGAGCAATACCCGGCGCAACGGCCCAAAGTGGCGGAGCGGTTCCGCGGCGCGCCCCGGCTGAACATCAACCCGGAAACCGGCCAGACGCTGTGCATTGCCTGCAACCTGTGCGCGCTGGCCTGTCCGGAGAACCTCATCGTGGTGAGCAGCGAGCGCAACGAGCAGACGCGCCGCAAAGAGCTGACCACTTTCACCTACGACATCTCGAGGTGCATGTTCTGCGGTCTTTGCGAAGACGCCTGCCCGGTGGATGCGCTGGAGCTGACGCAGGATTTCGAGCTGGCCAGCTACTCGCGGGAAGGCGCGATCTGGGACCGCCAGATGTTGGAAGAAGGCCCCAAGCCGACGCAGTATAAGTACTGAAGAATTGAATCATTGATTCATTGAATCATTGAGTCATTGACCAGGGCAGCGACGCCAACCACTCAATGGTTCAATGGTTCAATGAGTCAACTCTTATGTTGATTGATACGTTGCTGTTTTACCTTTTCGCGTTGATCACGCTGGGCGGCGGGATCCTCACGGTTACCCGGAGGAACGCCGTGCATAGCGCCATCTCGCTGATCGGATCGCTGATCGGGGTGGCGGGGCTGTTTCTGCTCCAGCAGGCGGAGTTCCTGTTCGTGGTGCAGATTGTGCTCTACGTGGGCGGGATCATGGTGCTGTTCCTGTTCGTGATCATGCTGGTCAACGTGGGCCAGGCCGCCCGCGAGCGGCAGTTCAACAAGCAGTGGTGGCTGGCGCTGCTCTGCGTGGCGGCCATTGCCGCGGAGGTGGTGTTCTTTCTGCGGAGAGGAATTCAGTTGACCGCGCCATCGGCGGTGCGGCCGTCAATGTTGGGAAACACGGAAACCATCGCCGATGTGTTGTTCTCGGAATACCTGCTGCCATTCGAGATCGCTTCGGTGCTGCTGCTGGTGGCGGTGGTGGGCGCGGTGGTCATGGCCAAGAAGAGAATCTGATGCTCTACCCAATCACGACGGTTCATTACCTGGTGCTAAGCGCCGCGCTGCTATTGATCGGGACGGCGGGCGTTCTGGCGCGGCGAAATATCGTCATCATTCTGATGTCCATCGAGCTGATTCTGAACGCGGTCAACATCAACCTGATCGCTTTCTCGCGTCATTTTCAGAACGTGAACGGGCAGATCTTCGCTATCTTCGTCATCACCGTGGCGGTAGCCGAGGCAGCGGTAGGGCTGGGGATACTGATTGCGCTGTTCCGGAACAAAGAGACCGTGCAGGCCGACGAAATCGAGCTGCTGAAATGGTGAGGCCGGGGCGATGAACTTTCTCGACAGCATCTGGCTGATCCCGCTGTTCCCCCTGTTTGGCGCCGCGGTCATGCTGCTGCTGGGGAGGAAATTCGATCCGCAGGCGGGGCACCACGGCACCTCGAGGGCAAAGATCGTGGTGAGTCTTCTCTGCCCTGGCACGGTCCTGCTTTCGTTCATTTTTTCGGTGGGCGCGGTGGCGCAACTGGCGGGGCTGCCCGAAAAGGTCCATCAGGTGATTCAGTTCACCTGGCTGGCAGGATTGCCTTTCTCGCCAGAAAGCGGCGGCCTGACACGGTTCGCCGCGGATTGGGGATTCCTGCTGGACCCGCTGAGTTCGGTGATGATTTTGGTAGTCAGCGGGGTGGGATTTGTGATCCACGTCTACTCGATCGGCTACATGGGGCACGAAGGCGGGTACTACCGGTTCTTTGGGTATCTGAACCTGTTCGTGTTTTTCATGCTGATGCTGGTGCTGGCGAACAACTATGTGCTGATGTTCGTGGGATGGGAAGGCGTGGGCCTGTGCAGTTACCTGCTGATCGGGTTCTACTTCCACAAGAAGTCGGCCGCGGACGCAGGCAAGAAGGCATTCATCGTCAACCGCATCGGCGACGCAGGGTTCTTATTGGGCATGCTGCTGATGTTTGCGGTGTTCGGGACGGTGCGGTTCCTGGACGTGAACCAGATCCTGGCGAGCGGGCGGTTCACGGCGGAGACGGCGGGCTTCGGGGTGCTGAGCGCGATGGCGCTATTGCTGTTCCTGGGGGCTACCGGTAAGTCCGCGCAGTTCCCACTGTATGTGTGGCTGCCGGACGCGATGGAAGGCCCCACGCCGGTGTCGGCCTTGATCCACGCGGCCACCATGGTTACGGCCGGCGTCTACATGGTGGCGCGGTCGAACATGCTGTTCCGGCTGGCGCCGGAGACTTCCTTGCTGGTGGCCGTAATCGGCGCGTTCACAGCGATTTTGGCGGCCTCGATTGCGCTGGTGCAGAACGATATCAAGCGGGTGCTGGCGTATTCGACGATCAGCCAGCTCGGCTACATGTTCATGGCCTGCGGAGTGGGCGCCTACTGGGTGGCCATCTTTCATCTCTACACGCACGCGTTCTTTAAGGCGCTGTTGTTCCTGGGCTCGGGCTCGGTGATCCACGCTATCTCGGGCGAGCAGGACATGCGCAAGATGGGCGGGCTGAAGGACAAGATTCCGATCACTTACCGGACCATGCTCATCGGCACGCTGGCCATTGCGGGCATCCCGGGCCTGGCGGGTTTCTTCTCGAAGGACGAGATTCTGTGGCGGGTGTTCAGCAGCGGGTTCCTCGCGGTGTACGTGGTGGGCATTGTCACCGCCGGCATGACGGCGTTCTACATGTGGCGGCTCATGACTCTGACCTTTTATGGCCCTTCCCGTGTGGACCCCAAAGCGAGCGCGCACATCCATGAATCGCCTCGCGTGATGACGATCCCTCTGGTGGCTCTGGCAGCCGGCAGCGTTCTGGCGGGATGGATCGGCGTGCCCAAGCTGTGGAGCGCGCTGCCGGAGGGGTTCCGGATTTTCGAGCACTGGCTGGCGCCGGCGGTGAGCGGGGAAGGCGCGCATGCGGCGGCGGAGCATGCCTACGCGGCCTCGACGGAATGGCTGTTGATGGGCCTGTCGGTGGCCGCGGCGTGTTTGGGGATTTTCCTGGCCTGGCACTTCTACCAGCGGCGGCCGGAGCGGGCCGAGGCGGTGCGGCAAGCCGCCGGCCCCCTCTACACGGTCCTGTACAACAAGTGGTACGTGGACGAGATCTACGATTTCCTTTTTGTGAACGGGCTGGCCAAGGGGGGCGGCAACGCCTTGGTATCCTTCGATAACCGCGTGGTGGACGGCGGGGTCAACGGCGCGGGCTGGTTGACCCGCTTCAGTTCGACCCTCAGCATCTGGTGGGACACCTGGGTGGTCGATGGCGCGGTGCGCCTGTCGTCGTTTGTGGTGAAACTGTCTTCCTACCCGGTGCGCATCGTGCAGACGGGTTCCGTGCAGGCTTATGCGCTGGTGTTTGTTCTGGGAGTGGTGCTGGTATTCGGATACTACTTGACGCGCTAACTCGATGAACGGTCACTTACTAAGTTGGGTTTTGTTCACGCCGCTGGTGGGCATGGTCGTCTTACTGCTGATCCCGGCGTCCCAGAAGAATCTGATTCGCATCTGGGCCAACGTGGCGGCGTTCGCCGGGTTCCTGGTGTCGCTGCCGCTGGTATTCGGGTTCAATAAGAACGCTTCGGGATTCCAGATGGTGGAGCGGGCGGAGTGGATCCCCAGCCTGGGCGTTAAGTACTACATCGGCATCGACGGCATCAGCCTGCTGCTGGTGATGCTGACCACGGTGATCGGCTTCCTTGCCATTCTGTCTTCCTGGCGGGCGATCGACGAGCGGGTCAAGGAATACTACGCCATGTTCCTGCTACAGCAGACAGGGATGATCGGCGTGTTCATCGCTCTGGACTTCTTCCTGTTCTTCGTGTTCTGGGAAGCGGTGCTGGTGCCGATGTACTTCATCATCGGGGTGTGGGGCGGTCCCCGCAAGCTGTACGCCGCGATCAAGTTTTTCCTGTACACGCTGGCAGGGGGGACGTTGATGCTGCTGGGCATCCTGACGCTGTATTTCCAGCACTACCAGCAGCGCGGTTTCTATACCTTCGAAATCTCGGAGCTGATGCAGTTGAACCTGCCGCTGGGCGTCCAGCAGTGGGTGTTTTGGGCGTTCTTTATCGGGTTCGCGATCAAAGTGCCGATGTTTCCGTTCCACACCTGGCTGCCGGACGCGCACGTGGAAGCGCCGACCGCGGGTTCGGTGGTGCTGGCCAGCGTGCTGCTGAAGATGGGTACGTACGGATTCATCCGCTTCTCGCTGCCGCTGCTGCCGAAGGCCTCGATCGACCCGGTGATCGTTCAGATCCTGGCGGTGTTGTCGATCGTGGCCATCATTTACGGGGCGCTGGTGAGCCTGATGCAGCAGGATTGGAAGAAGCTGGTGGCTTATTCCTCGGTGAGCCACCTGGGCTTCTGCACGCTGGGCATTTTCGCCTTGAATCCGAACGGGCTGGCCGGAAGCGTGATCCAGCAGATCAACCACGGCATCTCGACGGGCATGCTGTTCTTGATCGTGGGCGTCATTTACGAGCGGCGGCACACGCGGGAGATCAAGGACTACGGCGGCCTGGGTCACGTGATGCCGGTGTACGCGACGGTGTTCGCCATCGCCATGCTGAGTTCGGCGGGCCTTCCGCTGCTGAACGGCTTCATCGGCGAGTTCACGATTTTGCAGGGAGCGTTCGAGGCGAACCGGGTCTGGGCAGCGTTCGCGGTGACGGGCGTGATTCTGGGGGCCGCGTACCTGTTGTGGCTGTACCAGCGCACCATGCTGGGCGAGGTCACCAATGAGAAAAACCGGCGCCTGCCCGACCTGAATCTCCGCGAGCTGGCGACGTTTCTGCCGTTGATCGCCTGGGCCATCTGGATCGGGGTGTATCCGAAACCGTACTTCGATGTGCTGGAGAAGCCGGTGGCGCAGATCGTCGAGCGAGTCAGACCGGGTTACTTCCAGAGGGCCACGGCGCACATCGCGCAACCTGTAGCCCATACCCCCGCTACGGAGGGCAGCCGATGAGCCAATACTACACCGCCCTGGATCATTTCGCGCTGATCCCTGCGATCATGCTGGCGCTGTTCGGCTGCGCCGTGTTCCTGTTCGATTTTCTGGTTTTCCCGGAGCCAAAGCAGCGCAAATGGCTGTTGCTGTTCGTGGTCTTGGGCCTGGGCTTCGCGGGCTGGGGATTGTGGCGCCAGCAGAGCTTTTTGAATGAGCAGGCAGTGCCGCAGTTTACGGCGTTCCACGGCGCCATCACCATCGACGGCTTCGCGCTGTTCTTCAACTGGATCTTTCTGGCGGCCTCCTTCATTGTGGCGGTGGCTTCCTACAAGTACCTGGAGATCGAGGGCGAGCATCACGGCGAGTATTACGGGTTGATCCTGCTGGCCAACTGCGGGATGTTCTTCCTGGCCACCGGCACCGACCTGGTGACGCTGTTTGTGGGGCTGGAGCTGATGGCGCTCTGCTTCTACATCATGGTGGCCTTCCTGCGCGGGGACAAACGCTCGAATGAAGCCGGGATGAAGTACCTGTTGCTGGGAGCCTTTTCGAGCGGGTTCCTGCTGTACGGGTTCTCGGTGATGTACGGGCTGTCGGGCTCGACCCGGTTGAGTGAAGTCACCGCGGCGATGACGGCGCGCAGCCCGTGGGACCCGGTGGTGTTTCTGGCGCTGGCGACGACGGCGGTGGGGCTGCTGTTCAAGGTTTCCGCAGTGCCCTTCCACATGTGGGCGCCGGACGCCTACGAGGGGGCGCCGACGACCGTGACGGCGTATCTGTCGGTGGGTTCGAAGGCCGCCTCGTTCGCTTTCCTGCTGCGGGTCTTCTTGGGATTTCCCGCCGCCACGCGGGAGGTCTGGGAACCGCTGCTGATCGGTGTCGCGGTGGCCAGCCTGACGGTGGGCAACCTGGCCGCCATCAGCCAGACCAACATCAAGCGGCTGCTGGCCTACAGCTCGATCTCGCACGCCGGCTACATCCTGCTGGGCCTGATCGCGGGCAACGAGACCGGGATCAAGGGCGTGGCGGTGTACCTTCTGGTGTACACGTTCATGAATCTGGGCGCGTTCCTGGTGGTGGTGGCGCTGCGGCGGAAGGACCTGCTGGGCGAGGATCTGGACGACATGGCGGGCCTGATGAGGAAAAGCCCCGCCTACGCGCTGCTGATGCTGCTCTTTTTGCTGTCGCTGGCGGGGATTCCGCCCACCGCGGGTTTCCTGGGGAAGTACTACATCTTCTTGTCGCTGATCGAGACCCGGCACTACGTGCTGGCGGTCATTGCAGTGCTGTATGTGGCGGTAGCCATCTATTACTATTTCCGAGTAGTGCGGAGCATGTTTATCGGCGAGCTGGCCGACAAGGTTCCGGTAGCTTCCAGCTTCGGGCTGCGCCTGGCGCTGGGGGTGACCGGCGTGCTGACGCTGCTGATCGGGATTTATCCGGAGCCGTTCCTGCGGCTGGCTCAAACTTCGCTGATGCGCTAGCTTGTTATGCAAAGTTTCTTTCAACACCCGCTGGTTGTTCCGCTGATCATCACGGTGGCGCTGGTGCTGGCCATCCCCATGCTGGCTCTGTTTCTGTCGCTGATCGAGCGCAAGGTGCTGGCCGACTTTCAGGTGCGGCTGGGTCCCATGCGCGTGGGCCCGCACGGGCTGCTTCAGCCGGTCGCCGATGCAGTGAAGCTGCTTACCAAAGAGGACCTTATCCCGGCCAACTCCGACCGGGCTATCTTCTGGATGGCGCCGTGCCTTTCGACTTTCACCGCGCTGACCGCGGCCTCGGTGATTCCGCTGAGCCGGTACATTTACGTGGCGGACGTGAACGTGGGGCTGCTGGTGATCAGCGCCATGTCGGCGGTGGGGATCCTGGGGATCGTGCTGGGGGCCTGGTCCTCGAACAGTCACTATGCGCTGCTGGGGGCGCTGCGCAGCGGGGCGCAACTGATCAGCTACGAGGTAGCGCTGGCCTTCTCGCTGCTGTCCGCCGTGATGGCGGCCGGGACGCTGTCGATGGTCAACATCGTCAAGGCACAGCAGGAGCGGCACATCTGGTTCGTTTTCGACAATTACGGGCTGATGGTGGTGCCGTTTGTGACCTACCTGATTGCGGCCATAGCCGAGACCAACCGCGCGCCGTTCGATCTGCCGGAGGCCGAATCGGAGCTGGTGGCGGGCTTCCATACCGAGTACAGCGGTTTTCGCTGGGCGCTGTATTTTTTGGCCGAGTACGCCAGTATCTTCGTGATCGCTGCGGTGGCGGTGACATTGTTCTGGGGCGGGTGGCTGCGTCCGTTGCCCAACGTGGCCTGGCTGGAGTATCCGCTGAACTACGGGGTGCCGCTGGGGATTATGGCGATCTCGGGCGCGCTGTGTCTCCGCATGGCGCGGCGGCTGAAGAGCAAGATCTACCAACTGCTGCTGATGGCGGTGGGCCTGGGCCTGATCGTGCTGGGGCTGGTGTTCCTGGCGCCGGTGATCAATCACGCCGTGATCGGCCTGTTCTGGTTCTTGCTGAAAGTCTGGGTGGTCATCTATGCGATGATCTGGTTCCGTGGCACCTGGCCGCGGTACCGCTACGACCAGTTGATGAACATCGGCTGGAAGCGGCTGATCCCGATCGGCATGGCCATGGTGCTGCTGAACGCAGCGGTGGGGATGCTGCGGGGGTAGCGGAAAGTCACAGCCAGCGCAGGAACTCCTCCAAAGGTACTCCAGCATCCTTGAGGATGCCGTGCAGCACCCCTCGTTTGAGATCCGCGCCATGCATGGGGACGCAGACTTGGATTCCAGGTCTCTGGGGATCTCGCAAGTAGACGTGACTGCCACGCTGATGATGGATGGCGAAGCCGCCCCGCTGGAGAGCTTGAATCACCTGCCTGGGCTTGAGGGTTGGCAGGCGCATCTAGGCGGGAACCGCTACCTCCAGGACTTCCCTCCGCGGCTTCTTTGGAGGGCCGTCTGGCGGGATCGGCTCGCCCGACTTGACGAGGCCCTCGATGTATCCGAGTATGGCCTCCCTGGCCATCGCCCGAGTCTCCGCGAGCGTCTCGCCCTGGGTCCATAGACCAGGCAGCGCCGGAACGTGGGCGACATACCCACCCTCTTCCGCACGTTCGAACAGCACGGTGTAATGGAACCGCTTTCCCTGAGCATCCACCGACATGGCTGGCTTTCTCACGCCTCAAGTATAGCCGAGTCCCGGCGGCCCATCATGGGCGCTTTCACTACGAGCAGTTGATGAACATCGGCTGGAAGCGCCTGATCCCCATGGGACCACGTGGAATGGGTTCTCCTGTAGCCGAGTGCGGAACTATAATGCGAGGCAGCACACCGAAGGGGGATGTCCATGCGGAACATCGTCTATTTCATTGGCGCTGGCCTGACCAAGTCGCTTGAGTTGCCCGGCAAACCCGTCCCGCTGATGTGGGATTTTGTCAGCGTGATGGCTGACCACCTCGACAGCGAGGTGATCCTTACGACTCTAGTGCAGCTTGATCGCTACGGTGTCTACGAATGGCCATCGAAGGAGGCCGCCCACTTGGCCGAAAAGCTTGGCAGACAGCGGCCTTCAGACCCGACGCTGCGAGAAGAATACAGGTGGACGCTGAAGAACCGCCCGGCGGAGTCGATTGAGGCCCTGCTGCAACGGGCCCCTCAGCGAGGCGGGGACGATTCGGTCCAAGAACTTCTCCGGCGGTTCAACTATGCGATCAACCAGGTATTCTGCCGCGTGGGTTGGGACCTGAATTCTGGTCCGCTTGAGAGCTTTTTGCAGCGGCAGTTCGCAATGCCCGATGCACGGCATGGCTTCGTTAGTTACAACTACGACGTTGCCCTTGATCGCGCTGTCCAACGGGTGTCGAGCGGGGGCTGGCACCCGGCGGGCGGCTACGGCTTTACAGTTCCTTACTGGGTCGAGGGTGACCCACCGCCGGAGGCGGACGGAGCGGCGGGCGGCGTACCGGCCCGGCCTCTGTCGCCGCCCGCAGCAGGGCCATCACGCACCACAATCCTTAAGCCACATGGCTCATTGAACTGGCTGCTACCCTACAAGATTCCCAATCAACGGCGCAGCTGTGCCTTCGAGTTCGAGCCCGGTCCTGTCTCGGTTCCCTTGACCAAGGCCGGCGAGTTGCGCTACTGGCCCTCCAGCGAGAGGTTCCAGCGCGTCTCCTACCCGAACCAGCTTCCCCAAGAGGTTGGCCTCTGCATACTTCCGCCGGTCCCGTGCAAACCAGCGGGACTGCCCTTTCTGGAGGACACGCGGAGGCTTGAGACTAGAGCCATTGCAGAGGCCGATGAATGTTACGTGATCGGCTGGAGTATGCCCGCCACGGACATTGGCCAAGAATGCTTGATCCGATGTGCGATCCAAGATCGGACGACCGAGCTTGAGAAGGTCGTGGTGGTCAATCGAGGTGCGCCCCCCGAGTACTTCAAGCGAGTCGCGGACGTCTTCGGGGTGGACACGCCCAAGCTGACGATCTTCAACTGTGGCTTCCGCGACTTTGTACAGCAGGCGCTCACCTAGCGGCAACGCCCGTCAGCACGGTCGGCAAGAGGTCCAAGGCGCATCGGCGGGCTGTTCAGCGAGCATTGCACCGATCGGATGGGTACGAGGCCGCGACAGGACACTCAATCAGGAATCCAGGATCTGATCTACTTGGCCCCTCGCTCAGCCTGTGAAGTCCTCCCCCCACTCTGTTTCTCATGGCCAATAATCACGTTGCACAGATCCTCGAGTGTCCTGACTCCCATCATCACCCAATTGAACTGTCGCTGGTCAGCCAGCCACAGGTCCCCAGCGTTTCGCAGTGCCATCAACCGTGATTTCAAGACCTAGGCCAAGAGTCCCCTCTCTCCGAGTTGCGGCCGAGCATTTTTGACTTGCTGGTACACCCAACGCTGGACTTTCTTCGTGGCGGCGGGACGACTGCGATGAAAAACGCGAAGTCGCCGGGTCCCATACTTAGCTGTTTCCGGATGTCTTCGAGTTGCGCAATGTGATGCCGCGCAGGGCGCGCATAAGCAGGGAGATGCGCAGCCCGCGCCGGTAAGAGCCCAAGCGCTTCTCTGATTCCCACGGCAAACCTCCTTGCGATAGTATACCCGCAGCCGCGGGTCACGACGTCACCGGCCCCAAAGGGAAGGCCCGGTATGGCTTCTGTCTAGTCACCGCTCTCCACACGGCGCATGTTCGGATCGGGCCTGCTGGTCCTGGTTCTGGCCGGCTTCCTCGGCACCGCCGTGTGGATCTGGCAGGACCTCCGGTTCGAACTCTGGAACCGGGGGGAACGCTGGCCTCGAGGGCTTGCAGGTCTTCGGGACGCTTCCCGACTTCTCGTTCATCGAGCGGAGCGGACGGACGGTCAGCCTGGCGGATTTCCGGGGAAAGGTCTGGATCGCCAACTTCATCTACACCCATTGCACCGACACCTGCCCCCTGCAGAGCGCCCGGCTGGCCGCGCTGCAAGACGACTTCGCCGGCGAGCAGGATCTCCGCCTCGTCTCGATCACGGTCGATCCGGCGCGGGACACCCCCAAGGTGCTGGCCAGGTACGCGGCCCGCTTCGGGGCCGATCCCAACCGCTGGCTATTCCTCACCGGCGAGAAGCAGGCGATCTACGCTCTGGCGCAGCAGGGATTTTACCTGAGTGTGGAGGAGCCCGAGAAGCCGGGGCAGCCCGGTGCTCGCCGGCGACCGATGGATCGGGCAGCCTGGCGCGAGGAAACCCCCGGCCGGACGTTGAGCCGGCTTCTTTCGGGCCTGGTCGAGCCCGTCCCGGCATTTGCCCACTCCGATTTCCTGGTTCCCCCGTTCATCCACAGCTCGTGGTTCGTCCTGGTGGATCGGCAGGCACGGATTCGGGGATATTACCGAAGCGACGATGAGGAGGCTCTCCGGCGCCTCCGGCGGGACACGCGAGCCCTCCTGAAAGAAGGCCGTTCCTGATCGAGATCCGCGCATACTCCTTCACGGCCTCGACCACGAACCACATCGGATGCTGCTCTACCACGGGCTGGAGGCCGATCTCTCGCACCATGTCGCCTACCGCATGCCCGGTGAAGAAGTCCTCGGCCCGGTGCTCGATGGCGAACGGCAGAAGATGCGCCGTCGGTCCCCAGTCCACCACGAGGAGCTTCCCCCCGGGCCGGGTCACCCGGGCCATCTCCCGCAGGGCCGGCGGCACCTCGACCAGGTGGTGGAAGAGCATGACCCCCATGGCGAGGTGAAACTCGTCGTCGGCGAACGGCAACCGCTCCGCCGTCCCGGGAAGCAGGGAGACCTGGGACGCCAGCCCCGCCTTCAGGACGGCCTCCTCTCCCATCTTCAGGGAATCCTCCGAGGGGTCCACGGACCAGACGTGGCTCCCCGGCGGGAGGTGGTGCGCGAGAAACACCGCATTCCGACCAAAACCCGTTCCCACGTCCAGGGCCCGGACGGGCCGCCGGGGCAGGTGGCGGATCAACGACGCCCGAATGGCGTCGCCGTATCCGAAGAAATCATGTTGGCCGCGCCGCCGCCCCTGGCCGGAATGCTGA
>CAVRZY010000088.1:0-14292 GCA_963725415.1 uncultured Acidobacteriota bacterium | reverse complement strand
CCCCGGATTCGACCAAGATCGGCCCCTGGTGGTTCATGTACATCTTAAAGGCCAAGTATTGGGGATTGAAGAACAACCCAAATCGATTGACCCGGATGAGGCCCAGGGCATTTACCGTCATCGAGAAACTGGCCAGGGTAAGCGCCTTGTGCTGGCGTCGAAAGGCGTGAAACACGCCGGCCGTGTAAATTCCATCCCGCAGCGCGAAATCAACCTCGTGGTCGCCGTAGCCGCGGTTGGGCGCCCGATAGGCCCAGCAGTTCCACTCATCAAACGCAATCGGAATCTCGGGACCCTGGGGAAGGGCAGCCTTGATTTCGGCAGCCGTCAGTTTGATCTGCTCTTCGATGCCGTAAGGCGAGGAGACGATGTAGTAGTAAAACTCCTTGGCGAACGCCGGGTCTTTCAGATCTTCCTTCTTCATGTTCCGGCGGTATTTCTTGGCATAGGAATGCAGCGAGAGGTAATCGAAATATCCCCGGGCAATGTCCAGGAGCGCCTGATTCCATCGGGGGTAGGTCCAGGATCGTCCGCCGGCCGCCACAAATTTCAGGCCTGGATCGACCGCGCGCATGGCCCGGGCGAAGGCGACCACCCCTCGCGCGTAGGTTTCCTCATCGACGTGGCCGCCCTGCCAGTCGCCGAACACCTCATTTCCGATGCCCCACAGTTTCACGCGGTAGCGTTCAGCGTGCCCGTTGGCGGCGCGCTTGGCGCCGTAGGTGGATGTCACAGGGCCGTTGCAGTACTCGACCCACCGGGCTGCCTCTTCAGCCGTTCCGTCCCCCGCGTTGACGACCACAAAGGGTTCCGCCCCGGTCAGCCGGCACAGGTCCATGAACTCGTCGATCCCTACGTCGTTCGGCTCCCAGTGAAGTCCTTCCTGCTCGATGGCGCGGGACAGGTTCAACCGGGAGGGACGCCGGTCGCGGTCCCCGAGGCCGTCCTCCCAGCGGTAGTACGACACTAGGTTCCCTCCGGGCCAGCGCAAGTGGGGAATCTTGATTTCACGAAGAGCCTCGCTTACATCCTTGCGGTATCCGGAGAGATGATCCTCCGGCATCAAAGAGGCTGTTCCGATCCAAAGGGTCCCTGGACCTGCGAACTTCAAGGTGAAGCTGCCGTCCCGATCCGTCTGGGAGGGACGCAACGTCAACGCAAACCGATTCCAGCTCGTGTCCGGCAGAGTCAGTTGACGGCTAGCGTAGGTCCCGCCTTGGCCCTCCAGTGAGACAACCAGCGGGGTTGTTATCCCTTCTTGCTTGACGTTGATGCGAACCTCGTACGCTTTCCCCTGCTCCAGGTACAGTTCCCTCTGCCCAAGCCCGACTTCACGACCCGGCGACTCCCAACTGACGATCTTCTGCGACTGGTTCCCGGAGTAGAAGCTGGTGTTGTCGTGCATGAAATGCGTCTTGGCAGTTCGTCCGATGGCGAACCAGGGGCGGACAACGCCATACTCGCCGTCTCGGCCTTCGAATTTGCGCATCTGGAGCATCTCGGCCCACAGCCCGCCATAAAAGACGCGAAAGACCAGCTCCGGGAAGTGGCCGTAGATGTTGGGGTCAATCCTGCCGAGGCGCGAGTTGGGCCGAACCGTGATCTTGGCCTCGGGCGGGGCAGCCGCGCTGACCGCGGTCAACACAGCAGCCAGGCAGACTGCTAGCCGGGGCGCGGAGGGCAGTTTTCGCTCCATGAGTTCTCCGATCACACCTTGTCGGGCGCCACAAAGGGCGCTCGATAGATTCGAGTCAGCAGCCGGTTGGCCTCCTCGTCGCCCGGGAATCGCTCGGAACGGGGGTCGAACCGCAACGTGCGACCGGTCCGATAGGCGATGTTGGCCAGGTGGTTCAAAACGGTGCTCTTGTGTCCTTCCCCGATGTCGGCGGTAAGGTCGGCATGCTTGCGGCTGCGCATGGCCCGGAGAAAGTTGCGGAAGTGGTCCAGTTGTGTGCCGTGCTGGACGATCCGGTTGTACTTTTGCGCCGCCTCGATCATCTTGCGTCCTTCCGCCAGGGTGTGCGAGGCCGGTTTTCCAGGAAGGCGTCTTTGCCAGCCTGGCAGGCCTAGATGGTGCCCAAGGCCTCTCGAAAATGAGAACAACCGCTGTGAAAAAAATGCCAGGGCGTCCGGGGACCTGCCCCACAAAACTGGCAAGTTGTTGAGGTGGCGCAGGCCCCCGGCCTGCGTTGCGGGCAGCCGAAGTAAAGCGAGCATTCTTTCCCACCTTCTGAGAAGCTGTGAAAAAAATCTTCCGGCGTGTCAAGAGGACAAGCCGGAGGCATATCCCACACTGAAAACAGTGGGATTGCAGTGCGTGAGAAGCGGGACGTTTGAATTTTTTCACAGCTTCTGGGGCATTACGCTGTTGACGGGTGTGCCGAGTGCGAGGAAGAACCGGCACACTTGCAGTTTCTCTCCTCCTAATGAGAACAACAGACTGCACCCGCAGGGTGCGGCGGCGCAAGTGTATTAGGGTTGCGTAACCGTTAGCGTAACGTTACGGGAGGACTACGGCAGCAAACGCACCCTCTTGAGCAGGTCCGTGAACCGCGCATCCGTGCGCAGGCTGTCAAAGATGGGGTCCACTTTCAACCACGCCAGCCAGGGATCGTGCTCTTGGTAGGCCTTCTCCAGCCACACAAACACCCGATCCTTTTCCCCCAGCCCGATATAGATCAGCGCTCGGCTGGTCGGTGAGACATATCTTCGCCCGGAGAGTCCCTCCAACTCCTCCAGGAGCTTCTGGGCCTCGCCTCTGTTGCCCGAGACCGCATGGCAGTGGCCCAGTGCGCCGGTGGTGAGCGGATTTCCCCCGGGCAGGGCTCTAGCCTTTTGAAAAGCCGCCAGGGCCTCCCGGTACATTAGTTTGTCTTCATAGGCCATCCCCAGGTGGACATATCCCGAGGGAAAATTCGGGTCCAGCTCCAGCACCCTACGGTATTGCTCGATGGCCTTATCGAACTGGCGGCTCGCCTGGTAAGTCCGCCCCAGGTCCCTGCCGATGGCCAGCGACAAGGGATCCAGCTCCTGTGCGCGCTTGATCTCCGCCATGGCTTCCTCCAGGCGTCCCAGGGCCCGCAGGCATCCGGAATACCAGTGGCGCGCGGTGGCATAGCCGGGGTTGAGCTCGATGGCGCGTTGGTAGTCTCGCTCGGCCCCCGTCCAGTCCCAGTCGTAGAACGAGCGCACAAAACCCAGCGAAGCATGCGCTTGGGCGAGCGTGTCATCGGTTCCCAGCGCTCGAAGGGCCGCGTTTTTCGCCTTGGGCATCGCGTAGGCCGGGGGCAAGACGCCATAGGAGGCCAGCAAGGCGTAGGAGTCGGCTACGGCGGCATAGATGGTGGCCCAGTTCGGCTCCTCCCGGATGGCCTGCTCAAAATACTCGATGCTCTTCTGGAGTCCCTCTTCGGTCCGCTTGTTCCAGTGGTACCGCCCTTTCAGATACAGGTTGTAAGCCTCCAGGTTGCGGGTCTCTTCCCTGACCAGCCGCTGGCTGGGTGCGCCCACCAGCCGGAGGCGGAGTGCGTCCACGATGGCCCGGGAAATCTCCTCCTGGATGGCGAACACATCTTTCAGCTCCCGGTCGTAAGTCCCGGACCAGAGATGATAGCCATCGGCCACCTTCACAAGCTGGGCCGTGATGCGCAGCCGGTTCCCGGCCTTCCGCACGCTCCCCTCCAGCACCGTCGAGACGTTGAGTTGTTCGCCGATTTTGCGGATGTCGTAAGCCTTCCCCTTGAATTCAAAGGCCGAGGTCCGCGACACCACCCGCAAGCCCTCTACTTTCGCCAGGGCGTTGATGAGTTCTTCGGTGATCCCGTCGCAGAAGTATTCCTGATTCTGTTCCGGGCTGACGTCGGCAAACGGAAGCACGGCCACCGAGGCGGGCGCCACCGGGTGCACAGGCGCCGGCCGCTTGGTGCCCAAGAGCGCCCCGGCCACCCAGTAAATCGCCAAGGCGCCCCCTAGCAAAACTGCCAGGGCGGCCAGTGTCTTCCTTTGCCCAACCCAGGCCCGGACTCGATCTGCTCCGGAGGCGGGAACAGCCGCGCTGCGGAACACCGGCGCATAGCTTCCTTTGGGATACTCAATGCGGACAGGATCGTCGCGCCCTTCGCCGTCGTAATACGCCTTGAGCTTGGAGCGCAGCCGGTGGGCCTCCACGCGGACCACCGGGTCGATGCGGGGATCGAAGGACTCCCCTCGGTCGAACACCTTGACGCCCAGCAGGTATTCTTTGATCTCATCCCCATGGCCCTGGATGGTCTGCTCGACGGTGAAGCGCACCAGGCGGCTCAAGCGCTCCGCGTGGGCAAAAGTCCCGCTGGCCAGTATTCTCCCCAGTTCTGCCTTGATGGACTCGACGGAAATTTCAGCGGGTCGCCGCATGGCCGGCTACACCACCCAATTCTATACGCAATGCCTCAGTCTCGGGGGCCGTGGGACAAGCTTCAGCTTGTCTCGGGCGGTATTCGAAAGGCGTCCGGACCGGCTGAAAGCCTATCCTACCCGGCTGCACAGGCTATTGCCCCGGAGACTGAGGCATTTACACCCGGCAGGTCGTTGACCGGGGAGGCCCGGTGATATAGGCTGGCTCGGATATGCAACGCTTTCCTACGGTTTTCTTCCTGCTGTGCGGAATGGCCGCTGGGGTGGCGGCTTGGCAGCCGAAGAGCCCGGGCGGGGTTCCCCAGGCAATCCACCTACAGCGCAGGTGGGAGCCCAACCGAAGCTGGATTTCACTGTCAAACGCGATGAGGCCGGCACGGTCCTGGTTCGCTTCCTGCTGGAGATGCTCTATTTCGACGCGCGCCGCTCGCCGGCCGGCCAGATGGGGCTGTTCCCGCCGGGGAGCAACTATGGGGGCGCGTCATCGCGGTGATTCAGAATTCCGCCAGACCTAGCCCACAGTGGGTGGCTGGCGAACTGCGCGGGCAGATCGAGCGCGGGCAAATCGCCCTCCGGACCTAGCAGGAAGTGCAGCGCATCGAGCGCGAGATCATCGCCCACAGAAAGCGCACCAACGCCGAAATCCAGAACGACATGTTCCTGACCCTGACCGAGCAGGAAGAGTATGTTAACCCCTACACCAAGCAGATCGAGGTGGACACCGACCAGTGGCGCTACCCTTGGGTCAACCCCAGCGGCGAGGTCATCCTCTCCAACGATCGGGACTACGATCCCAATCACGACATGCTGCTAAACCGCTCGGACTTCAAGCGGACTCCGGTGCGTCCGCGGTAAGGGAGCGTTCAGCCGTCATCGGCTCCGCGAGATTTTGGATTATTTGACGGTCCACATAGCCACCAGCAGGGAGGTCAAAGGCGCAATCTCAAGAGACAACCCGCTATGGAGAAACGCACGGCCGCAAGCTACTGCGCCATCTGGCCAACGCCGGTCAGATCGTTTTCTCATCCGCCGATGCCCGTGCGGCAGCCTTGGACATCGGCGTTCCAGACGGGGATGTGAACGTCCTTCTGTCGTATCTGGCGAGAGGAGGCTGGATCGTTAGGTTGCGCAAGGTGCGGACTCTGGTCGAAGTGGGGCGCTGATTCCGTTGGGAAGCGGGGCACTTTTCCGGGTGCAACGGAACGGTGCCCCAGTTGCCGGAATGGTGCCCCGGTTACCGGAATGGCGCCCCGCATGACCGGAACGGGACGGTGGTAGAAGCTTGGCGCGCTGGGTAATCCCAAGGCGGCATGGTCCCTTGGAAAGGAAGGGGACCATGTGCCGGAAAAGACCTGGCGGTCCACTACAGCGTCGGCATTCTTCCCGCCCGTCCGCGGCGCCCTCGCGACAGGGCCAAGGCCGAGGCCAGAGTGCCACTGGTCCAGAGGTGGGTCCTGGCCGCGCTGCGGAAGCGGCAATTCTCTTCTCTGGCCGAACCCAACGAGGCCATGGTGCGGCGTCTGAAGAAGTCCAAACTGAACCCCGAAACCTGTGGGGAGGGCATCCACTATCGTTACCCTCGGCAGATGGTTTCTGCGCTGATTCGCAGCCTGACCAGCTCGCAATGGGTGCTGCAACAGCTCTGCCTTTTGTTCACCGGCCCGACCGGGATGGGCAAGTCGTGGTTGGCGCAGGGGCGCGCCGACGGCAGCCTGGGCAAACTGCTGGAGTCGATGGCCCGCACCGACCTGCTGGTGGTGGAGGACTTCGCCATGGCGCCCCTGCTCGAGCAGGAGCGAAGAGACTTCCTGGAGATCTGCGCTGACCGTTACGGGCGGCCCGCCACGGTTCTGACCAGCCCGCTTCCCATCGCCAGTGGGCACGCGCAGATCGGCGATCCTACGCTGGCCGACAGTATCCTGGATCGCCTGGTGCACAATGCCTACCGATCACCAGCTTGCGTTACTTCGCCTCACTGCTGGAGGAGGTGAGAGGGTGCTGGGCTGCAGGCAGCTACTGGGAGCACGTCCGGCGGAGGGGCGAGCAACTTCAGCGCCGCTGGCTGGATGAGCTTCGGCGGCGCCCCACTTCACCGTGGAGAGAATCGCCATCGCGGGGATGTGCGTTCTCGATCCGACGCGACCCCGGCGCGGCCCGTGCAACAAGCGGTGGCAGATCCAGGAGAACCTGGCAAGCCGAGACCAATGAGACCGCCACGCACGAGGATCGCAGAGGCGGCAGCCCCCCGAAGAGGAAGATCTTGATGTCCAAGTTCAGTCCTACCAACTTGAGGAGATCGTCGCAGAGAAACTGCGGACTCTATTGCAGACGCAGCAGCGGCTCTCCAGGCGAGGTTGGAGTCGCCCTCGCGCTCGCGACTTCTATGACCTCTGGCGCGTGCTGGCTGCCTTCGGCGGATCTGTGGAACGCGAGCAATTCCTTCCTTTACGGCGACGGAAGTGTGAACACCGGCAGGTGTCTTTCGGAAGCGTCGATGATTTCTTCGCTGAGGAGCTTCTGTCGCAGGTCCGCACTCACTGGCAGGCCGCCCTGGGTTTGTTCGTGCCGGACCTGCCTCCTTGCGACGGTGTCGTGAACAATCTCAAGACTCTGCTCACTGACTTCTCACCCCGCCTGTCATGAGCACGCTGGAGAAACCCAGACTGGCAATGACCCCGCGCTGCCTCTCCCGCAGAGTTGACGCCGGCGCTCCTGGAAAGCTACAGTGAAAGAGTAGTTGCCCGTTCCGGCACTTCCGTCCCCATCGTCTAGCCCGGCCTAGGACATCGCCCTTTCACGGCGGCAACGGGGGTTCGAATCCCCCTGGGGACGCCACTCACCCTTGGAGACTCGTCGCAGAGGCCTTAGGCGGCGCCCTTCGACCGGAAGCCTGAGCTTTACTCCTTCGGCAGTCGCTTGAAGCAGAGAAACCAGTCCCCGCAGCGGATGGTTGGGTCGCTGTCAGTCATATGGGGCTTTTTGGCTTGGCGGCTTTGCTGCGTTACGAATATTGCGTCTCGAACACTTCCGCCAGCTTGCAGGCCAGCGCTTCCGGGGTAATGGGCTGGTGCAAGGTCGCGCCGCCCCCTCCCAGCATGCGGCAGGAGACCATCTCGTCCTCGGTGTAGGCGGACAGGTAAACGACGGCCATGTGAGGCTGCAACAGAGCCAGCCGCTCGGCTAGCTCGCGGCCGCTCATGTCGGGCACCAGCACATCGGTGAGCAGCAAGGGGATGAGGCCGGGGTACTGCTGGCAGATGTGGATGGCCTGCTGGCCGGTGTCTGCCTCCAGAACCTGGTAGCCCAGCCCGACTAAGATGTCCCGCAAGGGCCTGCGGTCTTCTGGTTCATGCTCGACCAAGAGGACGGCGCCCTTTCTGGGCTCAGGCGCTGGGTTCGAGGCTTCCGCGGCCGGCATTCCCAGATCCAGGCGGCTTGGCTCAGAGGCGCCCGAGCCCAGCAACTCGGTAGTCAAGTCGGCCACGCACTTGGCGGCCGGCAGGATTTCCTCGGCAGTTTTCGCCGCAGTCTCACTGGAGGCCATGTTGTTGACATGATGGGCTACTCGGCCTGCCAACCGCTCTAATGCCTCCATCCTGCTCAGCGGCACAAAAGTCTCCCTCCGAATCGATGGAACATTTATGAAAACGGGATAAGATGGGTGTGCCGCCGGGTATCCGCGGCGGCCAAACTTTCCTTAATAAGAAAGTCTATGGGAAAACCGTTGTGTGATTTGCCTTTAGAGTGAGGGTAGTGTCAGTCTCTTATGCGGGGGGCATGGCCTTGGCCGCAGCTTGCTGACAATTCTCAAGCTTCGATAACATAGGGAGGGCAAAAGTGTTGCGCTTTGAGACGTCCGGCGAATCGCATGGGGAATGCCTGGTGGCCACCCTGACGGGGCTTCCCGCGGGTATTCCCGTGTCCGTGGAAGCCATCAACCACGAGCTATGGCGCCGCCAGCAGGGCTACGGACGAGGCGGGCGCATGAAGATCGAGGCCGACCGGGCGGTGATGGTGGCGGGGGTCCGCCATTCCCAGACCATCGGCTCGCCCATCACGGTGCTGATCCGCAACCGGGACTGGCAGAACTGGGCCGAAGCCCTCCCGGTAGAGAGTTCCGCAGGCGCCGAGCAGGGCAAGAAGTCCGTCACCCGCCCGCGACCAGGCCATGCCGACCTGGCTGGGGCCATCAAGTACAACCTGCGCGATGCCCGCTATATCCTGGAGCGGGCCAGCGCCCGCGAAACCACTGCCCGAGTGGCGGTCGGCGGCCTGGCCAAGACGTTCCTGGCCCAGTTCGGCGTCCAGATTCTGAGCCACGTCATGGCGGTGGGAGGCGTCCGGCTCAACAGGGCGGCCGCCTGGGAGGAAATCCTCGCGCTCACGCACAAGACGGAAGTCGTGCTGGCCTGCGTGGATGCGGAGGTCGAACAGAAGATGAAAGAGGTCGTGGACGAGGCCTACCGCACCGGCGACAGCGTGGGCGGGGTCTTCGAGGTTGTGGCCCATGAGGTGCCTCCGGGGCTGGGGTCCCACATCGCCTGGGACACCCGCCTGGACGGGCGGCTGGCGCAGGCCCTGGTCTCGATCCAGGCGGTTAAAGGCATCGAGATCGGCCACGCCGAGGAAGCCAGCGCCTCGTTCGGTTCACGGGTACAGGACACCATTCACTATGACCGCGAGCGGAGCCAGTTCACCCGCGACTCCAATCGGGCCGGCGGCATCGAGGGAGGCATCAGCAACGGACAGGACGTGGTGGTGCGGGGCTTACTTGAAGCCCATTTCGACACTGCGCCGCCCTTTGGAATCGGTTGACCTGGTGAGTCGGGAGCCGGCCGTGGCCTCTTACGAGCGCAGCGATGTCTGCGTGGTCCCGGCCGCGGGCGTCATCGGGGAAGCGATGGTGGCGTTCGTGCTCGCCCAGGCATTCCTGGAAAAGTTCGGCGGCGACTCCCTGGCAGAGACCAGACGCAACTTCGAAGCCTATCTGGAGCAGGTGAAGAACTACTGATGATCTACCCCATCGTGAAATATGGCAATCCAGTCCTGGAGAATGGCGCGGAGACGGTCACGGAGTTCGATACACCCGAGCTGCACAAGCTCCTGGAGGACATGTTCGAATCCATGTATGCGGCCAAAGGCGTGGGGCTGGCTGCGACGCAGATTGGCATCCCGCGCCGCATCGCGGTGATCGATGTCTCAGCCGGGGAAGACCCTTCCCAGAAGCTCGTGCTCATCAACCCGGAGATTGTGAAGCTGGAAGGCGCGCAGATCTGCGAAGAGGGTTGCCTCAGCATGCCGGGCTTCCGCGAGCAAGTCAAGCGCAGCAAGCGGGTCACGGTGCGGGCCCAGAATGCAAAAGGAGAGAGCTTCGAGATCAGCGGCGAGGACCTGCTGGCGCGCGCCCTCCAGCACGAAACCGACCACCTGCGCGGAAGGCTCTTCATCAGCCACATCAGCCCCTTGAAGCGCGATCTGATCCGCCGCAAGATCCGCAAGCTGGTCAAAGCAGGAGAATGGGCTTGAAAGGAAGTTGCTAGCCCGGATTTCTCACCATGCCAGATCCTGACCGCACTGTTGACCTTGTGGCGCAGCCTCTTCAGGCTGCCGTCTCGGCACTCGTGCCGAGACGCGTTGTTCCGGTTCGAGAGAAGCACTGGCGTCCAGACGAGTCTGGACTCGGCAGGCTGAAGCCCGCGCCACATCTTCGCCGGAACTGGGATCTGGTGAGAAATCCGGGCCAGCGGCGGGAGGCAAGCTGATGCGGCTGGTCTTTCTGGGCAGTCCTGATTTCGCAGTCCCCACCCTGGAGCACATCCTGGAGGCGGGACACCAGGTGCTGGCGGTCGTCACCCAGCCGGATCGCCCGCGCGGGCGGGGTCAGGAGCTGGCAGCCTCGCCCGTCAAGCAAGCCGCTGAGCGTTTGGGTCTCTCCGTTTACCAGCCGGAGCGAATCAAGGCGCCGGAGGTCGCGGAATTCCTGGCGAGCTTGAGACCGGAGGCCATGGTCGTAGTCGGGTATGGGAAGATCATCCCGCAGACCATTATCGACATCCCGCCGCAGGGCATCATCAACGTACACGCATCGCTGCTGCCGAAATACCGCGGCGCCGCTCCCATCCAGTGGGCGATTGCCAACGGCGAAGTGCGCACTGGGGTCACTACCATGCGCATCGACGCGGGCTTGGACACCGGCGACATTCTGCTCCAGGCGGAAGCTCGCATTGGAGAAGAAGAAACGGCGCTGGAACTCTCCGAGAGGCTGGCATCAATGGGGGCTGCGCTCCTGGTGGAGACTTTGCGAGGTGTGGAGGCCGGCCGTCTTGTTCCGAGAAAGCAGGATTCCTCGATCGCCAGCTACGCGCGGCTGTTGACCAAGGAGGACGGCCTGGCGGACTGGACCAGAGCCGCCGGCGAAATCCACAACCGCGTGCGCGGCTTTCTTCCCTGGCCAGGCTGCTATGCCGGGTTTCGCGGCAACCTGCTGCACATCTGGAGGACGCGCCTTAGCGACCCCATGGGCGGCGCGCCCGGCTCGCTGCATCCCGCCAAGGGCCGGCTGCGTGTGACTTGCGGCCAGGGCGCCTCACTGGAGCTGCTGGAGCTGCAACTGGAGGGTAGAAAGAGAATGTCCACTGCGGCTTTCCTGAACGGGCAGCATTTGTTGGACAATGAAGTGCTGGGAGAGATCGGCAATTGACGCTTCCATTCGGCTATCGATACTCGACGACCTACGCGGGCCTGCGCAAAGAGAAGAAGGATGACCTGGCGCTGATTGTGTCGGACGCGCCGGCCTCCGCGGCGGCGATGTTCACGCGGAATCGGGTGCAAGCCGCGCCGGTGCGGCTGGCTCGCAAGCATCTCGGAGCCACGGGCGGCGTGGCGCGCGCCATCCTGGTGAACGCGGGCAACGCCAACTGTGCCACGCGCACCCAGGATCGCGTCAGCCTGGCCTGCTGCCGGGCCCTGGCGAAGGCTCTCAGGCTGCCGGCCGTCGAGGTGCTGCCGGCCTCGACGGGGGTCATCGGAGTGGAGCTGGACCCCAAACTGATCATCGACGCCCTGCCACGCCTCATCGAGGCGCTTTCTCCAGCCCGCTTCAACGACGTCTCCCGCGCCATTCTCACCACCGACCGCACTGCCAAAGTGGCCTTCGGAGAAGTGCCGCTCCGCGCCGGAACCATCCACATCGCCGGCATGACCAAGGGCGCCGGCATGATCCATCCGCAGATGGCGACCATGCTGGGATTCGTCCTGACCGACGCCGACATCTCGCCCGTCCATCTGCGCCAGTCGCTGGCCGGGGCGGTCGAGCGCAGCTATCACCAGCTCTCGGTGGACGGCGACACCTCGACCAACGACGCCGTGGTGCTACTGGCCAATGGGGTCTCGGGGGTGAGGCCGAACCAGACAGAACGGATGGTGTTCAACGAAGTGCTGTGCTGGGTGATGGAGGACCTAGCCGAAAAAATCGCCCGCGACGGCGAAGGGGCGCGCAAGCTGATCACCATCCACGTGGTCGGCGCCAGGAACCGCGGCGAAGCTGACCGGATCGCCCGCGCCATTGCCAATTCACCGCTGGTGAAGACCGCCATCGCCGGCTCGGATCCCAATTGGGGCCGCATCCTGTCGGCCGCCGGCAACGCGGGCGTGGAGCTGGATCTGTCGAAAGTGGACATTTGTCTTCAGGGGGTGCGGGTGTGCCGCTCCGGCGTGGCGGCCGAGTTCTCGGAGCGCGACCTGAAGCACCTGCTGGAGGCGCGCGAGTGCATCATCCGCTTTATCCTGCGAGGAAAAGGTGAAGGCCAGGCGCGCTTCTGGACCTGCGACCTGACCGACGGCTACATCAAGATCAACGCCAGCTATCGGACCTGACCCGCAGCTCATCCAGCAAGCTGCGCGGCAGCGACAGGTTCCCGTTTTTCCCCGTGCCCAGGCAGACGCCCGGCTTGCCCTCTCCGTGAAAATCCGAGCCGCCCGTGAGGGCCAGGTCAAAGTGCTTCGCTATCGACAGGAACCGCTCGACGTCTGCGGGACCGTGCTCGCTGGAATAAGCTTCGATGCCCTTCAGCCCCAGCTCGTGCATCTGGCCGACCAGCCGGTCCATGACGTTTGCGGCGTGCTTGCCCAGCCGCAGAGGATGGGCCAGCGACGGCAATCCACCCGCCGCAGCGATTCTGCGGATTCCCTCCGCCAGGTCCGGCTCCCTGCGCTCGACGTACGCTCTGCCGGATTCGCTCAGGTACACGTCGAAGGCTTTCTGGATGGTTGTCACGTAGCCTTTACGCAGCAGGAGGCGTGCGAAGTGGGGCCGCCCCGCCACGCTGCGCCCCAGTGCTTCCACCTCCTCCAGGCTGACGTCCACTCCCAGCGCCGCCAGGCGGGCCGCCATCTGGGCGTTGCGCTCCCGCCGTCGCCGCTGCATCTCTTCCAACCAGGCGCAAAATTCAGCAGAAGGAGGCCCGTGCAGGAAGTAGCCCAGCAGGTGGACGGACTTGCCGCGCGTGTCTGACTCGCGCCGCAGCCGGGTGCTCACTTCGATCCCGCAGACCAGCTCCAGGCCCGCAGCCTGCGCCACAGGCGTGGCCTTATCGTAGCCCGCGAACGTGTCGTGGTCACAGATCCCCAGCGCCTCCAGCCGCATCTCGACGGCGGCCTGCACCAGTTGCGCAGGCGAATAGCTGCCGTCAGACTCGTCGGTATGGGTGTGCAGATCGATCAATTCTCGTAATCACCCTCGGTCGAAGCTCGCTTTAGGGCTTCTTTTTTGCCAGCTCCGCCTTCAGCACCTCGACCGCCTTCTTGAGTTGTGCGTCGCGGCCCTTCAGAAAATCTTCCGGAGTGTTGTCCACGTACACGTCCGGCGGCACGCCGTAATTCTCCAGGTTGTAACCCTTGACGTTCCACACTCCGGAAGCCGGCGTGCGGATCATCGAGCCGTCCATCAGCCGCTGCGAGCCGGTGCCGATCACCGCCCCGTAGGTCGTGACTCCGACCACCTTGCCCAGCCCCAGGCTGCGGAAGCCGTCCGGGAACATCTCGGCGTCGCTGGTGGATCTCTCGTTCTGCATCACCACCATGGGGCCGTAGAAAGCCCGCTGCGGCCGCGCCACGTTGATCGAGCCGCGCGGGCGCGTGTACTGATACTGCCGCTGCCCCAGGATTTGCAGCAGCTCGACGTCGATTCCGCCGCCCGGGTTGAACCGCTGGTCGATGACGAGCGCCTTCTTGAAATGGTTGTCCACCAGCTCGCGCTCGAATTTCCGCAGCGACTCTGCATCCATGGAGCGGATGTGCAGATAGCCGATCTCGCTTCCGGACAGCTTGTCCACCACGGCGCGCCGCTCAGCCACCCACTTCTGGTATTGCAGCGTCGCGTAGCTGGAGCTGCTCACCGGTTCCAGCTTCGTCTTCCAGGCGCGTTCTGTGGCCGGCTTCGAGTTCAGGGTGAACTCCACCTTCCTCCCCGAAGCGGCGTTGTAGAGTTTCCAGTAATTGTCGCCCGCCTTCAGCTCCTGGTCGTTCACCGCGAGAATGAAGTTGCCCACCGCGATCTTGACGAAGTCCTTGTCGGCCGGGCCGTCCTTGTAGATGTAGGAGACCTTGTAATAACCGGAGGGATCAGGCTCGATTTCAAAACCCGGATAGCGGGTCTGGGGTTGCGACCGGTCGGGAGGGCCGCCGGCCGAAATCCCCGTATGGGAAGCATTCAGCTCGCCGATCATGCGCAGGATGAGATCGTGCATTTCCTCCTGGTCGGCCACATGCTCCAGCAGCGGTTCATAGGTGGACTTGGCCTGAGCCCAATTCGCGCCGTGCATGTCGGGATCGTAGAAGCGGTGCTTCATGACCCGCCAGCTCTCGTCGAACACCTCCTTCCGTTCGACGCGGTGGTCCACT